>NZ_JBQEMS010000015.1:27359-154975 GCF_052044265.1 Sinorhizobium sp. 22678 | reverse complement strand
GGCGCGATCAATTTCACCTCATGGCCGAAGGAACGCAGCAGTCGGGCCCAATGGTGGGAACCACCACACGCTTCCAGCGCAATACTGGTCGGTGCCGCCTTCTGGAAGAATTTCACCATTTCCTTGCGCGTCAGCTTCCGGCGCAGGATCGGTTGCTCGGCGGCGTTCACTCCATGCAACTGGAAAACGCTCTTTGACGTATCCATGCCAATTCGGATAATCTGCTCCACGGACGGTCTCCCTCGATTGAGATCTTAACGACTCACTCTGGCACATTGCGATGCCGTTGGGAGCCGTCCACCCCAACAGTGCACAGCGGCGCATGGCCTGAATCTCAACAGGCCTTAGTTGTCTGCGCGCAGTGGCGTCAGCTATAGGGTGAATAGCACTGGCGCCGCGGACCGTTATAGGGCTGGAATGTATTGTCCCAGGCTCTATACGAGCGATAGCGCGAGTAGCACCATTCCACATGTGCATTGCCGCCGCCGTAATACCTCGGAGCCGCATATCTCGGTTGGCTCAACACGCCACCGACGATCGCGCCGGCGGCCAGGCCGCCAAAGAAAGCTCCGAGATCATCATCGTCGTCGCGGTAGTAGCGGCGATGATGGTAGCGATTGCTGTAATGGCGGTTTCCGCGATAACCGCGCCAGTTGCCCATCCGCCGGCAGTCCCGGTCGCGGCAGCGGCCCTTGCGCGCTTCCCCGCGCTCGTACGGAAACTGCGCCAACTGCACGTCGGCAGCCTGCGTCTTCGGTGCCAGAACGATCGGAAATGCCTCTGCGGGCGGAACGCTGCTGATGGCCGTGGCCAGCGACAGGGCAACAATTGCTAAGGTCTTCATTGGCCTCACCATTTCCTCTCAGGAGAAAGTAATCCCTTCAAAGGGAAAATGGCCGAAATCGTATTTTGTGCCGGACGCCGCCGAAGGATCACGATGATGTGATCCTCTCTCGGCAGAGCTACCGCGGGGACCGGCAGTCGGGCGCGACCGTCCGGTTTGCCCCCCCGCTCCGGCACAAGGCAAACGGCGTCCCAACCTCAAATCCGCAACGATGTCCGTATCCTGTCCCAGCCGCGACTTATAAACCTGGTAGTTCTCCATCACCCGCTGGACATAGTTGCGCGTCTCCTCGAAGGGGATGCGCTCGATCCAGTCCACGACCTCGTCGATGGGCTTTCCGCGTGGATCGCCATAGCGGGCGAGCCAGTCAGGAACACGACGCGGGCCGGCATTATAGGCGATGAAGGTGAGGATGTAGGAACCGCCGAAGCTGTCGATCTGTTCACCGAGATAATGGGCACCAAGCGTCGCATTATAGCCGGCGTCGCTCGTCAGGCGGTCCTTCGAATAGGCGAGGCCATAGCGGCTGGCGACGGCCTTGGCCGTGCCGGGAAGGAGTTGCAGGAGCCCCCGGGCATTCGCCACCGAAACAGCGGCCGGGTTGAAAGCGCTTTCCTGCCGGGCGATGGCATAGGCGAGCGCCTTGCCGGCCCCGTCGATATCGGCGCTCGGCGGAATGACCCCGATCGGAAAGGCAAGGGCAGCCACCTCGATGCCGCGGCCGAAGGCGATCTTGCCGATCTGCAGCGAGAGTTGGTGATTGCCCGACTTCTCGGCCCGCTCCGCCAGGATCGCAAGTTCGCCGGGGCTGGTCAGTTCCTCGGCAAGCGCCCGATAAAGACTGTCGGCGCGCCAGCCGTGGCCGGCAGCTTCGAGCCGGCCGATCGCCGTAACGGCTTCGCGCCCTTCCAGCCGGATGCGGTCTTGCTCCGTCGACGAGGGGTAGCTCATATCGAGTTTCGCCTGGCCGAGGCGTGCGGCGGCGAGTTGCCCGTAGAAGGTGGCCGGGTAGCGCGCCGCATTGGTGAAATACGCGCGCGCGTCGCCGGGGCCGCCCGCTTCGGCGGCGCGCCCCAGCCAATACCAGGCGCGCGAGGCGGAGATCGGCCGGCTCGATGCCTCGAGAATCCTGCGAAAGTGACGCGCCGCCGTCTCGGGTTCCTCAAGGCCGCGAAGCGCATACCAGCCCGCGTGGAATTCCGCGTCCACGCGGTCCGTGGCGCGCCTTGCCGCATGGTTGGCGGCGATGCGGTAGGCGCCGCGGAAGTCGCCGGCGTCGAGCAAGCCGCGGCTGACGATACGTTGCTCGACCCACCATTCTCCGGGATTGACGAGAGCGCCGTCGTCCTTCGGCATCTGGTCGAGAAGCCGGGCCGCCTCGGCGTATTTCTGCTGCTTGCGTAAATGCTCGATGCGGATGAAGAGGTAGGAAGGCCTGCTGCGCCAGGAAGCGTCCACCGCTTCGATGAGCGAGGCAGCGTTGCTGCCGCCGCGGGTCACTGCGGCCCAGGCGCGGAACAGCGATTGCGCCTTGCCGAGATCGCTGAACCGCTCGGCCTGGTCTATGCGGGCGCGGTAGAGAAGCATTTCCATCCGCTGCCTGTGATCTTCCGTCGTCAAAAGATCGGAAAACTCGGAAAGGATCTTCGTTTCAGTGTCCTTGTCCAGGGCTTCGCTCAGCCAGAATGCGCGCAGGTGCGTGGCGGCCGCCGAGCTCTGCCCCAGCGCTGCAAGTGCGCGTGCAAGGATGATCGCCCCTTCAGCCGTCTCGGGCCGGGTGGTGCCGAAGGCGGCGACCACATCGGCGGCGGGAGCGTTCTCGCGGTAAAGCGCCCGTTCCGAATGCGAGCGCAGCGACTTCAGGCCCGGCCAGCCCTGGAGTTCCCGCTGCGCCTCGGCAATGTCAAAGGAGGGAATGCCCCTCTGTCCGGACACCGCGATCGCCCAGGCCAGGATATGGCGGTCGAGCGTTCCTGCCGGCATGCGGTCGCGAACGGCGATCGCCTTTTCCGGCTGCCGATCGGAGAGGGCATCGAGACCGCTTTTCAGATTGGCGCCGAGGATAGATGAGGGTTCGCCGGCTGCGATGCTGCCGATCTTGCCGGCAGCATCCGGCTTGCTCGTCGGCACAGGAATCCGGCCCTCGGCTGCGTCGGCCGAAAAAGCCAGCATCCCCGCACCGATCATGGCGGCGACCGGCAGGAAAATTGTTCGCCGCATCACGAGCCCCGTGGTCCCTCATCCCTCGACTTCATTGCCGCTCCATTACAGCCGATCGATCAGCGAAAACCCAGCCATATCTGTCGGACTGCTGACCGGCCGGCGCATGCGTGATCCCCGAAACCCGGCGGCCCATTGCGGTCCCGCCCACGGGCGGCGCTTGTGCGGAAACGAAAGCGAAATGCATCCTCTCAGCGCTTGCCGCAGACACGTCACATGATTATGGTGCGGCAGTTTTTTAACCGTCGATTGCGGCCAAAGCGTGAGCGTATTCTGCGCCCTCGGTCGTCAGGAGTTGTGTATGTTCAAGGGTTCCATTCCCGCACTCGTAACGCCGTTCACCGCCGCCGGCTCGGTTGATGCGGATAGTTTCGTCGCGCATGTGGAGTGGCAGATAAAAGAGGGCAGCCACGGCCTCGTGCCCGTGGGCACCACGGGTGAATCTCCGACGCTTTCCCACGATGAGCATAAGAAGGTCGTGGAACTGTGCGTAGAGGCGTCGGCGCGGCGCGTACCGGTCATCGCCGGTGCCGGGTCCAACAACACGATCGAAGCGATCGAGCTTGCGCAGCATGCGGAAAAGGCCGGTGCGGACGCGATCCTCGTCGTCACGCCCTATTACAACAAGCCTACGCAGAAGGGCCTTTTCGCCCACTACGCGGCGATCGCCGAAAGTGTGAAGCTGCCGATCGTGATCTATAACATTCCCGGCCGTTCCGTCGTGGACATGAGCGTCGAGACCATGGCGGCGCTGGCCAAGGCCCATCCCACGATCATCGGCGTGAAGGATGCGACCGGAAAGATCGAGAGGGTCTCCGAGCAGCGCATAGGCTGCGGCAAGGCTTTCGTGCAGCTTTCGGGAGAGGATGCGACCGCCCTCGGCTTCAATGCGCATGGCGGGGTCGGCTGCATCTCCGTCACCGCCAATGTCGCTCCGCGCCTGTGCGCCGAATTTCAGGAGGCAACCCTTGCCGGCAACTATGCCAAGGCCTTGGAACTTCAAGACAAATTGATGCCGCTGCACAAGGCCATCTTCCTTGAGCCGGGCGTCTGCGGCGCCAAATATGCGTTGAACCGTCTGGGGCGGATGAGCTTTACTGTCCGCTCGCCGTTGCTGTCGGCGCTTGAACCGGCCACCGCGTCGGCTATCGACGCGGCGCTCAGGCATGCAGGGCTGATGAACTGATGGCACCGAAAGGCAGCGAACGCACGGTCAAGAAGGTTGTCGCGGAAAATCGCAAGGCCCGCTTCAACTACGAGATCGTCGACACCTACGAGGCCGGTCTGGTCCTGACCGGCACGGAGGTCAAGTCGTTGCGCGAGGGAAAGGCCAATATCGCGGAATCATACGCGACCGACGAAGGCGGCGAGATCTGGCTCATCAACTCCTACCTGCCCGAATATCTGCAGGCCAACCGCTTCAATCACGAGACGCGCCGCCGCCGCAAATTGCTCCTGTCGAAGAGGGAAGTGAACCGTCTGCAAGGTGCGGTCAACCGCGAGGGAATGTCGCTGATACCGCTCCGGATATACTTCAATGAGCGAGGCAGGGCGAAGCTGGAACTGGCGCTCGGCAAGGGCAAGAAGCTGCACGACAAGCGAGAGACCTCCAAGGAACGCGATTGGAACCGGCAGAAGAACAGGCTCCTCAAGGAGCGCGGCTGAGTCGCGTCGATCTTTGGGGTATTTGCTCTTTATCCGGCAGAAGAGATCACAATGATCTCAGGTCGGGTCGACCTGAACCACGAAAGCGATCGATTCCAATGAATTGGAGCGGGATACGGGCGGAAACCGCGTCTGCGGCGCGGAAAGGCCATTTTCAGCCAAGGCTTGGTCCGGCCGGGTCCCTGTGACAAGCACAGGGACGAGGAAAAATCCCGACAGGCTTTAAAGCTCGACGTCGTCGGCGACCGGCTCGACAGGGCGCTGAACGCGTTCGGACGGTTCGCGGCCGATCTCTCCTCTGAGCGTCGCGAGATCGATGAAGTGGTCGGCCTGACGGCGCAGGTCGTCGGCAATCATCGGCGGCTGCGTCGACATGGTCGAGACCACGGAAACCTTTCGGCCCTTGCGCTGCAACGCTTCGACCAGGGTCGTGAAATCACCGTCTCCGGAGAAGATCACCAGATGGTCGACCGATTCGGACTGCTCCATGGCGTCGATCGCCAGCTCGATGTCCATATTCCCTTTGATCTTGCGGCGTCCGAGGGAATCGGTGAACTCCTTGGCGGGCTTTGTCACGACCTTATAGCCGTTATAGTCCAGCCAATCGATCAGCGGGCGGATCGACGAATATTCCTGGTCCTCGATGAGTGCGGTGTAGTAGTAGGCCCTGAGCAGGTAGCCGCGCTTCTGGAAGGCCTTGAGCAGCTTGCGGTAATCGATGTCGAAGCCGAGGCTCTTCGACGCGGCGTAGAGGTTGGCGCCATCGATGAAAAGAGCGATTTTCTCGCGAGGATCGAACATCGTTACTTCCTTTTTCCGTACCCTGCACAGTGACCGGACCAACCCCGCGGAGCGTCACGCTTACAATTGGCGGATTAAATTAAAGCTCACTTATCTGCAAATAATGTGGTCATGCCAACGCATTATTCCAACTAGGGCGCGGCGCCTATAGCTAGTTTTAGCAGTTGCTGCAGTTCGTCCACATTTTCAATCTATAATTGTTGCTGGATACGTATTCGAAAATACAGGCAATGTCTGTGACCCTATGGGAGCGTTCCACAGACGCGGCATTTTATCATGCTCCGGGCGATGACGTGAGCCGGATGCAGGAAAAACTTGAACTTATGCCGTTTTGATTGTATCGGACGCCTAATTCCAGAAATCGGAGCTGATGGAGCCGCATGTCAGCGGACGTTCCGGTTTCGCGTCGTTAAACCTGCCGCGGCAATGCCGCCGCATCTCTTGAGTCGTAAAGGACAGGCTATGGCCCGCGTCACCGTCGAAGACTGCATCGACAAGGTCGAAAACCGTTTCGAACTCGTCCTTCTTGCCAGCCACCGCGCACGCCTGGTTTCCCAGGGTGCCCCGATTACGGTCGACCGCGACAACGACAAGAATCCGGTCGTTGCACTGCGCGAGATCGCCGATGAAACCCTGTCGCCCGGCGACCTGAAGGAGGACCTGATCCACTCGCTGCAGAAGCATGTGGAAGTGGACGAGCCGGAACCCGATCCGGCATCGCTCGCCCAGACGGAAGCAGCGCCTGCCTTCGCTGAGGCCGCCGAAGAGGAAGACCAGCCGGAAGCGCTGACCTTCGACCGCATGTCCGAAGAAGAACTGCTGGCCGGCATCGAAGGCCTCGTTCCTCCGGAAAAGAGCGACGACTACTGAGATTCGTTCCGGAACAACGTTCCGACGTGTTATCGAAGCAGTGCGCCACTCATATGATTGGCGCACTTTTTTATTTGCCTGATTTCACGGAGCCGCTAGCGGATGATGCGCCAATACGAGCTCGTTGAGCGCGTGCAAAAATACAAGCCCGACGTCAACGAGGCGCTGCTGAACAAGGCCTATGTCTACGCCATGCAGAAGCACGGGCAGCAGAAGCGGGCAAGCGGCGATCCTTACATCTCCCATCCCCTGGAAGTGGCGGCGATCCTGACCGAAATGCATCTGGACGAATCCACGATCGCCGTCGCGCTGCTGCACGACACGATCGAGGATACGACCGCGACGCGGCAGGAGATCGACGATCTTTTCGGCGAGGATATCGGCGCCTTGGTCGAAGGCCTCACCAAGATCAAGAAGCTCGACCTCGTCACCAAGAAGGCCAAGCAGGCGGAAAATCTTCGGAAGCTGCTGCTCGCCATTTCGGATGACGTCCGCGTGCTCCTGGTCAAACTTGCCGATCGCCTCCACAATATGCGCACCCTCGACCACATGTCGGCCGAAAAGCGCGCACGCATCTCCGAGGAGACGATGGACATCTATGCGCCCCTGGCAGGGCGCATGGGCATGCAGGACATGCGCGAGGAGCTGGAGAACCTGTCCTTCCGCCACATCAATCCGGAGGCTTACGAGACCGTTACCAGGCGCCTCCAGGAGCTCTCCGAGCGCAATGAGGGGCTGATCAAGAAGATCGAGGAGGAACTGAGCGAGCTCCTTCAGGCCGAGGGGCTCACGGAATCACAGGTCAGGGGGCGCCAGAAGAAGCCCTATTCGGTTTTCCGCAAGATGCAGTCGAAATCGCTCTCCTTCGAGCAGCTCTCGGATGTCTGGGGCTTCCGCATCATCGTCAACGACATCCCGTCCTGCTATCGCGCGCTCGGTATCGTGCACACCCGCTGGCGTGTCGTGCCGGGACGCTTCAAGGACTACATCTCGACCCCGAAACAGAACGACTATCAATCGATTCACACGACGATCATCGGCCCGTCGCGCCAGCGCATCGAACTGCAGATCCGCACGAAGCGCATGCATGAGATCGCCGAATACGGTATCGCGGCCCACGCACTCTACAAGGATCGCGACACCGTTTCCGGTGACCTGACGCGCACTCCGACATCGAATGCCTATTCCTGGCTGCGCCGCACGATCGAATCGCTCGCCGAGGGCGACAATCCGGAGGAGTTTCTCGAGCACACCAAGCTCGAGCTCTTCCAGGATCAGGTCTTCTGCTTCACACCGAAGGGGCAACTGATAGCGCTGCCGCGTGGCGCCACCCCGATCGACTTTGCCTATGCCGTGCATACGAATATCGGCGACACCTGCGTCGGGGCCAAGATCAACGGTCGCATCATGCCGCTGGTGACGCGGCTCAACAACGGTGACGAGGTGGAGATCATCCGCTCGGGTATTCAGGTGCCGCCGCCGGCCTGGGAAGAGATCGTCGTCACGGGCAAGGCGCGGGCCGCCATCCGCCGCGCGACGCGCGCCGCCATCCGCAAGCAATATGCCGGCCTCGGCTATCGCATCCTCGAGCGCACCTTCGAACGGGCGGGCAAGACCTTCTCGCGCGAGGCTTTGAAGCCGGTGCTGCACCGGCTCGGACAGAAGGACGTCGAGGACGCCATCGCCGCGGTCGGGCGCGGCGAACTCTCCTCGCTCGACGTTCTGCGCGCGGTGTTTCCCGATCATCAGGACGAGCGCGTGACCGTGAAGCCCAGCGCCGACGACGGCTGGTTCAACATGCGCAGCGCCGCGGGCATGATCTTCAAGCTGCCGGAGCGGTCGAAGGAAATGGCCGCCGCCGAGCAGGCGGAGGGGCCGGAAGCCCTGCCGATCCGTGGCCTCTCCGGCAATGCCGAGGTCCATTTCAGTCCGGCCGGCGCCGTTCCCGGCGATCGCATCGTCGGCATCATGGACAAGGACAAAGGCATCACCATCTATCCGATCCAGTCGCCGATCCTGCAGAAGTTCGATGAAGAGCCCGAGCGCTGGATCGACGTTCGTTGGGATCTCGACGAGGCGAACAACAGCCGTTTCATGGCGAGGATTGCGGTCAGCGCCTTGAACGAACCCGGCACGCTGGCAGAGGTCGCACAGGCCATCGCGACCACCGACGTCAATATCCGTTCGCTTTCCATGGGGCGCGTCGCCGCGGACTTCAGCGAATTGCAGTTCGATCTCGAGGTCTGGGACCTGCGTCAGCTCAACCATCTGATGGCGCAGCTCAAGGAGCTGCCGAGCATATCCATGGTCAAGCGCCTCTTCGAGTAGCCGGTTTCCGTGCAATCTGCCTCAGAAATAAGCATCTCGTAACAATGATGAGCCGCGCCATGCATTCGTTGCATGGCTGCCGACGCTTCGCGGGACTGGTGGTGGTTCGGCTGGTGAACTATCTTTCGCATCGGGAGGTGAACGAAAGGGGTTTGCCATGTTCAAGCAGTTGAAGAAAATCACCCGTGCCCTGCACATTCCGAGCATCGAAGAGCGCGAGACCGCCTATCTGAATGGCTCCGTCGACCGGATCGACCTGGAATACCGTCAGCGTCAGATCGACCGCGGCCTTTTCCGGAGGGGCTTCTGATCGCGAATGCGGCGCGCCCGAAAGGCGCGCCATGGCTGCTGCGCCCGGCGGTAGCCTGAGCTATGCGTTTTACGAATGGCTCTCTTGCCTTATCTCTCAGTCTGACGCCTTGCGACGCTGCGTGTCCTGCGGCTGTAACGCTTTGATCTGCCGCACGCCTCAGTCTTCAAGGATTGAAGGAAACATGCAGCAGCTTGCACACGGCGTGTGCGGCGCCTATCTTGCGCCCATCGTAAGGCGGGCGGTCCGTCTTGCGCCGGCGGCGGTTTCGAATGCGATCATGACGGCATAATGTTATTCAGGCGCAGAAAACCGGTCACACTATCCGAGAGGCTTCGCGCTTTCTTCTGGCCGCGCAAGGGGCTGACGCGCGCTCCGCGCTACATTGCCCTTCGAATTCTCCGGCTGAACTCGTCTCCGCACTCGATCGCCGTCGGGGTGGCGGCGGGTGCTGCGTCGTCCTTGACGCCGTTCTTCGGCCTGCATATCGTTCTCGCCGTCCTTCTGGCGTCGGCGTTTTCCGGGAATCTCATCGCAGCCGCGATCACGACGCTGCTCGCCAATCCCATCACGATACCGGTCATCCTGACGGCTTCCTACGAGGTCGGCACGATGCTCACGCAGCCGCAAGCCGCTCAGGTGATCGGCGGCCAAGAGATCATGCGGATGATCGAACATCTCGATTTTGCAAGCCTGTGGGGCCCGGTCTTCAAGCCGATGCTCATTGGCTCGCTCCCTCTTTCAGTGGCGGGCGCCTTGATATTCTACCCGTTTGCCTTTCAGACGGCCCGCCTCTTCCAGAAGCGGCGCCGGCAGGCCCGCGCGCACAAATTTGGACATCCGACATGATCATCGGCATCGGCAGCGATCTGATCGATATCAGGCGCATCGAAAACTCGCTCCAACGCTTCGGCGAGCGTTTCGTCAATCGGTGCTTCACCGATATCGAGATCGCCAAATCCGAGGGCCGCAAAAATCGTGCGGCCTCCTATGCCAAGCGTTTCGCCGCAAAAGAGGCCTGTTCCAAGGCACTGGGCACCGGCCTGGCTCAAGGCGTGTTCTGGAAAGATATGGGCGTCGTGAACCTGCCTGGCGGGAAGCCGACGATGCAGCTGACCGGTGGCGCGGCCGCGCGCCTTCAGGAATTGCTGCCGGTCGGCCACCGCGCCGCAATCCATCTGACCATCACCGACGACTTCCCGCTTGCTCAAGCTTTCGTGATTATCGAGGCGCTCCCGGTTGCCCCCGCCGAGGGAACGGTTTAGAGCACTTGCCGAAGACCGGCCCGCGGTCGCTTGAAGCACGGCATTCCCGCGACATATAGCATCGAGTTGCGGGGCGGCGTGCGCTTGAGTTCGGGCGCAGACGAACGTTGAAGCGTTAGGCCCGGTGCCCCCGGGCAGGATGACAAGGAAGACTGAGCGTGGCAGAAAAGACAGAAGCGAAGCAGAGCGGTCTCTGGGAGAACGTCAAGGTCATCATCCAGGCGCTGCTCCTCGCCGTGGTCATCCGCACCGTCTTCTTTCAGCCCTTTACGATCCCTTCCGGCTCGATGATGCCGACGCTCCTTGTCGGCGACTATATCTTCGTCAACAAGTTCGCCTACGGCTATTCGAAATACTCGCTGCCCTTTTCGCCGGATCTTTTCAGCGGCAGGATTTTTGCGAGCGAACCGGAGCGGGGCGACATCGTGGTCTTCCGGTTCCCGCCCAATCCCGATATCGACTATATCAAGCGCCTTGTAGGCCTGCCGGGCGACCGCATCCAGGTCAGGAACAGCATTCTCTACGTCAACGACAAGCCGGTCGAACGGGTGCCGGACGGCACGTTCCGCGCTGACGATCAGTACGACACGGGCGGCGATGTTCCTGTCTATCGCGAGACGATGGACAACGGCATGACTTACGACACGCTCGACCAGTTCCCCGATTCGCGCGGCGACAACACCCGTGAATTCATCGTCCCCGCAGGTCATTATTTCATGATGGGCGACAACCGGGACAACTCAGCCGACAGCCGTTTCGACGTCGGCTTCGTGCCGGCTGAAAACCTTGTCGGCCGGGCCAGCCTGATCTTCTTCTCGCTCGGCAACGACACCTCGTTCCGGCAGATCTGGAAATGGCCGGCGAACCTGCGTTACGATCGTTTATTCAAGGTCGTCCACTGATGAAGGGCCGCTCGTTGAACGGGGAGGACCGGGCGCGGCTCGAGGCCGCGATCGGTTACCGGTTCGCCGAGAAGGAACGTCTCGACCGGGCGCTGACGCATTCGAGCGCTCGCAGCGGCCGCGCGATCAACTATCAGCGGCTCGAATTCCTGGGTGACCGGGTGCTTGGGCTCTGCGTCGCGGAACTCCTGTTCCAGACCTTCACCGATGCCAACGAAGGCGAGCTCTCGGTGCGTCTGAACCAGCTCGTCAGCGCGGAGAGCTGCGCGAAGGTGGCGGATGAGCTCTCGCTGCACGAATTCATCCGCACCGGCTCGGATGTGAAGAAAATCACGGGCAAGCACATGATGAATGTGCGCGCCGATGTGGTAGAGTCGCTGATCGCCGCGATCTATCTCGATGGCGGCCTCGACGCGGCGCGACGTTTCGTGCTCGAGCATTGGACGCATCGAGCCGCAAGCGCAGACGGCGCCAGGCGGGACGCCAAGACGGAACTGCAGGAATGGGCGCACGCCAGATTCGGCGTCGCGCCGAAATACAGGACGGACGACCGTTCCGGGCCTGATCACGATCCGCGCTTTACCGTGACGGTGGAGGTCGACGGGATCGCGCCGGAGACGGGGGTCGATCGTTCCAAGCGCGGGGCCGAGCAGGTCGCCGCGATGAAATTGCTGGAACGCGAAGGTGTGTGGCAGAAGCGCTCTGCCGGAAATTGACGGATATCATGACGGATACTCAAAAGGATACGGCCGCCGGCGCAGTGCCGACGCGCTCGGGCTTCGTGGCGCTGATCGGGGCGACGAATGCCGGCAAGTCGACATTGGTCAATCGCCTTGTCGGCGCGAAAGTGTCGATCGTCAGCCACAAGGTGCAGACGACGCGGGCGATCATCCGCGGCATTGCGATCCACGGCAGCGCGCAGATCGTCTTCATGGACACGCCCGGCATCTTCAAGCCGCGGCGTCGGCTCGACCGCGCCATGGTCACCACGGCCTGGGGCGGAACCAAGGACGCCGATCTGATCATGCTGCTGATCGACAGCGAGCGCGGGATCAAGGGTGACGCGGAGGCGATCCTCGAGGGCCTGAAGGAGGTACATCAGCCGAAGGTTCTCGTCCTCAACAAGGTCGATCAGGTTCGCCGCGAGGATTTGCTGAAGCTTGCGGCCGCTGCGAACGAAGTGGTCGCGTTCGAGCGCACCTTCATGATCTCCGCGCTGACGGGTTCCGGCTGCGAAGACGTGATGGATTATCTCGCCGAGACGCTGCCGGAAGGCCCGTGGTACTATCCCGAGGATCAGATCTCCGATCTGCCGATGCGCCAGCTCGCCGCCGAGATCACCCGCGAGAAGCTCTTCCTTCGTCTGCATCAGGAGCTTCCCTATGCATCTCACGTGGAAACGGAGAAATGGGAGGAGCGCAAGGACGGTTCCGTGCGCATCGAACAGGTGATCTACGTGGAACGGGACAGCCAGAAGAAGATCGCCTTGGGCAAAGGCGGCGAGGCGATCAAAGCGATCTCGACCGCCGCGCGCAAGGAAATCTCCGAAATTCTCGAGCAGCCGGTGCACCTCTTCCTGTTCGTCAAGGTGCGCGAGAACTGGGGCGACGATCCGGAACGCTTCCGCGAAATGGGGCTCGACTTTCCGAAATAGCGGGAAGGACGTCAGACGCACTTCAACGTCATGCGGCGTTCGAGCTCCGCAGCCGATTTACCAGCCTTCCTGGAATGCTTTGGCGACGGATGACTGATGCGGAACCGTGATCATGCGCATCCAACGGCCTAGCATGCGGCGAGAGCAGCAAAGGCGGCATAGTCCGCGAGAATCCATATGTCGACATGTGTTGTTGCGCGCTTCGGCTACTGTCGATTGGCCTGGTCGGTCGCTGCGCCGGGACGCTTTCCGAGAAGGGGAGCGATTGTTTCCGCCCTGTTGGTCCAGACGTAGCCGGAGAAGCGCTCGGGAACGAAAGCGAGATCATCGGTGCTGTCGATGCCGGAGGTGAAATCGCCTCCGCTGTAAGGGCCAAGCAGGATGATTTCGCTGCCGGCGGCCTGCATGCGGGCCGCGAACCGGTCGGGCCAGCCCCACAGAAAACTTGCATAATTACTCGGCACGATGATCAGCGTATCGCGACAGGCGTCCGGTACGATGCCGGTCCAGCCATAGGCGGCATAGCGGCCAAGGCAGGCGATCGTGGATTGTCGATCATAGCCTCTGAGCCCCGGAACCAGCCGGAGCGTTTCCTGCGTCGGAGCGGTGCCGCCATAGACGCCGAACACCTGTTTGCGCCACTCCGGGTGGAACCGGAGGAGGACCGCGAGGGTCGCTCCTTCCTCCCGCCGCTCGCTCTTGAAATTGATAAGGAAGCGGCCCTCGGGCAAGGCCTTGAAAACCTCCGTCAGCGTCGGCATCTGGCCAGCCCCCTGGCCGCGGAAGGGGAAGGACTTGCCGCCGTCGGCCGTATAGCCGTAGCCGATGTCCAGTGTCTTCAGCTCGGACATCGGAGTGTCCTGGGTGACGCCGCTCCCATTCGTCCGGCAGTCGAGCGTCCAGTCGTGAAACACGGCAAATTGGCGATCCGGTGTCAGGTGGACGTCGAGTTCGACGACGTCCGCGCCGCTCTCCATCGCCGCGCGCATCGAGGCAATCGTGTTTTCGAGATAGCCGTGGCGCGGCTTTTCGATGCGCTCGGCGGTACAGGTGTCGTTGTCGAGACCTTCCGAGGAAAAAACCTGGTGGATGCCGCGATGAGCGAGGATCTTTGCATTGCCGGAGGGAGGCGGCGCCAGAAGCGACGTGTTGAGAAGCCAGACGATGGCGACGACGATGAGCGCAACGAGGGCGATCTTCTTCATCGTGTATCCTCCTCTCGCGACGGGCTTGCCGCGACAATGTGGCGTGACGATGTTACCGGTTGGTGTACGAGTGTTACAAGGACCGGCACCACTGTGTTACCGGGTCCGTGACCGGTCGGCCACCACTAAGCGCAGGTAGGCGCCCGGAAGCGGCCCCGCAACATCCGAGGAGAGCTCGTTTCGAAGGGACGAGAGCAATAGCCTCGATGCACCGGTTTGCGCCCGCTGACGGTCTTGTCCCAGTGCTTTCGAATTTGCTAAGCAAACAAATCTTTGAGGGGCCACAAAAAAGCCCCATTGAATAACCGCCGAACACAGCTAAGTTAATGGAAGTTCTGATGGATAGGAGCCCGATGGGCTGGCCTGACGAATTCCCGCAGCTGGTCCTTGCCTTGTTTCGCGAGGACTCGCCGGAAACCGTGAGGTCGCGCTCGAGCCGGTTTCTCGCCGCTTCCGGATGTGGCCGCCCGCTTCCAAGCTGCCGCATGTCTGCCCTGAAGCCGACCAGCCGCTCACCCGCTCCCCCTGTGAAGGAACCGATGGTTCGTTTAGGTCTGAGCTGAGGTAGGATATGAATGCGGGTTTGTTGAATCTACTTCGCCGGCTTGTCGAGAAAGGCAAGCTGACGGTCGTTTTCTCGTCGGGTGAAAAGGTGGTTCTGGGCGATGGTACGGGCAAGCCGGCGGCCATCCGTTTCGCTGATGCCGGAGCGGAAAAAGCCGTTCTTCACGATCCAGGGCTGAAATTCGGCGAAATGTACATGGACGGTCGCGTTCTCGTGGAGGAGGGCGATATTTTCGACGTGCTGGCCATCGTCAAGAGCAATGATCTCGACAAGGCGGCAACCTTCACCAATTCGATCGTCGCGCTCGGACACATCTTTCGCCAGCAGATGAAGAGCCGGCTGCCGGTAAACCGCAACCGCTACAACGTCGCCCACCATTACGATCTGGACGGCAAGCTCTTCAATCTCTTCCTTGACGAGGACTGGCAATATTCCTGTGCCTATTTCCATCCGCCGGGCATCTCGCTCGACGAGGCGCAACGCGCCAAGAAGCGGCACATAGCGGCAAAGCTGCTGCTCGAGCCCGGCCAGAAGGTACTGGAAGTGGGTTCCGGCTGGGGCGGCATGGCGATGTACCTCGCCGAGTCGTCGGGTGTGGAAGTCACGGGCATCACGCTCAGCGAAGAGCAGTTGAAGGTCTCGCGCGAACGCGCCGCAAGGCGCGGGCTTTCGGACCGGGTGCGTTTCGAGCTGCAGGACTATCGCACCATGCAGGGAAGGCAATTCGACCGCATCGTCTCCGTCGGCATGTTCGAACATGTCGGCATCGGCAATTACGGCAATTTCTTCCGCAAGATGAAAGAACTGCTGAAGCCGGACGGCGTGATGCTGCTGCATTCGATCGGTCAGATCTACAAACCCTGGGCGACCAACCCGTGGATCGAAAAGTATATCTTCCCCGGCGGCTACATTCCCGCCCTGTCGGAGGTATTGCCACGGGTCGAGAGCAACCGCCTGCTCGTCAAGGACATCGAGATTCTGCCGCTGCATTACGCCTGGACGCTCAGGGCCTGGCGCGAGCGTTTCCTGGCGCAGCGGGACGAGGCGGTCAGGCTTTATGACGAGCGCTTTTTCCGTATGTGGGAGTTCTATCTCGCCGCCTCGGAAACGGCCTTCCTCTACGACAAGCATTTTGTCTTCCAGCTCCAGCTCTCGCCGTCACTCGCGACGGTGCCGGTGTCGCGCGACTACATCGCCATCAAGGAGCGCGAATTGCTGGAATTCGAAAAGACCCGCGAACGGCTGGAACTCGTCGCGGTCTGAGGGGGCGGGCGAAAGCCTCCTCATCCGCCCCCACGACGGCACCGTCTCCTGATCTTCTGTATCTTCTGTGGAGTTCGCCCGGGCGGCCATCGGCCTTCACTTGGCCTTGATGGTCTGCGCCAGTATGGTCCGGCCGAAACAGGAAACGGAACGAGAGAATGGTCACGACCGCAAAGCCCATCGCCGCCATCATCGCCAGCGAAATCAAGGCGACCGCCGCCCAGGTCACAGCGGCAGTCGAATTGCTGGACGGCGGAGCGACGGTGCCTTTCATCGCGCGCTATCGCAAGGAGGTCACCGGCGGTCTCGACGACACGCAACTGCGCGTCCTGTCGGAGCGGCTTACCTATCTGCGCGAGCTTGAAGCGCGACGGGCGTCGATTGTCGATTCGATCCGCGGCCAGGGCAAGATGACCGACGAGCTCGAAGGCAAGATCGCCGGCGCGGTTACCAAGGCGGAACTCGAAGACATTTACCTGCCCTATAAGCCGAAGCGCCGCACCAAGGCGGAAATCGCACGCGAACGTGGGCTGGGTGCACTGGCCGAAGCAATTCTTTCCGATCGCTCGATCGCGCCGGCCGAACGCGCGGCCGCCTTCCTCACCGCCGATGTGCCGGACGTCAAGACCGCACTCGACGGCGCCCGCGATATCATCGCCGAGGCCATGACCGAGAACGCCTACCTTCTCGGGCGGTTGCGGAACTATATGCGGGAGGCAGCCTTCCTGCGCGCTCGGGTCGTGGACGGCAAGCAGGAGTCCGGCGCCAAATTCTCGGACTATTTCGACCACTCCGAGCGCTGGGCGACGGTGGCCGGGCACCGCGCATTGGCGATGCTGCGCGGCTGGAACGAAGAGGTCCTCTCGGTCGATATCGTGGTCGATCAGGAGGCCGCGCCTTCGCACAGGCCGACCGAGCGGATGATCGCGGCGGCCTACAATGTCGGCGATCGGTTGCCCGGCGACAGATGGCTGCTGGAGGTCATCGGCTGGACATGGCGAGTCAAGCTTTCGCTTTCGCTGTCGCTGGACCTGATGCGCGAGCTGCGCGAGCGGGCCGAAGAAGAGGCAATCCGCGTCTTCGCACGCAATCTCAAGGACCTGCTGCTCGCGGCGCCCGCGGGCTCGCGCGCGACCATGGGCCTCGATCCCGGGATCCGCACCGGCGTCAAGGTCGCGGTGGTCGACGGCACAGGCAAGCTGCTCGACACCGCCACGGTCTATCCCTTTCCGCCGAAGAACGACATTCGCGGCGCCCAGGCAGAGCTTGCGGCGCTCGTGCGCAAGCATAAGGTGGAACTGATTGCGATCGGCAACGGCACCGGTAGCCGTGAGACGGAGAAACTCGTCGCAGACATGCTCGCTGCCATGCCGGCGCCGAAGCCTACCAAGGTGATCGTGTCCGAAGCGGGTGCATCGGTCTATTCCGCTTCGGAGACGGCGGCTGCCGAGTTTCCGGGCCTCGACGTTTCCCTGCGGGGCGCCGTCTCGATCGCCCGCAGGCTGCAGGATCCGCTGGCCGAGCTCGTCAAGATCGAACCGAAATCGATCGGCGTCGGCCAGTATCAGCACGACGTGGATCAGTCGAAGCTGAGCCGCTCGCTCGACGCCGTTGTCGAGGATGCGGTAAACGCCGTCGGGGTCGATCTCAACACCGCCTCGGCGCCGCTCCTGGCGCGGGTCTCCGGGCTGGGCAAGTCCTCGGCCGAGGCAATCGTCGCGCACCGCGATGCGATGGGGGCCTTCGCCAGCCGCCAGGAGCTTTTGAAAGTGCCGCGTCTCGGCGCCCGCACCTTCGAGCAGTGCGCCGGCTTTCTGCGGATACCGAACGGTTCCGAGCCGCTCGACGCGTCTGCGGTGCATCCGGAGGCCTATGGCGTTGCCAAGAAGATCGTTGCAGCCTGCGGGCGGGACGTGCGCTCGCTGATGGCAGACAGCGCCGAGCTGAAAAAACTCGATCCGCGCATTTTCGTCGACGAGCGCTTCGGCCTGCCGACGGTCAAGGACATCCTGGCCGAACTCGAGAAACCGGGTCGCGATCCGCGCCCGAGCTTCAAGACGGCCACCTTCGCGGAAGGCGTGGACGACATCAAGGATCTGAAAGTCGGAATGCGGCTGGAGGGCACGGTAACCAATGTCGCAGCGTTCGGCGCCTTCGTCGATATCGGCGTGCACCAGGACGGCCTCGTCCACGTTTCGCAATTGGCCGACCGCTTCGTCAAGGATCCGCATGAGGTCGTCAAGGCGGGTGACGTCGTGCAGGTCCGCGTCACGGAGGTCGACGTCGCGCGCAAGCGCATCGGGCTCTCCATGCGAAAGGAAGGTAGCGCCGATACGCCCCGCGAGCCGAGAGGGGCGACACCGAAGGGCGGGAACCGGGGCGGGACGGCTCGGTCGCAAACACCGCAGGAGCCGGCGCAGGGCGCGTTCGGTGCGGCGCTGATGGCGGCGATGAAGAAAAAATGAGAGCGTTCGATGGAACGGCCCGCATGGAAGGATCGTTACCCGAGCATCGATGCTCGTGTGATGGCTGAGGTTGCGTTCGATAATTTAGCCAACTGAGATGTAACCCGCCTCCGTCACACTTTTCAGATGGCGACATTGCTCCGTCTCGTGAAGGTGTCGACCATCGAATGCCGGTATACGGCGGAACAGGTCAGCGGAAACCCTCTTCCGCCGGGGCTTCCCGGCTAAAGGAGGTGCGTCATGGTACGCAATGTGGTCCGCGGCCTTTCTCTTGCCGTCCTTCTGACGGCCGCAGTGACAGCCTACCCCCATGCGGCAGACTCACAGGCCGTTGTGAATTGCGCTGAGCGTTCGCAGGTCATCGAGCTGCTGGCTCGACAATATCAAGAAAAGCAGGCCGCGTTCGGGCAGATCAATCCGCAAGCGGTCATGGAACTCTATGCGGCCGACGGCGGCAGTTGGACTTTGATCGTGACCGATGTTTCCGGCCGCAGCTGCGTCTTCCTTGCCGGAAAAAGCTGGGAACAGGTCATCCAGGTCGGCCCGAAGGCCTGACCGCCAGCCTCCTGCGCGAGACGCGCAGAGGGAAGCCCGTGCAGCTTCCCTCTGCTGGCCATTGAATGCGACGGTGCGGTGCCGGTCAGTCCGGCCTGCCGATGCTCGCATAGCGGAAGCCGTGCCTTGCGACCTCGTCCTTGCGATAGATGTTGCGCAGATCGACGAGCAGGGGTGTCTTCATCGCGGATTTCAAACGGTCGAAATCCAGCGCCCGGAATTCGTTCCATTCCGTGATGATCACCAGAGCATCCGCCTCGGCCGCCGCTTCATAGGGATCGCTCGCGCAGTCCAGGCCCTCTATCAGCTTGCGCGCGTTTTCCATTCCTTCCGGGTCGTAGCCGGTGACGCGGGCGCCTGCGTCCTGCAACGCCTGAACGACCGCGATCGCAGGGCTGTCGCGCATGTCGTCGGTATTCGGCTTGAAGGTCAGGCCGAGGACTGCAATCTTGGAGCCGCGGATATCGCCGCCGGCCGCCGCGATCACCTTGCGTCCCATCGCCCGCTTGCGGTTGTCGTTGACGGCGACCGTGGTTTCGACGAGCCGCACGGGGGTGTCGTGGTCCTGGGCGGTTTTAACCAGCGCCAATGTGTCCTTGGGGAAGCAGGAGCCGCCATATCCCGGCCCGGCATGCAGGAACTTCGACCCGATGCGGCCGTCCAGCCCGATGCCGCGGGCGACGTCCTGCACATTGGCACCGACTTTCTCGCAGAGATCGGCAATCTCGTTGATGAAGGTAATCTTCATCGCCAGGAAGGCGTTGCCGGCATATTTGATCAGTTCCGACGTGCGGCGTGTCGTGAATACGAGCGGCGACTGGTTGAGATAGAGCGGCCGATAGACCTCCGTCATTACCTCTCGCGCGCGACCGTCACTGCCGTCGACCCCGATCACGATCCTGTCGGGCCGTTTGAAATCCTCGATCGCGGCGCCTTCCCGCAGGAATTCCGGGTTGGAGACGACGGTGACGTCAGCCGCAGGGTTGGTTTCGCGGATGATGCGCTCGACCTCGTCTCCGGTACCGACCGGAACCGTGGACTTGGTCACCACGACGGTAAAGCCCTGAAGGTTGGCAGCGATTTCGCGTGCAGCTGCGTAAACATAGGAAAGATCCGCATGTCCGTCACCGCGCCGCGACGGCGTTCCGACGGCAATGAAAACGACGTCGCTGGCGGCCACGGCGGTCTTGAGATCATCGGTGAAGTTCAGGCGCCCGGACGCGACGTTGCTGGCGACGAGATGGTCCAGCCCGGGTTCGAAGATGGGAATCTGACCCTTCTTCAGCGCCGAGATCTTGCCTTCGTCCTTGTCGACGCAGACGACGTCATGGCCGAAATCCGCAAAGCAAACACCGGAAACAAGGCCGACATAGCCGGCACCGATCATCGTGATTTTCATCCGCTTTTCCTTTGATTGTTCTTGAGAACGCTGATCAATTAAGTTTTATCTAATAAAAGGATGTCATCGAGAAAAAAGTAAAGAAAAACCAAATTGCAATTGCGTGCGGAAGCATGCGCTTCGCACAAATATCGTTTGTTTTACCATCAGACGGTCGTGGGTGCACGGCGATAATTCTGTTCATACCACTCGACGAAGCGCGCAACGCCTTCCTCGACCGAAACGGACGGCTTGAATCCGGTCAGGGCTTCGAGCAGGTCCGGCGAAGCGAAGGTGCGCGGTACGTCGCCCTGCTGCATCGGCAGCATGTTGCGGACCGCCGGACGCCCCACAGCCTTCTCGACCGTTTCGACGAAGGTCATCAACTCTACCGGCTGGCCACCGCCGGTATTGACGACGCGGAACGGCGCATGGCGCGAAAGCGTGTCCGTGGCCTTTTCCGGTGCCACCCGGTTCTCCTCCGAAGGCGCAATATGCGACAGCCGGACGATGCTTTCGACGAGATCGTCGATATAGGTGAAGTCCCGGCTCATCCGGCCCTCGCCATAAATGTCGATCGGCCGGCCGTTGTCTATGGCGTCGACGAATTTGAAGAGCGCCATGTCCGGCCGCCCCCAGGGGCCGTAAACGGTGAAGAAGCGGAAGGCGGTGGTCGGCACCTTGTAGAGATGCGCATAGCTGTGCGCCATCACCTCCATCGACTTCTTCGTCGCGGCATAGAGCGTCATGGGTTCGTCGGCCCGGTCCGCTTCGGCAAACGGGATCTTCTCGTTGGCGCCGTAGATCGAAGAGGTGGAGGCGAGCATCAGGTGCTTCGGTGCGATCGCCTTGGCGAGCTCGAGCATGTTCCACGACCCGACGAGATTTGCGTCCACATAGGCTTTCGGGTTTTCGAGGCTGTAGCGGACGCCTGCCTGGGCGGCGAGGTGGATGATGACTTCCGGATCGGCAAGCTCCGCCGCCCGGTCCAGTGCGGCCCTGTCCTCGAGCATGGCCGTCACCGCCTTGAAGCCGTTGGAGCGCTGAAGGATCGCGTGTCGGCGCTCTTTCAGCGTCACGTCGTAATAGGGCGTCATGCCGTCGAATCCGACGACGAAATGCCCCTCGTCGATCAGTCGTTTTGCAACATGAAAACCGATGAATCCTGCAGTGCCGGTGATGAGGTAATGCATGACGATTTCCCCCAGTTTGCCCCACTCCACAGTTCATACGCAGAAAGCCGGCCGATGAAAAGTCAATTCCGTCACTCGCGGGGCTCGTCGAGCTCACGTTGGAGGGCTGTCAGAACGGACATTGCGTGGCCGGCATACTGACTGATCCAACGATCGTGAATGGCACGGATGGGCAAGGCGTTCAGGTGGTTCCACCGCTCGCGGCCCTCGCGCCTGGCGAGAACGAGATCGGCCTCCTCCAGAACCTTCAGGTGCTGCATCACCGTGCAGCGATCCAGGTTCGGGAAGAGCTCGCAGAGCATGCCCGTCGTTTGCGGTTTCTCCTTCAGCGCGTCGAGCATCCGTCGCCGCAGGCCGTTCGCCAGCGCTTTGAAAACCGCATCGTCTTTCGAATCGTTTGACATGTTATGTTTTTATAACATATTATCCACTGATACAATCGTGAGGAGGACGTCATGGCATTCGAATTTCGTGTGAATGGACGTATTGCCCGTCCCGTCGAGCAGGTCTTCGACGCGGTGGTAAACCCGGATCAGCTCAGCCGCTATTTCGTAACGCTCGGCGGCATCAGCGGACCGCTGGTTGCCGGCACCACCGTGACGTGGTGGGGCGAGGTTCCCATCAAGGTCGAGGCAGTGGAGCCTAACGAGCGGATCGTCTTTTGCTGGGATGCCATGACCGGTGAGGGCGAGTCTCCCTACCAGACGCGGGTTGAAATGCGCTTTCAGTCGCTCGACGACGGCGCCACCATGGTGACGATCGCCGAGAGCGGCTGGCGGGAAAACGAACAGGGGCAGAAGAGCTCCTATCTCAATTGCGAGGGCTGGTCGCAGATGCTCGCCTGCATGAAGGCCTGGGTCGAATACGGCATCAATTTGCGGGAGGGCTATTATGTGAGCGAACTCTCCGGCAAGCCGGCACTCGAGCCGCAACTGTAGGAGGGGGCGATGTCCACCGAAATCAAGGGCGGTATCAACATCGCCATGAAAGTTCCGAGCCATCAATACGAAGCGGTGATCGCCTTCTACCGCGACGTCGTCGGTCTCGCGCCTTTCGACGAAAAGGCACCGGCGAAAGGCTTCGTTCTCGGCCCCAATCGTTTGTGGATAGACGAAGCGCCGCATTACAGCCAGGCGGAAATATGGCTGGAACTCTTTACCGAAGATCACGAGGCAGCCCTCGATCGTCTCGCAGCGCACAAGGTCGTGCGCTGCGACCAGGTCGAGGAACTGGGCGAGGGCTTTCGCGGCGGATGGATCATGAACCCCGCCAATATCGTGCACCTCGTGCGCGAGCCGGATGCCTGGTAAGCGAGTGAGAGCATTTCAACGTGTTTCATGGAAACACTGAAATGCTCTAAGCATTTGATCCGACGCGCTTCCGGGCGGAAAACCGTTTACTCACTTTTCCTGGAAGTGCTTTAGAAGGAAAGCGACCCGCTGCCGTCGGCGGCGGTCGACATCGGTGCATCCATCGGCTGGCTCATCGGCGGTTCCGCCTGGAGCACGACGACGCGCGAGCCTTCCGGCACGCGGCTGTAAAGGTCGATGATATCCGGGTTGAACAGGCGGATGCAGCCGCTCGAGACCGCCTTGCCGATCGACCAGGCCTCCATGGTGCCGTGGATGCGGAACAGCGTGTCGCGGTTTCCCTGGTAGAGATAGAGCGCGCGCGGTCCGAGCGGATTGCGCAGGCCGGGGTCCATGCCTCCCGCGAGCGGTCCGTAGCGCTCGGGTTCGCGCGCGACCATGTCGGATGTCGGCGTCCAGCGCGGCCATTCCGCCTTGCGGCCGACGCGCGCCTCGCCCTCGAATTCCAGCCCGGCCTTGCCGACGCCGATGCCGTAACGAAGCGCCATGCCTCCGCCCTGCACGAGATAGAGAAAGCGGTTTTCCGTGTCGATCACGACAGTACCCGGCGGCTCATACGTGACGTAAGGCACCTGTTGCCGCAGAAAACGCGGTTCGACCTTGCTGATGTCGGTGGCCGGAAGCGGAAACGTCTCATCCGGCTTCGCCCCATACATTGCCACGAAATAGGGATCCGGCCCTTTCGGCCGGACCGGCTGGCTGCTGCTCACGCAACCCGCCAGCGCGGCGGAGAGGGCCAAAGCGGCGCAAAGCTGCATCAGACGGCTGGCGCGATTCCCGGACACACACATAGTCGAATTGTTCCTGCTGACTGTCATTCTTGAGGAGGCACGTCTAAGGCCTCGCAACCCGCATTGAAAGGCGTCGCAATGCGGCAAAAACGACAATAGATTTGCGGCGCACGGCAAGTGTAGCGGAAAGGCTACAGTTTGTTTCCGCCGCACCGGACAAGGCTCGAAACCGGGCGCGTTTCTTCGCTTGCTCCGGTTTCCGCGGCGGGTGTATGCCTCTTTCATGCAATGGAGCGATGAAGCCATAATTCTCGGCATCCGGCGGCATGGCGAGAGCTCTGTCATAGCGGAGGTGATGACGCCCGGGCACGGGCGGCATCTCGGGCTCGTGCGCTCGGGCCGCTCGCGTGCGATGCAGCCGGTGCTGCAGCCGGGCAATTCCGTGGAGGTGAGCTGGCGGGCGAGGCTGGACGAGCATCTCGGCGAATTCCGCGTCGAGCCGCTGCAATTGCGCGCCGCGAGGCTGATCGAGACGGCGACTTCCGTCTACGGAATTCAGGCGATCGGCGCACTCTTGCGGCTCCTGCCGGAGCGCGACCCGCATCCCCATCTCTACGAGGCGCTCGCCGTCATCGTCGATCACCTCCAGGACCCGGCAGATGCCGGCGAATTGTTCGTGCGCTTCGAACTCGCGGTGCTGAACGATCTCGGCTTCGGCCTGGATCTTTCTCAATGTGGGGCGACGGGTGCGCAAAGCGACCTTGTCTTCGTATCGCCGAAATCGGGCCGCGCGATCTGCCGCGAAGCGGGTGCCCCTTACGCCGACCGCATGCTCGCCCTCCCGGACTTCCTATCGGGAGGAAGCAGAGCTGCCGATCACGAAAGCCTTGCCGCCGCCTTCCGCCTTACCGCCTATTTCCTCAACCGCCATGTTTACGAGCCGCGGGGCGTCGACGCCGCGTCGGCGCGGGACGGTTTCGTCCATTCGACGCTGAAGGCGCTGAAGGCCGCATCGTCGGAGGCTTAAGTGTTTTTGAGAAGGCGACCGCGGTGGCGACGGGTGGCGGATGCCTTTTTCTCCCATCCCTGTGACGGGCACAGGGATGGCAGGTCGCAGAGCGTGTGGCGCTCCGAACGCTTCAGCCGATCTTGCCGCCACCCTGCTTGGTGACGGCGACGACGGCCGGGCGCACCGGCATGTCGTCGCGGAAATCCGGCCAGCGCGTCGCCGGCTTCTCGTAGGTTGCGAGACCGGCATCGCCCGGATGCTGAACCGCGAGGAAGAAGGTGTCGCTCGTCGGGTTGAAGCTCGGCCCGCACATTTCTGCACCGACCGGCACCCGGAAGAACAGCTTCGAGGTACCGCGGCCTTCGCCTTCCGTCTCCACGGCCCAGACACCGTCCGTGCGCCCCGTGACCTTTTCATTGTTGCCGTCGGTCGAGACCCAGAGACGGCCATCGGCATCGATGGCGCAATTGTCCGGCATGCCGAACCAGCCGTTCCTGGTCGTCGCGGTGGAGAAGGAGGCACCGACCTCGGCGACGCTCGGATCGCCGCACTTCAGGAGGACGTCCCAGCGGGATTTCGTCGAGGCGAAATCGCCGTCGGTTTCCGAAATTTCGACGATGTGGCCGAAGGCGTTCTTGGCGCGCGGATTGGCGGCGTCGATCTCGTCCTCCTTGCGCTTCGTGTTGTTGGTCAGCATGACATAGACCTTGCCGGTCTTCGCATTGGGCTGAACGTCTTCCGGCCGGTCCATTTTGGTCGCGCCGAGCGCATCGGCGGCAAAACGGGTGTCGATCAGCACGTCGGCCTGGGAGGCGAAGCCGTTCTCGGTCGTCAGCGGCCCTTCGCCGTGGACCAGAGGCATCCAGGTCACCGTGCCGTCTTCGTCGAATTTCGCCACGTAGAGCGTGCCTTCGTCGAAGAGATCCATATTCGCGGCGCGGTCGTCAGGGTTGTAAGTGCCTTTCGTCACGAACTTGTAGACATAATCGTAGCGTTCGTCGTCGCCGCTGTAGAGGACGACGCGGCCATCCTTGTTGACGATCGACTCGCAGCCCTCGTGCTTGAAGCGTCCGATCGCGGTGCGCTTCTTCGGGACGGAGGTGGGGTCCAGCGGATCGACTTCGACCACCCAGCCGAAGCGGTTGGCCTCGTTCGGCTCCTTGGATACGTCGAAGCGGTCGTAGAATTTCGACCATTCATACTGCCCGCCCGGCGCGCCGACACGCTTCATCTGCTTGAATTCCGGATGATCCTCGGCGAACTCGCCGCCGAAATAGCCGTTGAAGTTTTCCTCGGCCATCATGTAGGTGCCCCAGGCGGTGACGCCGCCGGCACAATTGTTGATGGTGCCGAAGACCTTCCTGCCGGTCGGATCCGATGGGGTCTTGACCCGCTCGTGGCCGGCAACAGGGCCGGAAAGCTGCATCTCGGTCGTGGCCGTGATGCGGCGGTTGTACTTGCCGTCGAGGACCGGCTGCCATTTCCCGTCGACCTTGCGGATTTCGATGACGGTGCCGCCATGGGCGGCCATTTCGATATCGACGAGGTCCTTGGTGTACTCGCCGAGCACGACCTTGTCCTCCTCCTTGCCGTCCTCCGTCACCTTTTCGACGCGGGCGAAGTTCGGGAACATGATCTCGGCATTGGTGTATTCGTGGTTGACGACCAGCAGGCCGTGGTCCGGATTGCCTTCGAGCGGAATGAAGCCGACATAGTCGTTGTTATAGCCGAACTGCCGGCTCTGGGCTTCGGCTGTCTGGTTCAGCGGGTCGAATTCCGGGCTGTCGGCAAAGACCTTGTCGCCCCAGCGCAGCAGGATGTCGGCGTCGTAACCCTCGGCAACATGATGGGTCTCGTCGACACCGGCTTCGATCTCCTTGAAGGCGAATCGCGACGCTTCGCCGTTTGCCCGTGCTTCGTCAGCCGTCAGCAGGGCGAGGGGGCTGACCGTCGTGGATATGGCAGCCACGGCCAGAGAGCCGCCGATGAACGACCGGCGCGAGAAGCGGCGGTTGATGATGTCGCCCATGGTCGGGTTGGTGGAACAGTTATGGCCGACGTCTTCCAGTTCTTCCCTGCGCTCCGTCAGCGTCTTGAATTCGGTTTCTTCGGTAAGGCCGAGATACTTGTCCATGGCAATTCTCCCCATTGAGACGGTAGACGCGCCCGATCTCCCGGGCGTCCCGGTCTCGCTTTACCAGCGAGTTCATGACAGCTCTGCGACAATTGGATGAAGAGATTGCTGCAGAGGGTCGCGATGCCGCGACGCTCCCCACGGCTCCATAAATCCGCGGATATCTGCCGCAGGATATTTTCGGCGCCCGTTTCGCGCTAACGTTGTCCGAATCGATCCTGATCGTGGTGATGCCGGGGGAACTGATGCTCGAGGCCATAGCTCTTCTAGCCTTCGTGATGGCGCTCGCTGCTTTCCTCGGCGGCCGCAGGACGGCCGAGCGCCTTGACCGTGAAATCGAGAGCCTGAAGGCGGAGATCGCGCGGCTCGGGAGAGAGTCGACGGAACAGGGCTCCCCGGATATCGAATCCGTGAGGACTGAGGCTGACGTTGCGAAGGCTGCCGAGCCCGAGGCGATGGCCGACGGTCCATGGGCGCGGGCGCGGCAGGACGCTCACACCGTTGCTGACGAAACCAGGGGTGCTGCCGAAAGCCTCGACGAGGAGGCCGCGCCACCGGCGGTACCCTCGGCTGCGGCAGCGCGGACCGAGAGCCTGGAGAGCCGGATCGGCGGGAGGTGGCCGGTCTGGGTCGGGGGGCTCGCCTTGGCGCTCGGCGGCTATTTCCTCGTGCAGTATTCGATCGATGCCGGCTTGCTGAGCCCCACGGTCCGCTTGACCCTCGCCGCGCTGTTCGGGGTCGCGCTCGGAGCAGCCGGCGAGGTGATCCGCCGGCGCGCCGTGCCTGCTGTCGCGGACCGCTTCCGCAACGCGATGATACCGGGCGTTCTGACCGCTGCCGGTGCCGTCACCCTGTTTGGCGTCGTCTATGCCGCCTATGGCATCTACGGCTTCATCGGCACTGCAGCCGCTTTCATTCTGCTGGCGGTGATTTCGCTTGCGACGGTGGGGCTGTCGCTGCTGCACGGTCAGGCATTTGCCGGCCTCGGTCTTCTCGCATCGCTTCTGACGCCCCTGTTCGTCTCCAGCGGAGAGCCGCGCCCCTGGGTGTTGTTCGGCTTCCTTGCGGCCGCATGGCTCGCCACGCTTGCCGCGTCGCGTCTGCGCCGCTGGTCGGTCGTTCCGACGCTTGCCAATGCCGGCCTCGGTCTCTGGGGCCTTGCCTATGTAGCGCTCGCGACGCCTTTCGAGGCGCCTCCGGTTACCTTCGCGCTCCTGGTGATGATCGCCGGTGTCGCGCTGATCTGGCCGGGCCTCGGCGAGCGGGACGCGGAGCCGAGCGGAGCGCCGGCGGCGGCGGGTGCCTGGGAGCGGCTCTTCAAGCCGCCCCGACTTGCCATCTCCATCTCGGCGGCGATCGTCGCAGCCGTTCTCGCGCTGCTGTTCATCAGCCCGGCCGTCGACGCCCAGCGTTTCCCGGTGCCCGAATTCGTGGTCGTCGTCGCGGCGCTTGCCGCTGCAGGCTCCTTGCGTCCAAACGCGGTCTATACGGCACTGCTCGCCGCCTTCGGTGCCATCGCAGGCACCTGGAGCTTGACTGCGCTGAGTGGTGTTCTGTCCTATCTCGATCCGTCTTTGGCCGATTTGCCGCCCGAGATCGTCGTCCCCGGCCACACGGCCATGCTGAGCGCAATGATACTTTCGGCGCTCTTCGTCCTCTTCGGCGCCCTCGTGCTTGCCCGGCGCCCGGCAGGGAATCGGCCATTCGTCGTTCTTTGGGCAGGGCTCGCCGCGGCAGTGCCAAATGCGCTTCTGGCCATGTCGTTCCTGATGACGGGCAATTTCACCTTCGACCTGCCGCATGGCCTCGCCGCCTTCGCCGGCGGGCTGTTCCTTCTCGGGCTAGTCGAATGGCTCGATCGCCGCGGCACAGAGGCGGGGGAAGCCGACGTTCCCGGCGGTCTGCTGGCGCTCGGCTCCTTCGGTCTTCTCGTCATCGGGCTTCACGCCTGGACCGACGGCCTGGTGACGACACTGGCGATCGCCTTCCTCGGGGCCGCATACAGCTTCGCGACGCGTCTTCGCTCCTGGCCGGTTCTTCCCTGGGTGACGGTCGCCGGCGCGGTCGTCGTTCTCGCGCGGATTGCCTGGGAGCCGACGATCGTCGGGCCGGGCAGCCTCGGAACGGTGCCGGTCTTCAATGCGCTGCTCCCGGGCTACGGCATCCCGGCGCTGTTGCTCGTCGCCTCCGCCTATTTCCTGAGGACCTTGCCGGATGTGCGGGTGCGCAATCTGCTGCAGGCGCTGGCGAGCCTTTTCGTGCTTCTGACGGTCGCGATCCTCGTTCGCCACGCGATGAACCGCGGCGTGCTCGACAGTTCCGTCCCGACACTCGGTGAGCAGGCGATCTACACGCTTCTCGCGATCGGCGCCTCCGGGATATTCATGACACTCGACGGGAGGTCGCCGAGTCCGGTGTTCCGCTATGGCGGCATGGTGCTCGGGGTCCTGTCGATGCTTTCCGTGCTTGCCGCCCACCTCGTCGGTCTGAACCCGTATTTCAGCGGTGAACTGCTCGGAAGCGTTCCCTTCTTCGACCTGCTCCTCATCGGTTATCTGCTCCCCGCCATAGGCTATGCGGGGCTTGCCCGGTATGCGCGGGGCCGTCGCCCGCTGCCCTATGTGGCGGCGCTCGCCGTCAGTGGCGCCGTTCTCGCCTTCGCCTGGGCGAGCCTCAGCGTGCGCCGTTTCTGGCAAGGGCAGAACGTCGCCGATTGGAAGGGCTTCCTGCAGGGTGAGACCTACACCTATTCGGTGGTCTGGCTGGTTCTCGGCGTGCTGCTTCTCGTGGTCGGCTCACGCATGAATGCCAAGAGCATCCGTATCGCCTCGGCGGTGCTGGTCTTCATCGCCGTGCTCAAGGTATTCCTGGTCGACATGTCCAATCTCGAAGGCTTTCTGCGGGCGCTGTCCTTCATCGGCCTGGGGGCGGTACTGATCGGTATCGGGCTCTTCTACCAGAAGATATTGTCGAGCAGCGCTGGCAACGGGGCTCACCGCGCATGAGCCGACTTCCTGCACTCGCGGCCGCCTTCGCACCCCATGACCGGCTCGCCGGCGAACTCCTCCCGCATGCCTTCGCCGCGGACGATGGTTCCCATGACGCCTCGCATCTCATCCGAGTCTGGAAAAACGCTCTCCGCATCCAGTCGGAGGAGGGTGGCAACACCCGCCTGCTGGCCGCCGCCGTGCTGCTGCACGACTGCGTGTCGGTCGAGAAAAATTCCCCACGGCGTGCAGCGGCTTCTCGGCTGGCGGCCGAAAAGGCGTCCGAAATCCTCGAGAGGCTCGGCTGGAGTGCGGCCGATATCACATCCGTCGCCCACGCCGTTCTGACACACAGCTTTTCGGCCAATCTGCCGCCGGAAACGCTGGAGGCGCAGATCCTGCAGGATGCCGATCGGCTCGATGCCATCGGCATGGTCGGCGCTGCCCGCTGCTTTTACATCGCCGGGCGCATGAACAGCGCGCTTTATGATCCCCTCGATCCCCTGGCCGAAGCCCGGCCGCTCGACGACAAGGCTTTCGCGATCGACCATTTCGAGGCGAAGCTCTTCCGCCTGGCGAAGGATTTCCAGACCGCGGCGGGGCGGCGGCTGGCCGTCGAGCGGCAGGAGCGGCTTCGCGGCGTGCTTGCCATGATGCTGGATGAAATCTAAAAGCTTCAATGGGTTGGCACGTCCCGGTGAATCAGATTGGCAACGGCCTGACCCGATTTCTGAATTCGGAAAATTGACATGCAAGTGACCGGCCTGAACATCCATCCCCTGAAGAGCGGTCGCGCGGTGCCGCAAACGGCCGTTACCGTCAATCTCGATGGGCTCGCCGGCGACCGGCGCTTCATGCTGGTCGCGCCCGACGGACATTTTATCACACAGCGCGAGCTGCAGGCGCTTGCGCAGGTGGAGGCGGAGCATGTCGCCGGCGGTGTGCGCCTGCGGATGAACGGCAAGGAGCTTTCCGTTCGCTTCGACCCGAATGACCGCCTCGATGTCCGGGTCTGGTCGAGCGACGTCAATGCGGCGGTCGCCGGGGGTGCTGCAAACGACACGCTGTCCGGCTGGTTCGGGCGCCCCGTCAAGCTCGTCCGCATGGACGATGAGGCCGAGCGCTTCGTCGGCGCCGAATGGGCGGGAGCGGCGGCGCCCGTCGCATTCGCCGACGGCTTCCCGGTTCTGGTTACGACAACGGGCTCGCTCGCCGACCTCAACCGCACCCTGATGGAAAAGGGGCAGGAGCCGGTCGGCATGGAGCGCTTCCGCACCAATATCGTCATCGATTGCGACGAGGCCTGGGCCGAGGACTTCTGGGAGAGCCTGGAGATTGCCGGGATTACCTTCGATCTCGTAAAGCCCTGCGCCCGGTGCATCATGACGACGCAGGATCAGACGACCGGCGAACGCGTCGGCGGTAACCCGATCCAGGGTCTTTCGGTAAAGCGCATGTCTGCGGACCGGCGCGTGCCCGGCGTGCTCTTCGGCTGGAACGCCGTGCCGCGGGGGGAGGGCATTGTCAGGCTCGGCGACGCGGTCGAGGTCCTCCGCCGTCGCGAGGAGCGCTGGCCGATGAAGGTGCGCTGAGGCGGCTTAAAACGCGGGCGTGCGAAAACGTGCGAGCGGCCGGCGGATCAATTCCTGTGATGCCACCCTCAATATAATTGGTTTCCCCCGGGCTCGTCGCCGCCATAGGATGGCCCCTCATCATCAGGAGCTTGCCCATGTCTGCCATTTCTCCCGCAGTCACCCGTCCGGCGGAGCGCAGCGGCCTGCCGTGGCTCATCATCGTTGCCGGCTCCATCATCGCGATGCTGACCTTCGGGCCGCGTTCCGCCATGGGGTTCTTCCAGCTGCCGATGCTTGCCGAGAAGGGTTGGGACCGGACGACCTTCGGCCTGGCAATGGCGTTTCAAAATCTCTGTTGGGGCCTTGGCCAACCGTTCTTCGGCGCGATCGCCGACAAGTTCGGCACCTGGCGCGTGCTCGCGCTCTCCGGCCTCGTCTATGCAGCGGGGCTGATCCTGATGGCCTTCGCGGATGCGCCGATCTGGCTGCATATCGGCGGCGGCGTCATGGTCGGTCTGGGCGTTGCGTCGGGTTCCTTCGGCATCGTGCTTTCCGCCTTTGCCCGCAACGTCGCGCCCGAGCAGCGCTCGCTCGCCTTCGGCATAGGCACCGCAGCCGGCTCGGCCGGCATGTTCCTCTTCGCGCCGCTGAGCCAAGGTCTCATCTCCGCCTATGGCTGGTCCGACAGCCTCGTCTATCTCGGCCTCATGATGCTGCTCGTTCCGCTCTTTGCGATTCCGCTGCGCGGCAATGCCTCTTCCGGGCGCCAGTCCGAGGCATTGTTCAAGCAGACAGTCGGGGAAGCGCTCAAGGAAGCGCTCGGGCACAAGAGCTATCTTCTGCTCGTCTCGGGTTTCTTCGTATGCGGCTATCAGGTCGCTTTCATCACCGCGCATTTTCCGGCCTATATCGGCGATATCGGAATCGACGCCCGCTATGCGGTAATCGCGCTGGCATTGATCGGCTTCTTCAACATCATCGGCTCTTTCTCGGCCGGCATCATCGGCCAGCGTTATTCGAAGCCCTATTTCCTGGCGCTGATCTATCTGGCCCGTTCAGTCGTCGTCTCGGCCTTCCTGCTGCTGCCGCAGACGCCGACATCGGTCATCGTCTTCGCGGTCGCCATGGGCCTCCTGTGGCTCTCGACGGTGCCGCCGACCAACGGGCTGGTGGCGATCATGTTCGGCACGCGGCATCTCGGCCTGCTCGGCGGCATCGTGTTCCTGTCGCACCAGATCGGCTCATTTCTCGGCGTATGGATGGGCGGCTATCTCTATGACCAATTCGGATCCTACGATCCGGTCTGGTGGGTGGGCGTCGCGCTCGGAGTGTTCGCGGCCATCGTGCACTGGCCGATCGAGGAGCGTGCCGTCGCCCGCCCGGCAATGGCCTGATCACCAAAATGTCGCGATGCGCCCGTGCGATATGCGGGCGTGTCGTTTCCACCCTGCGCGCTTGAAATCTGTCACAAAACTTTCTAAATCAGTTCCGGCGGCTCAGCCGCTTTTGTTTTGATCTAATTATGCTCATTTTGAGCATAATTAGAAATTGCCGGAAACGGCGAGAGAGGAGAGCCCGATGACCACTCTTGACCTTCGCAAGGAAGCGGCGCCCGCTCCGGCCTTTGCAAGCGCTGCGGCACGCTTCGGCGTCATCGAAAAGCCGGATCTCGCCTTCACCCCGGCAGTCGCGCGCGAGACCGAGCACCTTTACGAAAAGGTCAAGGACTTCATTCCTGCATTCGAGTGGGCGGCATATGCGCCTTACGTTCATGCGATCAACCGGCTGAAGAAGGAACGCAACGCGGTCATCCTGGCCCACAATTACCAGACGCCGGACATTTTTCACTGCGTGGCGGACATCGTCGGCGATTCGCTCCAGCTTGCGCGCGACGCTACCAAGGTCGACGCGGAGATCATCATCCAGTGCGGCGTGCACTTCATGGCCGAGACGTCGAAGCTGCTCAATCCGGAAAAAACGGTGCTCATTCCCGATGCGAGAGCAGGTTGCTCGCTTTCGGACTCGATCACCGGAGCGGATGTGCGGCTCCTCAGGGAACGCTATCCGGGCGTGCCGGTCGTCACCTATGTCAACACCTCGGCCGACGTGAAGGCGGAGACCGACATCTGCTGCACCTCCTCCAACGTGCTGGCAGTAGTCGAAAGCCTGGAGTCCGACACCGTGCTCTGCATCCCGGACGAGTATCTGGCGATGAACGTGGCGCGCCAGACGAATAAGAAGATCCTGACCTGGAAAGGTCATTGCGAGGTGCACGAGCGCTTCACCGCAGCCGAACTCCTGGCTTACAAGGAAGCCAATCCCGGCATCGAGATCGTCGGCCATCCGGAATGCCACCCCGATGTCATCGCCGTCTGCGATTTCTCCGGTTCCACATCGGGCATGATCAATTACGTCAAGGACAAGCGGCCGCAACGGGTGCTGCTGGTGACGGAATGCTCGATGGCCTCGAATATCCAGGCGGAAGTCAAGGGCGTCGATTTCGTCAAGCCGTGCAACCTGTGTCCGCACATGAAGCGCATCACGCTGCCGAAGATCCTCGACAGCCTGCTCGACATGACGGAAGAGGTTCTGGTCGATCCGGCGATCGCCGACCGCGCGCGGCTGGCGGTCGAGCGCATGGTGAACCTCAAGCAGTGATCAATGCCGGGGCAAACCCGGCGCAGGCCCGTGGAGGAGTTATCGAGCCATGCTGACCGACCATTTCCGCCCGCAGTCCTTCAACGGGATCGATGACATCGTCATCGTCGGCGGCGGCCTTGCCGGGCTTTTCTGCGCGCTGAAACTGGCGCCGCGTCCCGTTACGATCCTTGCCGCCGCACCGATCGGCTACGGCGCCTCCTCGGCCTGGGCGCAAGGCGGCATCGCCGCCGCGATGAGCAGGGGCGATACATTCGAGAAGCATGTCGCCGACACGGTTGCGGCCGGTGCCGGTATCGTCGACGAGAAGATGACGCGCATGATGGTCGCAGAGGGCCCGGCCCGCATCCACGATCTGCTCGAATTCGGGGTGCCCTTCGACCGCGACCTGGAGGGAAAGCTCCTGCTTTCGCGGGAAGCCGCGCATTCCGAGCGGCGCATCGTCCGCGTCAAGGGCGACATGGCCGGCAAGTCGATCATGGAGGCGCTCATTGCCGCGGTGCGCAATACCCCGTCGATCCGGGTGATCGAGGGCTACGTGGTCGAGGAACTGGTGCGCGAGGGCCGGTTTATCTCCGGCGTGATCGCGCGGCCGGATGCCGGCCAGTCGAAGAGCCGCGTTTCCTTCCCGGCGCGCGCCGTCGTTCTTTGCTCGGGCGGTGTCGGCCATCTCTATGCGGTCACCACCAATCCATGGGAAGCATGCGGCCAGGGCGTCGGCATGGCGGCACGGGCGGGCGCCATCATTGCCGATCCCGAGTTCGTCCAGTTTCATCCGACCGCGATAGACATCGGCAAGGATCCGGCGCCGCTTGCCACCGAGGCGTTGCGCGGAGATGGCGCCACCCTTGTGAACTCGCAAGGCCGCCGTTTCATGCTCGACATCCATCCCGATGGAGAGCTCGCGCCGCGCGATATCGTTTCGCGCGGGGTCTTTGCGGAAGTTCAGGCCGGACGCGGCGCCTTCCTCGATTGCACAAAGGCCGTCGGCAGGCATTTTCCTGAGATGTTCCCGACCGTCTACGCCTCATGCATGGCAGCGGGCATCGATCCGGTCAGACAGCCGATCCCCGTCACGCCTGCCGTGCACTACCACATGGGCGGCGTGCTGACGGACGGGGAGGGGCGTACCTCCATCGACGGCCTCTGGGCGGCGGGCGAAGTGACATCGACCGGCGTTCACGGCGCGAACCGTCTTGCCTCGAATTCGCTGCTGGAGGCGGTCGTCTTCGCGGCGCGGATCGCGGAGAATATCAAGGGCAGCTTGCCGGCCCCGAAGCTGACTGCCTGGGGCGACAATGCCGGCGAGAACGACGATCCCGTGACGGTCGAGGACAGCCCGCCTTTCAAGGTGCTGCGGCAATTGATGAGCGATTGCGTCGGGGTCGTGCGTACGCGCGAAAGCCTGACCCGGGCGATCCGGGGGATTGCGGAACTCGAGAGGACGAACAAGCGCCTGCGCTTCGCCAATATCGTTACCACGGCCAAGCTCATCGCGATCGCCGCCCTGCAGCGGACGGAAAGCCGCGGCGGTCATTTTCGGGCCGATTGCCCGGACGAGCGGCCGGAATGGCGGCGCCGGACCTATCTGACGCTTGCCCAGGCGGAGCGTCTGGCCGCGGACGTGGCCGAGAGCGAGCCGGCATGACGGCGGCAAACGCGAAATTAGAAGCTACTCCAATCGCAGGAACGACATAATGATCGCCCTTCGCCCGGAACTGCCCGCTCTCATGGTCGAGGAGCAGGTGAAAGCGGCCCTTTTGGAAGATCTCGGCCGGGCCGGTGACATCACCACCCTCTCGACGATCGGGCCGGAGCGGACAGCCGCCGCGAATATGAGCGTGCGCGAAGCGGGCGTGATTGCGGGGCTGGAACTGGCGCGAACCGCCTTCCGCCTGATCGACCCGTCGATCCGCTTCGAGGCGCTCGCTGCGGACGGCGACCGGGTGGCGCCAGGTACGACGATTGCGCGAATTTCCGGCCGTGCCCGAGGACTCCTTTCGGCCGAGCGGGTGGCGCTCAACTTTCTCATGCATCTCTCGGGGGTCGCGACCTACACGGCGACGTTCGCCGACGAGATCGCCCATACGGGCGCCAAGGTCTGCTGCACGCGCAAGACGATCCCCGGCCTTCGCGCTCTCGAAAAATACGCCGTTCGCCTCGGCGGCGGCTCCAATCATCGTTACGGCCTCGACGACGCGGTGCTGATCAAGGATAACCACATCGCCGTTTCCGGCGGTGTTGCCGGCGCCGTCCGCGCCGCGCGGGCCTATTGCGGCCATCTTGTCAAGGTCGAGGTCGAAGTCGACGGCCTCGCCCAGTTGCGCGAGGCACTGACCGCCTCGCCGGACGTGGTCCTGCTCGACAATATGGGGCCGGAACTGCTGCGCGAGGCCGTCGCAATCAACGCGGCACATTGGGGACTGTCCGCCGCTTCCTATCCCGGTGACCTGCGCCGCACCAGGCTGGAGGCGTCGGGAAACGTTAAGATCGAAACCATTCGGGCAATCGCCGAAACGGGCGTCGACTACATCTCGACTTCGAAGATCACGATGGCCGCACCGACGCTCGACATCGGTCTGGACGTGTCGATTTAGCTCAATTCGCCGGATGACTGCAACTCAGCCGCGTTTTTGCGGAACGACCTCGGCAGCCGCGCGTTGTCTTCTATCGACCCGCGAGTGAGAGGGAGAACTCCGATGATGAGAACGATGATCGCGATCGCCTGTGCGGCAGGCTTGGCGGGTGCCGCTTCGGCACAACAATCCTCGCAAACGGCAACGGCCGAGTTCGTGGGCAAGGACGGTACCGACATCGGGCGGGCCACTTTGACGGCAGGTGGCAAGGGCGTGCTGATCGAGATGGAGATAAGCGGCCTGCCGAAGGATACCTGGGTCGCTTTTCATGCTCACGAAATGGGGCGCTGCGATCCCAAGGACGGGTTCGAGTCGGCGGGAAAGCATTTTGCCGGCGAGGATGAAAATTCCGAGCACGGCTTCCTCGCTTCCAATGGCCCGCATGCCGGCGACATGCCCAACCAGTATGTCGGCGCCGATGGCATCCTGCGCGCCCAGGTCTTCAACAGCTTCGTGTCTCTCGACGACAAGGCCACCGCCCTTCGCGGCCGGGCCCTGGTGATCCATATGCATTCGGACGACAACCGCAGCCAGCCCTCCGGCGATGCCGGCGACCGGCTGGCCTGCGCGGTGGTGAAATAGTGCATCTCGCCCGGTGCGCAGCGGTTTTGGCAAAACGCGGCGCGCTTTAAGGTTCAGCGGCCGCCGACCTTGAGGCCGGGCGCGGGCCGCTCGTCCAGGATTTGGCGGCGGAAGCGGAAGAGTGCGGCCGGACGGCCACCGGTCGATGCCAGGGTCTCTCCCGTCGGCTCGACGAGCTCCGCTCCTTCGACCAGCCGGCGGAAGTTCTGCTTGTGGAGATGGCGGCCTGAAATCGCCTCGACGGTTGCCTGCAGATCGGTAAGGGTGAATGCCGGCGGCATCAGTTCGAAAACCACCGGCCGGTATTTGAGCTTGCCGCGCAGTCTCGCGACAGCGGTCGCGACGATCCGGCGGTGGTCGTGGCGCATCGCCAGCCCCGCCGCCGGGTTTTCCGGATCGCGGCAATGGCCGTCGATCACGGCCTCGCGCACCAGACCCGCCTCATAGAGCAATTCGTAGCGCTCCAGCACGCGCTCTTCGTCCCAGGGAAAATCGTCAAGGCCGAAGGCGAGGCGTATCCGTGAACGACGCTGCGCCGAGGCCGGCTTTTCGTCGCCGGACTCCCAGCGAACAAGCGCCGGCAGGATGGTCTGGTCAAGTATCGCGGGACGTCCGAGACGCCAGTCTTCCCAGGGCAGATAGCCGTACCAGTCGCGCCAATGGGCGCCCGCTTCGGCCAGCCTCTCGTTGTTCTCCGCGTCCGTGCGCGTCAGCGCCAGGTAGCCGACGGACACCATGTGCTTGCCTTCCTCGCCGGGCAGACGCTGGCGCCCGCGGTCGCCGAAGGTGTAGAGCTGCTCGATATAGCCGAGCTTGAGCGCCGTACGCTTCTCGACGCGCGCCCGCAGGCTTGCCTCGAAAGTGCGGTGGCGGGCCGGATCGAAGGGGCCGAAGGGCAGGCTGTCCCGAGCGTCCCCGTCCGCCTCGCTGACCGCGAGGATGCGCGGGCTGCGACTGACGACCGCGACGATCACGGCATTGAGCCCGATCTCGACCGTGACCGGCTGCGCTTCACCCGGCATGCTGCACGTCTTGCAGGGGCAGGATGAACGGAGCATTGCCGTCGGCATCCGCGCCGCGGCCGATGGCTCGCACTGCGGCGACGAGCGCACCCTTGCGGGACAACGCCCGGTCGCCGATTTCCACGAGCCGCGCATTCGGCGTCGCATAGGGCGAGGCGAGCCGGAGGCGCTTCGCGAGCGCGTGGTCGTCCTGGTCCGGTTCGACGGCGAGTGCGGCGATCAGCGCGGCCGCAGGCGAGCGGGAGACGCCCATCCAGCAATGTATGAGCATCGGCCGCGTCCGGTCCCATTGGCGGGCGAAATCGATGATTCGATGAACGTGTTCTTCCTGGGGCGCAATCAGATCGCCCGTTCCGGCGAAGCTGATGTCGTTGACGCCGATCGTCAGATGCTTCGCATGGTTGATGACGGTTGGGCGATGAAAATTCTGGCCCTTCGCAAGCAGGCTCAGCATTTCGCGGCAGCCGTGCCGGACGGCCATTTCCGCGATACGCTGAAGCGGCGAGACGACGATTGCCGTCATGGTCACGCCTCCTGTCTCGCCTTGGCGCGTTCGGACTCCAACGCATTGAAGCGCGTGGCGAAGAGCCGCTGCGCCTCGACCGCGGGCAGAGGGTCGATCAGCAACGTCTCGCGGGTGATGCCGCGCGGCTGACCGAAGAACTTTCGGGCCTCCTCTGCGGAAAAGCCGGCAAGTTCCGTCGCTTCGAAATAGGCCGCGATACGGTCGGCCTTCTTGATCCGCTCCTTGAGCTCCCGGGGCGTATGTGCCGGAAGCCCGAAGCGCAGGTGGACCGCATTCTCCAGGCGCTTCTCCACGGTCTTGTAACCGCCGCCGACGACAGCCTTGAACGGCGAGATCATGTCGCCGATGACGTATTCCGGCGCGTCGTGAAGCAGGGCCATCAGGCAATCCTGGGCATCGCAGCGATTGGTGCGGCGGAAAATCTCCTCGACAACGAGACTGTGCTGGGCAACGGAGAAGGCGTGGTCGCCGGAAGTCTGCCCGTTCCAACGCGCCACGCGGGCAAGTCCGTGGGCGATGTCGGAAAGCTCGACGTCGAGCGGTGAGGGGTCGAGAAGATCGAGCCGCCGCCCGGAAAGCATACGCTGCCACGCACGCGCACTCATCATGCGCTCGCCTCACCTGTCTCGTTCGGAAAGACGAGTCCCGTCCAGGCGGGGAGCGTGAGGGTAAGGCGCACGTCGCCTGCAAGAATGGCCTCACCCTTGGCGATCGCTTCGCCTGCCTTGTCGATCCTGACGATAGCCAGGCCGTCCCGATCCAGTACGGTGCCGAGAGAACCGATCGGCCGTCCGTTGACCGAAATGTTGGTTCCGCTCGGCGGCAGCGTCGCCTCGCCGGCGACGATGACGAGGCGGCGTCGCGCAGTGCCGCGGTGCTGCATGCGCGAAACGACTTCCTGCCCGACATAGCAGCCCTTGCGGAAGGAAAGGCCGCCGTTCATGTCCATGAGCACGTCATGCGGAAAGGCATCTTGCAGGTCGTAATCGCGCCCGGCAACGGCGATGCCCGCCGCGATTCTGAGCCGGTCCAGATCGGCGACGCCCGCTTCCGCTGCAGGCATGTCGCGATAGAGGCGGCAAGCGGATATGCCCGCCTTCTCGAACCGATGATCGCGATAGCTCTCGGCAGGCGCATCTTCTCCGAACACGACCGTCACCGGCGCCGGCGAATTGAGCGACAGCTCCACTGCCGATCGCAACTTGTACATCGTCAGGCGCTTGACGAGCGCTTCGGCTTGATCCTCCGTCGTCTCCAGACGCAACGCTTCGCCGTCGCGGGAGATCAGGAAATCGAAAAGGATCTTGCCCTGCGGTGTCAGCAGCGCGCCAGGCCTGACCTCGTCCAGGGTCAACGAGGCGATATCCGTCGTGATCAGCGTCTGAAGAAGGGTCTCCGCGTCCTTTCCGGAGACACGAATGATTGCGCGGCCGTCGAGGCAAACCATTGGCATATGTCGAGTCCTATTCTCTATTCCGAAGAGGTAGGATGTCTGCCGGGGAAGGGCAAGCATGCCGAGCGGGAACCGCCAGCATTTCCCTCTCTCCGGCACGAGACGCGCTCAATCGCCCGCGACGAAGAACTTCCACTTTCCATCCGGCGTGATGCCGACGCGGTAGAAATTGTAGGTGCCGAACTCTTCCATCCCGGCGAAATCGCCGGCGGTCACCAGTCGGAAGAGGTCGACCTTTTCCGGGGCGGTCAGCGACGAGAGCGGCTTCTCGGCGAAATAGGGCCAGACATAGGCCTCCTCGGGAGTACCCTTGTCCGCAAGCACGAAGCCCGTCGACATGACATCGAGGAGGATGGCCAGAATTTCGATGCCGTCCTGGTCGCCGGAAAGACTTTTGAGTGCGGCAATCGGGTCGTCTTCCCCGGCGGTGGCGGTAACCTGGGTCTGGGTGGGGCCCTTGCCGAGCAGCGGGCGCAACCGCTCGATGTCACCCGAAGCCGCGGCCTCGACGATCAGTTCGCGCATGCGTGCGACCGGCACCGGGATCTTCGAAACATCCGTCAGGACCTCGACAGGCTCCACAACGTCAGGCGCGGCGATCTCATCGTCCTTCGACTCGACGGCCGTCCTGTCGACGAGAGGGTCTGGCATCGGAATTTCGAGGGGGGCCCGTTCTTCCGGCGCGGACTCTTCGGCCTCGTCGCCTGGGGCTGCGTTCTGTTCGCCGGCAATGGGGGCAGGGGCGCCCTGAAACTCACTGAGCGCGAACGCGGGCGCAGGGGGCATCGTCGCACTCGCCAGCAGCAACACGACAAGACCAACCGGGAGGGCCCGGTTTGCAGGGTTCCGGTTCATCGGGCAGTCCTGATGTTACTGAATCGTCCGCTCTGGCGAGAATTCTCCGGCGAGCATGCGCTCGCGAAGCGAATTAAGCATTGCCTCGGCACCTTCTTCGCCATGAAGCCGGACGGTTTCGCGCATGGCCAGCGCAATCGCCGCATCGGCGATGATTTCGGGCTCGATGCCGTCGGCCATGCCATCCGCCCAAGCCTCGTTCTGGTGCTCGAGCGCCGCCTGCATCTTCTCGTGGACGATCATGTCGTCGATGTCTGTCAGGCTTGGTTCCATCATTCGTTCCATGCGGCTTCCATTACGTGCACTGGCTAACCTAACGCCTATCCGCTGAACCGCAACTGAACGGGCAGACAGGCCGGCTACTTCTTATCACTCTCTTAACAAACTTAGCAGCCTTTTCCCGAAACGACACGGGGTCAGGGAAAAAGAGGTTAATATCTTCCTAATTTCCAAAGCGGGCGACGATTTCCGAAACGAGTGTTGCACCTTCGGCACGGTAGCGTTCTTCCGCGAGCGTCGCGGGCTCCGTACACCTGGTATAGACCGAGGCGAAGGTCCGATAGCCCCGGTTGAAAGCCGCGGTTATGCGCTCGCGCCGTTTCGGCTCTCCGGCCGCCTCCTTGTCGATCAGTTCCTGCGTGGAGCGGCGCCAGCCGTCCTCGGGCTGGTCGAGACAGAGATTGCGCAGATAATGCACCGAGCCGAGAATTTCGGCGAGGCGGATCAACCGCCGGTCGTAGGGGGTCGGCTTTTCCTCCTGCGCCGGGGAAGGAGCGGCCGTCTGCTGGGCAGGCTGCTTTTCCTGAGCCGCCACGCCCGCGGCGGTCGCAAGGAGAATGCCTGTCAGCAGCAACAGTCTGAACGGGAGCCGTTGATCGGTCATGCGCCCCTCAAATCCGAACTGACGCCGGTCGTCGCCTCAGGAATACGCCTTGGCCCGCCGGCAGCCAGCTTTTCCACGCAGTCGCGCACGCTTTCCGGAATGGGCAAGGTGAAAATCTCCTCCGGTGTGAACCAGCCAACGCCGGCGGCATCATCGCAGGCGATCGCGACCAAATCAGGATCGGCCTGGACGGTGAAGACCGAAAGCAGGAAGTGACGCTCCTGCGGGCCTATACCGGGCAGGTCATAGATTTCGAAGAGCACGGGATCGCGGGCGCTGATGCCCGTTTCCTCGGCGAGTTCGCGCAATGCCGTCTGCGCAGGCGTCTCCCCGGGCTCCGCCCTGCCGCCGGGAAACGCGTACATGTCGGCTGACGGCGGATTGGCCCGCCGGACAAGAAGATAGCGGCCGTTCCGTTCGAGAATGGCGGAGGAGGCGCGCTCGGGTTGCTTCGTTATCATGGAATCGAAAATCACCTTGGTCGTTGACCCATACTACGTGAAGTGCCACATCGATGTCATGTGCGGACGTTTTGCGCTTACGGCCACGCCGGAGGAATTGCTGGAACTGTTTGGCCTGCTTGAAGCGGAGGGCTTTCCTGCGCGCTTCAACATCGCGCCGACGCAGCCGATAGTCGTTATCGTGGCCTCCGATCGGCCGGAACCGGGCAGCAACCTGCCGGAACGCAAGGCTGTGCTCGTCCGTTGGGGCTTCACGCCAGGCTGGGTCAAGGACCCGCGCAAGTTTCCGCTGCTCATCAACGCTCGGGCAGAAACCGCGATCGGGAAGGCTGCCTTCCGCGCCGCAATGCGCCATCGCCGTGTGCTGGTGCCGGCGTCCGGTTTTTACGAATGGCGCCGCCCGGTCAAGGGCAGCCGGGAGGCCTCGCAAGCTTTTTGGGTCCGGCCGAAAAAGGGCGGGATCGTGGCCTTTGCCGGGCTCATGGAGACGTGGTCTTCCGCCGACGGTTCGGAGGTCGACACCGCGGCGATCCTCACCACCGATGCGAACGGCGCCGTCAGTCACATCCATGACCGCATGCCGGTCGTGATCCAGCCGGAAGACTTTTCCCGTTGGCTCGATTGCAAGAGCCAGGAACCTCGCGAGGTGGCCGACCTCATGGTGCCGGCGGCGGAGGATTATTTCGAAGCAATCCCCGTGTCGGACAAGGTCAACAAGGTCGCCAACACCGGCCCTGAGCTCCAGGACGAGGTCACGCCCATAGCGCCGGTCCCGAAGAGGGGGCGCTCCGACGACCGGGATGATGGCGGGCAGATGTCGTTGTTTTGAGCCAAGGACCGCCCCTCATCCGGCCTGCCGGCCACCTTCTCCCCGCAAGCGGGGCGAAGGGGACGCGCGGCGCTGCCCCAGATCGGAACTAAGCCGAACGCTTCGCGATCTTCTTGTCAGCCGGTTTAGCCCTGACTTGCAGCGCGGCTGCGAGGACGGCCTTCAGGCCAAGTGGGCGGTATTTCGTCAGCAGATCGGATGGCGGCGGGTTGCGTTCGGCAATTTTGGCGGCCTTCATTGCATGTCTTCCTTGGTGTTTTCCCTATCGGGAGCATTAGCCCTCGTGAATTTTCAACGAAAACCATGTCCCTGTTGTTCCTCGGGAAACAGGACCTGATGCCGTGCCGGGCTGCATTGGCGAATCTCCTTCCCCTCTGACGATTTCCAGATAAGCCAAATCGTGACAAATCCATGGCCGTCATGGTTGCAGAATGCCGACTTTCTCTTGCACGTGGCTCGCCTCTTGACCGGCGCCGGGTGACGCGCGATAAGGGTCGCCATGAAAACGGTCATCTGCATTATTTGCCGGAAGATTATTCGCTAGCGAACCGCTGGCCTGGCCGTTTTCGTCTCCAAAAATCCAAGATGACAAACGCGCGGGGCCACCCGGCGATTATATTGCGACGGCAGCATGCAGACTTGGAGATCTGGGATGGGCGGAATGCCGATTTTGAAACTGTACAACACGCTGACGCGGGAAAAGGCCGAATTCCGGCCGATCGATCCTCAGAACGTCCGCATGTATGTCTGCGGCCCGACGGTCTACGACTATGCCCATATCGGCAATGCACGGCCGATCATCGTATTCGACGTCCTGTTCCGGCTGCTTCGTCACGTCTATGGCGCGGATCACGTCATTTATGCTCGCAACATCACCGATGTGGACGACAAGATCAACGCGCGGGCATTGCGCGACTATCCCGGGCTGCCGCTGAACGAGGCGATCCGGCAGGTGACCGAGAAGACCGAGACGCAGTTCCTCGAAGATGCGGCGGTGCTCGGCTGCCTCGAGCCCACCGTGCAACCGCGCGCGACCGAAAACATCGCCGGGATGATCGAAATCATCGAAAAGCTGATCGCCAAGGGCCATGCCTACGAGGCCGAGGGAGAGGTGCTCTTCGATACACGGTCGATGGACGATTACGGCCAGCTTTCCAAGCGCAATCTCGACGAGCAGCAGGCCGGTGCCCGTGTCGCCGTCGAGGCGCACAAGAAAAACCCGGGCGATTTCGTGCTCTGGAAGCTTTCCGCCGAGCACGAGCCGGGCTGGGACAGCCCCTGGGGCCGCGGGCGGCCGGGCTGGCACATCGAATGCTCGGCGATGAGCGGGCGCTATCTCGGCGACGTGTTCGACATCCACGGCGGCGGCATCGACCTGATCTTCCCGCATCACGAAAACGAGCTCGCCCAGTCGCGTTGTGCCCACGGCACCGAGATGATGGCGAATGTCTGGATGCACAACGGCTTCCTGCAGGTCGAAGGCCGCAAGATGTCGAAGTCCGAGGGCAATTTCATCACTATCTACGAGCTTCTTCACACGGAAAAATTCGGCGGCCGCAAATGGCCCGGCGAGGTCCTTCGGCTGGCAATGCTTATGACCCATTACCGCGAACCGATCGACTTCTCGATCAAGCGGCTGGAGGAGGCCGAGCATCTGCTGTCGAAATGGCCGGTCTACGGCGACGCTGCAGGCGAGGCGGATCCGGCCGTCGTCACCGCCCTGGCCGACGACCTCAACACCGTGGCGGCCATTCAGGCGCTGCATGCATTGGCGCAAAAGGCTTCCGCCGACTCGCGCCATCTCGGGGCCTTCGCCGCGAGCGCGGCGCTTCTCGGGGTGGTGCCGAAGCAGGTCGAACTCGACGAGGCGGTCGTTCACGAGATCGATGGCCGTGTACGTGAGCGTCTGGAGCTTCTGAAGGCCAAGAACTACGCGCAGGCCGACGGCATCCGCGCCGATCTCCTGGCGAGAGGCATCCAGCTCAAGGACGGCAAGGATCCCGAAACCGGCGAAAGAGTGACCACCTGGGAGGTGAAGCGGTCTCAGGTCTAGTTTCAGGATGATGGCGCTGCCGGCACGCCGGAGGAAAGAGGAGGGCGAGATGGCTGACGAGATCCATATGGGCGTCTGCCAGTGTGGCGCGGTCCGCTTCCGCGTCGAGGGAACACTCGGCGATGCTTCCGTCTGCCATTGCCGCATGTGCCAGAAGGCGAGCGGCAATTTCTACCTGCCGCTCGTTTCCGTACGCGGGGCGAAGCTCGTATGGACCCGCGGCGAGCGCAAGCGCTTCCGGTCTTCGAATGTGGTTTGGCGCGGCTTCTGCGGCGACTGCGGAACACCGCTGACCTACGAGGCGCCGGACGGGATGGCGCTCGCGATCGCTGCATTCGACAGGCCGGAAGGCATCGTGCCGACCATCCAATGGGGCGTCGAAGGAAAACTGCCCTATGTCGATCATGTATCCGAGCTGCCCGGCGAAGAGACCATGGCCGACGCCGAGGCTGTCTCCTTTCTTGCCGACCTCGTTTCCTATCAGCACCCCGACCACGACACCGAAACCTGGCCACCGGAGGAAAAAGGATGAGCAATACCGTCAGGACTGGAGGCTGCCAGTGCGGGGCCGTTCGCTTCCGCATCCACGGAGAGCTCGGGCGCCCCTCGATCTGCCATTGCCGCATGTGCCAGAAACAGTTCGGCTCTTTCTTCTCCGCCTTGGTGACGGCGCCGAAGGACGGGGTCGAGTGGATCCGCGACGAGCCGAGCTATTTCCAGTCATCAGTCAATATCGATCGCGGCTTCTGCCCGAAATGCGGTACGCCGATGACCTATCGGCATCCCGGCGGCCTCGAAATCGCCATAGGCGCCTTCGACGACCGCTCCGATCTCGCGCCGGAAATTCAGGTCAATTACCAGTCCCGGCTTCCCTGGGTCGAATCGATCTTCGAGCAGCCGGTTCACGACGATGCCGACTATTATGGGCGGCAGGAGCAGATCATCTCGTTTCAGCATCCGGACCATGAGACGGAGCAGTGGCCTCCGGGCGGAGTCTGGGCACGATGATCGGACGCATCTTCACCGGCGGCTGCCAGTGCGGCGCGGTGCGCTACCGCGCCGAGGGCACGCTGGACGATCCGCATATCTGTCATTGCCGCATGTGCCAGAAGGCGGGGGGCAACTACTTTCTGCCGCTCGCCAATATCGCGCGCGAAGATTTCCGCATCGTGCGCGGCCAGCCCGCCTGGTACCGTTCGTCCGATCTCGTGCGCCGCGGCTTTTGCCGCGATTGCGGGACGCCGCTCTTCTATGACATGCCGCATGCGAGCTTCCTGAACATCGCGCTCGGTTCGCTCGACGATCCGGATGACGTCCAGCCGGTCTACCAGTCCGGCGTCGAGTCGCGGATGTTCTGGTTTTCGCATCTGCCGCAGCTTCCCGAAACAGAGACCGACGACGGCAGCGAAGCGGCCGCCGAGCGCCATCTCATAGTCCTGGAATCCAACCGCCAGCACCCCGACTACGACACGGTGCACTGGCCGCCCGAGGAAGATCTATCGTGAGTTCTCCATTGCGTACCCTCTATCCCGAAATCGAACCCTATGCATCCGGGCACCTCGATGTGGGCGACGGCCATTCGATCTATTGGGAACGGGCGGGCACGCCCGGCGCCAAGCCGGCGGTCTTCCTCCACGGCGGCCCGGGCGGTACGATTTCGCCGAACCACCGCCGGCTCTTCGATCCGTCGCTCTACGATGTGATGCTGTTCGACCAGCGCGGCTGCGGCAGGTCGACGCCGCATGCAGAGATCGAAGCCAACACGACCTGGCACCTCGTGGCCGATATCGAACGGCTGCGGGAATTTTGCGGGGTTGGAAAGTGGCTCGTCTTTGGCGGCTCCTGGGGCTCGACGCTGGCCTTGGCCTATGCCGAGACCTATCCTGAGCGGGTAAGCGAACTCGTCGTCAGGGGCATTTACACCCTGACCAAGGCCGAGCTCGACTGGTACTATCAGTTCGGCGTCTCGGAAATGTTCCCCGACAAGTGGGAACGCTTCATCGCACCGATCCCGCCGGAAGAACGCCACGAGATGATGCGAGCCTATCACCGCCGCCTGACAAGCGAAGACCGCGCGACGCGGCTCGCCGCGGCCAAGGCCTGGAGTATCTGGGAGGGGGAGACGATCACGCTTCTGCCGGAGCCGGACACCAGCACACCCTTCGAGGAGGACGAATACGCTCACGCGTTCGCCCGCATCGAAAACCATTTCTTCGTCAATGCCGGCTGGCTGGAAGACGGGCAATTGCTGCGCGATGCCCATAAGCTCCACGGAATTCCGGGCGTGATCGTGCATGGCCGCTACGACATGCCATGCCCGGCAAAATATGCCTGGCAGCTGCACAAGGCCTGGCCGCATGCCGAATTCCACCTCATCGAGGGGGCGGGACATGCCTATTCGGAGCCGGGCATTCTCGACCGGCTCATCCGGGCGACCGATAAATTTGCCGGCAAGACCGAATAGAGCGGGTGCGAAGAACCCGCAATCGAACAGTGATTTGTACGTTGGAACCGAGACATGACCAGGGAACGCATCTATCTCTTCGACACGACGCTTCGGGACGGGCAGCAGACGCCGGGCATCGACTTTTCCGTCGAGGATAAGATCGCGATTGCGACGCTGCTCGATCAATTCGGCATGGACTATGTCGAGGGCGGATATCCCGGCGCTAACCCCACGGACACGGAGTTCTTCAAGTGCAGGCGCACCGACAAGGCCTCCTTCGTCGCCTTCGGCATGACCAAGCGCGCCGGCGTCTCCGCGTCCAACGACCCGGGACTGAGCGCACTGCTGAGCGCCAAGAGCGATGCGATCTGTCTTGTCGCCAAGAGCTGGGATTATCATGTCGAGGTGGCGCTCGGTTGCACGAACGAGGAAAATCTCGACAATATCCGCACATCCGTGAAGGCGGTCGTCGAGTCCGGGCGCGAGGCGATGGTCGATTGCGAGCATTTCTTCGACGGCTACAAGGCGAATCCCGCCTATGCGCTCGCCTGCACGAAAACGGCTTTCGAGGCGGGCGCGCGCTGGGTCGTCCTTTGCGACACCAATGGCGGCACGCAGCCGGGCGAGATCCGCGAGATCGTCTCGGCCGTGATTGCGGCGGGAGTGCCCGGTGCAAATCTCGGCATCCATGCGCATAATGACACGGGGCAGGCGGTGGCCAACTCCCTGGCTGCGGTCGAAGCCGGCGTTCGTCAGATCCAGGGCACGCTCAACGGCATCGGGGAACGCTGCGGCAACGCCAATCTCGTGACGCTGATTGCGACGCTTGCCCTGAAGGAAACCTATTCGAACCGTTTCGAGACGGGAATCGACGCCGAGAGGCTCCAGGAGCTGACCAAGCTCGCCCATGCCTTCGACGAATTGCTCAACCGCTCTCCCGATCCCCAGGCGCCCTATGTCGGCGCATCGGCTTTTGCCACCAAGGCCGGCATTCACGCCTCCGCCTTGCTCAAAGACCCGAGGACCTACGAGCATGTCGCACCGGAAAGCGTCGGCAACCTGCGCAAGGTCATGGTCTCCGATCAGGGAGGCAAGGCCAATTTCATCAATGCCCTCAAGCGGCGCGGCATCACGGTCTCCAAGGACGATCCGCGGCTCGACAAGCTGATCTCGATCGTCAAGGAACGCGAGGCGACGGGCTATGCCTATGAAGGTGCGGATGCGAGCTTCACGCTGCTCGCGAGCCGTATTCTCGGCACCGTGCCCGACTTCTTCCGGGTGGAGAGCTTCCGCGTGATGGTCGAGCGCCGCTTCGACGCGAACGGCAAGCTGAAGACGGTATCGGAGGCCGTGGTCAGGGTGATCGTCGACGGCGAAACGATGATGTCGGTCGCCGAAGGGCATGGCCCGGTCAACGCGCTCGACCTCGCGCTTCGCAAGGATCTCGGCAAGTACCAGTCCGAGATCGCCGATCTGGAACTTGCCGATTACAAGGTGCGCATCCTCAACGGCGGCACCGAGGCCGTCACCCGCGTTCTGATCGAATCGACGGATCGCTCAGGGGCGCGCTGGTGGACGGTCGGCGTGTCCGACAACATCATCGACGCCTCATTTCAGGCATTGATGGACAGTATCGTCTACAAGCTGCTCAAAAACCGCGATCAGGTCGGATCGATCGCGGCCGAGTAGTTTGGATCACGATGAATTCGGGTTGCGCGGGATGTCCGGTTCCGTCGTATCAACGCCGTTCATCCATCGGTTCACGGAAATGAATTGGTGCATCACCGTCGGTTGGAGTAGGACGCAGGAGGACTGACGGCAATTGCTCCCGAGAGGGTTGGCCGTCGATTGCGACCGGAGCGCTTCCCGCTCGGCTCCGGTGGAATTTCAGGATCAAAATCATGGCCGAGCCGAACGCGAATTTGCCCGCAGAGAATGTCGATTCCCCGAAAGGTTTCGCCTTCGCGCTGGCAGCCTACCTGTTGTGGGGTTTCCTGCCTTTCTTCATGAAGGCGGTGTCGCATATCCCTGCGGCGGAAGTGGTGGCGCATCGTATCGTCTGGTCGGTACCGCTCGCAGGCCTGGTGCTCGTGTGGCTCGGCCGCACGCAGGACGTGAAAGTAGCGCTGCGCTCTCCACGCGTGCTGATGATGGCCACGATCACGGCGGCTCTCATCACGGTCAACTGGGGCATCTATGTCTGGGCGATCGGGGCGGGGCGGGCCATCGAGACGGCGCTCGGCTACTATATCAACCCTCTGTTCTCAATCTTCCTCGGTGCGCTGCTGCTGAAGGAAAGGCCAAATCCGGCGCAGATGGTGGCGATCGGCCTCGCCGCGCTCGCCGTGGGCGTGCTTGCCTTCGACGCGGGCGGTCTTCCCTGGGTTTCGATCGGGCTGTGCTTTTCCTGGGGTTTCTATGCGTTCTTCCGGAAGACGCTGCCGGTCGGGCCGAACCAGGGCTTCTTCCTCGAAGTCTTGCTGCTCAGCATCCCGGCTGCAGGCTACGTCATCTGGCTCGAGGCGACGGGGCAGGGCCACTTCCTCGGCGACGCCAACATGACGGATGTCCTGCTGCTCCTCGCCTGCGGGATCGTCACCGCCGTGCCGCTGATGATCTATGCCAATGGCGCGAAGCTGCTCCGGCTTTCGACGATCGGGATCATGCAATATATCGCTCCGACGATGATCTTCCTTATCGCGGTCTTCGTTTTCCACGAACCCTTTGGAACGGCCAAACTCGTCGCCTTCGCCCTGATCTGGGCCGCGCTCTTCATCTATTCGGGAGCGATGCTTGCGGAGAGCAGGGCGCGGCGCGCGGCTCAACCGACGCCGGCCGAATAATCGGCAGAGTCAGATCACGATGACTTCAGGTCGGATCGACCTGAAGCCATGAACGTGATCGATTCTAAGAACTTAGAGCGGGGATGCGGGCGGAAAACCGCACACACTTTTCCTCATCCCGATCTGGATCAGAGCCTGGCGATGATCTCGGCTTCGCCTTCGCGCCCGTTGGCGCGGACCGAGGCAAGTATGCCGGGGATGATGTCTTCCGCACGGTCGATCACCAGCGGCTGCACGAGATGCGCGGTGTGAACGAATCCCTGGCCGCGCATGTGGTCGATCAGCTGCAGCATCGGATCCCAGAAGCCGTTGACATTGCCGAAGACCATCGGCTTCCTGTGGCGGCCGAGCTGCGCCCAGGTCATGATTTCGACGATCTCCTCGAGCGTGCCGATCCCGCCCGGAAGGGCGACGAAGGCGTCGGCGCGCTCGAACATCTTGTGCTTGCGCTCATGCATGTCGGCGGTAACGATCAATTCGTTCAGCTGGCCTAGCGAGTGACGCGTCGCTTCCTTGTCCATCAGGAATTCGGGAATGATGCCGGTCACGTGTCCGCCGGACGAAAGCACGCCGCTCGCCACGGCGCCCATGATCCCGCGCGTGCCGCCGCCATAGACGAGGCGCAGGCCATGATCGGCGATCGATTTGCCGAGGGTGCGGCCGGCCTGCATGTGGGCGTCGTCACGCCCGGGCTGAGAACCGCAATAAACGCAAACGGATAGAATCGGCGTGGTTTCCTCGTTCATGGTCCCACCAGAGATTGCAGTGCAGCACGGGTCAAGGAAAATGGACGAAAAATCTCCGGCTGTCGAGCGTCGGAATCATAGTGAGCGCTTGTATAGCACTATAAGAAACGTTAGCAATTTCAGTAATACATTGAAGAATTCGGACAGTGTGCTGCGGTTGCGCTATAATGCACCTGGCGTCGCAGCGCCGGCCGATGGGGCATGCGGGGAGCATCAAGGCGCTCCGCCCTGTGGAGAGTGGCATGATTAAGAATAAGGCCAGCTGGGTGGCGCTTGGCGTCCTGGCAATCGCGACCGCATTGATGATCTTTGTGGTTCAGCCGAATCTGCGTGACAGCGACAAGGGGGCGGTGGCCCAATCGGGCGCAGGCGAGCAGCCCGGCCAAACGGCGGCGGCGACGAAGACCGATCCGTCCGCCCCGCATGGCAACGCAGCACAACGAGCGACAGCGGCCTCCGGCCGCAATGCGGCCGCCTCCGACCCGGTGGCGAACTGGACGGTTCCGGGGTTTGACGTCCTGCGCGTCGAACCGGACGGCTCGACGGTCGTCGCGGGCAGAGCCCAGCCGGGCACGAAGCTCGAGATCCTGAGCGGCGACACGGTCGTCGGTACCGCCAATGTCGGCGCGGGCGGCGATTTTGCCGCCGTCTTCGACAAGCCGCTCTCGGCAGGCGACCACCAGCTGACGCTCAGAAGCGTCGGCTCAGGCGGACACAGCAAGACGTCGGAGGAGGTTGCGACTGTTTCGGTACCGAAGGATTCGAGCGGGCACCTGCTGGCGATGGTATCCAAGGCGGGCAAGGCGAGCCGGCTGATCACGACGCCGGAAGCCGAGCCGAAGCCGATGCAGGCAGCCGCCGATCCGGGCACGGTACCGGCTGGCGAGCCCGGCGGCGCTTCCGCTTCTCCCGCCGCACCGGCAACCATTCCCGGGCTGCAGGTGACTGCGGTCGAGATCGAAGGCGGCATGATGTATGTCGCAGGCAACGCCAAGCCCGGTGCCCTTGTCCGCATTTACGCGGACGACGAGCTGCTGGGTGAGGTGAAAGCCGACGACAAGGGACATTTCGTCGTCGACGGCTCGATCGAGCTCTCGGTCGGCAGCCATATCATCCGCGCCGATATGATGAACGAAGATGCGAGCAAGGTCGCGATGCGCGCCTCCGTTCCCTTCGACAGGCCGGCGGGCGCTCAGGTTGCCGCCATCGCCGGTTCGACGCTTGCAGCACCCACGACGGGTCTCGACCGTTTGAAGGCGGAAGCGGGCAAGGCGCTTACTCTCTTGAAAGCGCTTTTTGCCGACGGGAAGCAGCCCTCCGTGGAGCAGCTCGCCGCGGCCCGCTCGGCAACCGAATTCGCCCTCCAGTCGCTGGCCGAATTCAAGCCGGCCGACGGCTCCGATGCCGATTTGGCGGCAGCCGCCGCTGAAGCGTCCAAGGCGGCGACAACGGCGCTGGACGCGCTCAAGGCTGCGCCGCAGGACCCGTCAAGCGTCGCAGCGGCGGTGGAGAAGGTCGATGGCGCTCTTGGGAACGCATTGACGCGCCAGAATGTCGGCACCTCGGTGGCATCCGCCGAACCCTTGGCGGCGCAGGCGAGCGATGCCTCGAAGCAGCCGGAGCCTTCGGCAGCGGGCGAGACAAATGCAACCGTGGTCGAACAGGCGGCGGCGCCGGCTTCGGATGCGGCGAAGGAACAGCCGGCCACCATCGAGCAGGCACCGCTCAAGGAAAGCAAGACGTCGGTGATCATCCGCCGCGGCGATACGCTGTGGCAGATCTCGCGCCGCGTCTACGGTGCCGGTCTGCGCTACACCACCATCTATCTCGCCAACCGCGAACAGATCGAAAATCCGGATCTGATCCGACCGGGCCAGGTTTTCGGGGTTCCGGACGAGATGCTGTCGGAGGAAGAATCGCGGGAAATCCACCGCAAGCATATGCGACACTAGATCACGATGCTTTTGAGGTCGGTTCGACCTGAAAGCACTAACGTGATCGTTCCCAAGAGCGGGATGCGGGCGGAAAACCGCACATAGTTTTCCTCATCCCGCTCTAAGTTTGTCTTTTGCCGGCACTTCCATTGCGTTGGCGGGGAGGTGGACCTATCTGTCAGGAAAAGCGGCGTCCTCCAAAAAGGCGCCGCTTTTCATTGAAGCTGGTGCGGGATGAAGGCGCGCGACGTAGCGGTTCGCCCGCATGTCTTCGTCAATCAAATCATGAAGCGGACTGAGACGTGCCCCAGAAGAAGACGGTTTCCGCCGACAGTGCCAATCCCATCGAAACCATAGCGAATCTGTGGCCATACATGTGGCCGGCGGACCGGATCGATCTGAAGCTGAGGGTCGTCTGGGCGACGGTGATCCTGGTGATCGCCAAGGCGGTGCTCATCCTTGTCCCCTATTTCTTCAAATGGGCGACCGATGCGCTCAACAACAAGCCCGACGCGCTCGGTTTCCTGCCGCAGTTCCTGACCGGCGCCGTCATGCTGGTACTCGCCTATAATCTCGCGCGTTTGCTGCAGGCGGGCCTGAACCAGCTGCGCGACGCGCTTTTCGCCAGTGTCGGCCAGCATGCCGTCAGGCAGCTTGCCTACAAGACCTTCGTTCACATGCACCAGCTCTCGCTGCGCTTCCATCTCGAGCGGCGCACGGGCGGGCTTTCGCGCATCATCGAACGCGGCACCAAGGGCATCGAGACGATCGTCCGCTTCACGATCCTCAACAGCGTACCGACACTCATCGAGTTCCTGCTGACGGCGGTGATCTTCTGGTGGGGCTACGGCTTCACCTATCTCCTGGTGACCGCTGTCACGGTATGGCTCTACATCTGGTTCACGGTGCGTGCGAGCGACTGGCGCATCGCCATTCGACGCTCGATGAACGACAGCGACACCGATGCGAACACCAAGGCGATCGATTCGCTCCTGAATTTCGAGACCGTGAAATATTTCGGCAACGAGGAGATGGAGGCGAAGCGGTTCGACAAGTCTATGGAGCGTTACGAGCGGGCCGCGACGCAGGTCTGGACGTCGCTCGGCTGGCTGAACTTCGGCCAGGCGCTGATTTTCGGTGCCGGCACGGCGGTGATGATGACGATATCGGCGCTCGCCGTACAGCGCGGCGAACAGACCATCGGCGACTTCGTCTTCATCAACGCGATGCTGATCCAGCTCGCGATCCCGCTGAACTTCATCGGTTTCGTCTATCGCGAAATCCGCCAGGGCCTGACCGATATCGAGCACATGTTCGATCTGCTCGACGTTCGGGCGGAGGTCGTCGACCGGCCGAACGCGAAGGAGCTGGAGATCGAAAGAGGCGCAATTTCCTTCAGGAACGTCCAATTCGCCTATGATCCGGCACGGCCGATCCTGAAAGGGATCACCTTCGATGTGCCCGCCGGAAAGACTGTCGCAGTCGTCGGCCCCTCAGGAGCCGGCAAGTCGACATTGTCGCGGCTGCTCTACCGCTTTTACGATGTCCAGGAAGGCTCGATCACTATCGACGGTCAGGACGTGCGTGACGTCACCCAGAAGAGCCTGCGCTCCGTGATCGGAATGGTGCCGCAGGACACTGTGCTTTTCAACGATACGATCGCCTACAATATTCGTTACGGCCGGGTGACTGCGAGCGATGCGGAGGTCGAGGCAGCCGCCGAGGCGGCGCAGATCGCCGATTTCATCCGTGACCTGCCGGAAGGCTTCCGCGCCATGGTGGGCGAGCGCGGCCTGAAGCTTTCGGGCGGCGAGAAGCAGCGCGTCGCGATTGCGCGAACCATCCTGAAGGCGCCGCCGATTCTGATCCTCGACGAGGCGACGTCGGCTCTGGACACGAAGACGGAACAGGAAATCCAGGCTGCGCTCGATATCGTGTCGCGCAATCGCACCACGCTCGTCATCGCCCATCGCCTGTCGACGGTCATCAACGCCGACGAGATCATCGTCCTGAAGGACGGCGTCATTGCCGAACGCGGCACCCATGGCGAACTGATCGACCGCGGCGGTCTTTATGCTTCCATGTGGAGCCGCCAGCGCGAGGCAACGCAGGCCGAAGAACAGTTGAAACGCGTGCGTGAGAGCGACGATCTCGGCATCGTCGACCGCGGAATGCCGGCGCTCTGATCGCAATGATGTTACCGCGAGTCCTCTATCTCCCGGCCTCGACATTGCCGGGCTGTCTGATTCGCGCTAGTTCACGTCGCAAAGCAAATATGGAGAGTAGAGTTCATGAGTTTGATCGACACAGTGCGCAACACGCTCGTACCGGTCCACAGGGAAGGCTACCGCTTCATTGCGATTTTCTTTGTCGTGTCGCTGGCGCTCGGCTTCCTCTGGGAGCCGCTGATGTGGATCGGCTTCGTTCTGACCGCCTGGTGCGCCTATTTCTTCCGCGATCCGGAGCGCATGACGCCGATCGACGACGATCTCGTCATCAGCCCGGCGGACGGCACCGTATCGTCGGTCGCCACCGTGACGCCGCCTGAGGAACTGGGCCTCGGATCGGAGCCGATGCTGCGCATTTCGGTCTTCATGAACGTCTTCAATTGCCACGTGAACCGCGCGCCGATGAGCGGCACGGTACGACGGATCGCCTACCGTGCCGGCAAGTTCGTGAATGCCGAGCTGGACAAGGCAAGTCAGGAAAACGAGCGCAACGGCCTCGTCATCGAAACGAAACACGGCCAGATCGGCGTAGTCCAGATCGCCGGTCTCGTGGCCCGCCGCATCCTCTGCTGGACGCGGGAGAGCGCGTCGCTCGAGGCGGGCGAGCGTTTCGGCCTCATCCGCTTCGGCTCGCGTCTCGACGTGTTCCTGCCTGCCGGTGCGGAACCGCGCGTGACGGTCGGTCAGACGGCCACCGGCGGCGAGACGGTGCTCGCCGAATTCGGGTCGGCGAAGGGCCCGGTCATCAGCCGGCGCGCGTGAGGACAGGTCATGGAAGAGCCCCGCCACGAACAATCCGCAGGAAGCCCTGAACAGTCCGCCGCTGAGCACGTGGACGCCACCGGCACCCACGACAAGGCCCGCGGGCCCCGGTTGCGGGAGATTCCGCTACGGCTGATGGTCCCGAACATGATCACGGTCCTGGCGATCTGCGCCGGCCTCTCGGGCGTCCGGCTGGCATTCGAGAATCGGTTCGAACTCGCGGTTGCGATGGTTCTCCTTGCCGCTTTCCTCGATGGCATCGACGGGCGCATCGCGCGTCTTCTAAAGGCGACCTCGAGTTTCGGGGTCCAGATGGACTCGCTTGCCGACATCATCAATTTCGGGGTCGCGCCCGCGCTCGTCCTCTACGTGTTTCTGCTCGATCAGGCGCGTTCCCTCGGCTGGATTGCGGCGCTGATCTACGCCATTGCCGTCGGTCTGAGGCTGGCGCGCTTCAACGTGATGGCGGAGCGCCAGGTCAAGGCGTCCTGGCAGTCGGAATATTTCGTCGGCGTTCCGGCGCCGGCCGGTGCGATGCTGGTTTTGCTGCCCGTCTATCTTGGCCTGCTCGGTCTTGCGCCGGAAAGGACATTTGCGCTGATCGCGTCGGTCTATACGGTCCTGATCGCCTTCCTTATGGTCAGCCGTCTTCCTGTCTGGTCCGGCAAGTCGGAGAACCGCGTCCGCCGGGATCTGGTCCTTCCCGTCATCCTGGTCGTCGTCTTCTACGTGGCGACGCTGATGACCTATACCTGGGAGACGATGGTGGTGACTGCGGTGGCCTATCTGGTGAGCCTGCCCTTCGGTGCCCGATCCTGGCAGCGCAAATATGGCGACTGGCCGGGTGGCCACGGGAACGACGGTTTGCCGGGGGATAGCGAATAGCTGAAAGGTTACCGCGCGCGGATGCCCGCCGGGGGCGGAGCATCAGCGCCAATCACCTTCGCCCCGCTTGCGGGCCGGCAGGCCGGATGCGGGGAAGCGCCGCCGGCCTATTCCGGCATGCGGTAGTCGACGATCTTCTTTTCCCGAACGATGAAGAGCTTTCCCGTCTCGGTCTGCTCGGGGCCGAGCAGCGGCAACAGCGCCTGAGCCACCTCGGAGGGATGCGGAAGGGTCTCGGGATCTTCGCCGGGCACGGCCTGCGCCCGCATGGCGGTGCGCGTGGCGCCCGGATCGACGCTGAGGATGCGCAGGGGCAGGCGCTGTGTCTCGTAGGCCCAGGTGCGTGCCAGCGCCTCGACCGCAGCCTTGGAGGCGGAGTAGGGCCCCCAGAAGGGCTTGCACTTGTGCGCCGCGCTCGAGGAGAGGATGAGGGCGCGGCCGGCATCCGAACGGACGAGCAACGGTTCGAGCGAACGGATCAAGCGCCAGGTCGCGGTGACATTGATGGCCATCACCTTTTCGAAGACCTTGGCTTCCACATGGCCGATCGGCGAGATCGTGCCGAGGACGCCCGCATTGGCGACCATGATGTCGAGCTTGCCCCAGCGCTCGTCTATGGCGCCGCCGAGCTTGTCGATGGCGGCCATGTCCGAGAGATCGAAGGGGACGAGCGTTGCCGAACCGCCGAAAGCCTTGATCGCGTCGTCCATTTCTTCGAGGCCGCCGAGGGTGCGGGCGCAGGCGACGACGTGGGCGCCGGCCCTGGCGAGTTCAAGAGCAGTGAAATAGCCGATCCCGCGCGATGCGCCGGTGACGACGGCGATCCGGTCTTTCAGATTGGGCGTCATGTTGTTGTTCGTTATCCGTTGCTTGCGAGAACCGAGAGTTTGCGAACGTTGCTCGCTGCCCTCTGGTCGAGAAGGCGGGTCGGGTAGTCTCCGGTGAAATAGTGATCGGTGAACTGCGGCGCCTGTGGGTTGCGCGTCTCGCCGCCGACGGCACGATAAAGCCCGTCGATAGAGAGGAATTCGAGCGAATCGGCGCCGATGAAGCGACACATCGAGGCGAGGTCGGCATGCTGGTTGGCGAGCAGTTTGTCACGGTCCGGCGTATCGATGCCGTAGAAATCCGGGTGGAAGATCATCGGGCTCGCGACGCGCACATGCACCTCGCGCGCGCCTGCGTCACGCATCATCTGGACGATCTTGACCGAAGTGGTGCCACGGACGATGGAATCGTCGACGAGCACGACGCGCTTGCCGGCGATCATCGCCCGGTTCGCAGAATGCTTGAGCTTGACGCCGAAGGCACGGATCTGCTGCGTCGGCTCGATAAAGGTCCGCCCGACATAGTGATTGCGGATGATGCCGAGTTCGAAGGGGATACCGCTTTCCTGCGCGTAGCCGATTGCAGCCGGAGTACCGCCATCCGGAACGGGCACCACGACATCCGCCTCGACGGGGGCTTCGATGGCGAGGTTCTTGCCCATGTTCTTGCGGGCGACATAGACGTTGCGGCCGCCGACGACCGAATCCGGTCGGGCGAAATAGACGTATTCGAAAAGACAAAGGCGTTCCGGCAGCGGATTCTGCGGCTTGCGGGCATCGATGGTGATCGACCCGTCCGGCTGAATCTCGCAGATGACGATTTCGCCGTTCTCGATATCGCGAACGAACTTGGCGCCGATGATATCCAGCGCGCAGGTCTCCGAGCAGAAGATCGGCTTGCCGTCGAGTTCGCCCATGACGAGCGGGCGAATGCCGTTCGGGTCGCGGGCGGCGATGAGCTTGGTGCGCGTCAGAGCCAGCATCGAATAGCCGCCTTCGACCTGGGCGATCGCGTCGGCGAAGCGGTCGCTGGAGGAGACGTGTTTCGACCGCGCGATCAGATGCAGCACCACTTCGGTGTCGGATGTCGACTGACAGATGGCACCGTCTGCAATGATCTGGCGCCGGAGCGTCAGCCCGTTCGTAAAGTTGCCGTTGTGCGCAATTGCGATTCCGCCTTCCTGCAGCTCGGCAAACAGCGGCTGGACGTTGCGCAGGACCGTCTCACCGGTGGTGGAGTAGCGTACATGGCCGATCGACATCGAACCGGGCAGCTTCGCGAGCGTCGTGGGATCGGTATAGTGGTCGCCGACGAGACCCATGCGGCGCTCCGAATAGAACTGCCGCCCGTCGAAGGTGACGATGCCGGCGGCTTCCTGCCCGCGATGCTGGAGCGCATGCAGGCCGAGCGCCGTCAGCGCGGCGGCGTCCGGATGCCCGAGAATGCCGAAAACGCCGCACTCCTCATGAAGGGTGTCGCCGTCGAGTTCGTCATGAATTTCGCTGGATCTGAGATCGGTCATCGCAATTCGCCTTTGCTACGTGCCGGTGCGCATATCGTGATCGGGCCGCCAGTCTTCAAGCGATCTTACCCGAAAACACTGACAAGCGTCATTCCAAATGGATAAAGCCCGCACAGCGGGCTTTGTCGCAAACTTTCCTGTCGATCTCAGCCGTTCGTCGCCGGTGCTTCTTCGCCGGGCGCCTGTTCCGTCTGAGCCGGCGGCGTCTCGCCTTCGCCTTCGCCGGTCGTATCCTTTCCGCGCAAGCGGTCGAGAATGGTGGCGTCGGCCTCTTCCGGCAGCAGCGCCACCAACTGATTGCCGAGATTGTCGAGCAGCGGCTTCGACTTCGCGTGGGTCACCCAGACGGGTTGCTGCTGCGGCGCCACCAGCCAGTTGAAGAACAGCATGGCGACGACGACGAGCAGAATGCCGCGAGCGGCTCCGAACAGGAAGCCGAGCGTACGGTCGAGCGCGCCGATGCGGCTGTCGATGATGAAGTCGGCCACCCGCATCGTGATGAAGGAGATGATGATCAGTGCGATCAGGAAGATCACGGCCGCCGAGCCGATCATCGCGACCGTTCCGCTGGTCGTGTACTGGCTGGCGTAGGGCAGAAGATGCGGATAGAGGAAATAGGCCGCGGCGGCTGCGCCGACCCAGCTCGCCACCGACAGAACCTCGCGCGAGAAGCCGCGAACCATTGCGAGGATGGCCGAAAACAGCGCGACGCCGAGAACGATACCGTCGAGAATTGTGATGGGCATGTTGTCCTTACTCCGACTTCACCGCCAATCGCCAGGCGGCACATCCTGTTGATGCTCCAGGGCGCGGCTATTCCGTCAGTCCTCGTCACTCGTCTGCTGCAGGGCACGCCGCGATCCCGCGATACGCGCCACCAGATCCGGCAGGCTTTCCATCTCGCTCCAGCGGCCGTTGCCGTTCTTCGGCAACTCGGTCGATGCAGATGGCAGGACGGCCTGGGAGAAACCGAGCTTCTCGGCTTCCTTGAGACGTTGGGCGGTATGCGCAACCGGCCGGACTGCACCCGACAAGCTGACTTCGCCGAAATAGACGCAATCGGCCGGCAGGGCAAGCCCGGCAAGCGACGAAACCAGTGCGGAAGCCACAGCGAGATCGGCCGCCGGTTCGGAAATGCGATAGCCGCCCGCGACATTGAGGTAGACGTCGTGCTGGCCGAGGCGAATGGCGCAATGGGCTTCCAGCACGGCGAGGATCATCGAAAGGCGGGCCGAATCCCAGCCGACCACCGCGCGGCGCGGCGTTCCGAGCGATGTCGGCGCGACCAGCGCCTGTACCTCGACAAGCACGGGCCGCGTGCCCTCCATGCCGGCGAAGACCGCGGCACCCGGCGATTTCGCGTTGCGTTCGCCGAGAAACAGCTCCGACGGGTTGGCGACCTCGCGCAGGCCCTTGTCCGACATTTCGAAAACGCCGATCTCGTCGGTCGGTCCGAAGCGGTTCTTCACCGTCCTGAGGATGCGGTAATGATGGCCGCGGTCGCCCTCGAAATAAAGGACGGCATCGACCATGTGCTCGACGACGCGCGGGCCGGCGATCTGGCCCTCCTTCGTCACGTGGCCGACCAGCACGACCGCCGTGCCCGTCTGCTTGGCGAAGCGGATCATCGCCTGCACGCCGGTGCGGACCTGCGTCACCGTGCCGGGGGCGGAGTCGACGATGTCGCTCCAAAGCGTCTGGATCGAATCGATGATGACGAGGTCCGGGCGCTTGCCCTCGGAAAGCGTCGCGAGGATATCTTCGACATTCGTCTCGGCCGCAAGAAGCACGTCGCTATCGGCGGCGCCAAGTCGCTGAGCACGCAGGCGGACCTGGGCGATCGCTTCTTCGCCCGAGACATAGATCACCCGATGCTTCCGGCGGGCAAGTGCCGCGGCCGCCTGCATCAGTACGGTCGACTTGCCGATGCCCGGATCTCCGCCGACGAGCAGTGCGGATCCGCGAACGAAGCCGCCGCCGGTCACGCGATCGAGTTCCGAAATGCCGGTGTGGATGCGCGGCGCGTCTTCGATCTCTCCGGACAGCGTGGTAAGTGCGACGGGACGCCCCTTCTTCGGCGTGCGCATGGGACCGCCGCCGATCCCCCCCGTCGGGTCATCCTCGATGATCGTGTTCCACTCGCCGCAACCGTCGCACTTGCCCACCCAGCGGGAATGGACAGTGCCGCAATTCTGGCAGACGAACTGGGTGCGGGCTTTCGCCATGGATGTCGGCTTTCGGATGTTTGCGGGCGGATGGCGGAATTGCCGCCGCCCGAGAATCACTCTTGGCGGTCACATAATGCCGCGAATTCCTGATTGAAAGGACGATATTCCTTTGCGCCTTGTTCAAGCGCCTCCGACATAGGTCCGATGATACCGGCGGCCCAGACTCGTCAGCAGCTCGTAGCCGATGGTGCCGCCGGCGCGCGCGACGTCATCGATGGCGACATTGCGCCCGAAGACCTCGATGTAATCGCCGGCACGCACGGCCGTTTCCGGCAGGTCAGTGACGTCGAACAGGCTCAGATCCATAGTCACCCGCCCGACATGCGGCACCTTCATACCATGCAGGAAACCGAAGGCGCCCGAGGGCATCGCCTGTCTGAGGGTGACGCCGCCGCCCGAAACCGAACGGTGGTAGCCGTCGGCATAACCGATCGCGACCGTCGCAATGCGGCTGTCGCGGCCGAAGCGGACCGAGGCGCCGTAGCTTGCCGTTTCGCCGGATGGAACCGTCCTGACCTGCACGATGCGCGCTTCGGCGGTGACGACCGCTTTCATCGGATTGACGGCGCCGTCTATCGCTTCGCCGCCATAAACCGCGATACCGGGCCGGGTGAGATCGAAGTGGTAGTCCGCGCCGAGGAACACGCCGCCGGAATTTGCGAGGCTTGCCGGCACGCCCTCGAAGGCGGCCGTAACCTCGCGGAAACGCTGAAGCTGATAGCGGTTCATCGGGTGTCCAGGATCGTCGGCGCAGGCCAGATGGCTCATGACGAGGACCGGCGAGAAACTCGCAGGCCGCGCAGGGTCGTGGGCGAGGGCAACGGCCTCCTCAGGCGACAGGCCGAGCCGGTTCATGCCCGTGTCGACGTGGAGAACGCAGGGGTGGTCGCCCCGTTCGGAAAGCGCTGCCATGAAGACCGCCAGCTGCTCCTCCGAGTTGATGATCGGCACGAGATCGTTCTCGAAGAAGAGTTCCTCGTTGCCGGGCCACATTCCCGCGAGAATGTAGATTCGCCCATCCGGAACAAGCGGGCGAAGCTCGGCCCCTTCTTCGACGCTGGCCACGAAGAAATCGCGCGCGCCGGCGGCATAGAGAGCCGGTGCGGCATGCACGACGCCGAGGCCGTAGGCATCGGCCTTCAGAACGGCGGCGGTGCGGGCTCTTCCGGACCGCTCGTTCATCGCCCGCCAATTGTCGGCAAGCGCGGTGAGGTCGACGGTGAGCCTGCTGGAGGCGGAAAGAAACTCGGGGCTTTGCATACTGGAACTCTGCGTGGGTGATACCCGCAGCAATACATCCAAGTGCTCCGTCCCGCAAACCGCCGACGCAATGCTCCGGCCGAAAGCACTTTTATGCAAGACGAGCCTTTCCTCGCCCGATAAGATCGGCCGATGGAAACGATCTCACAGGAAAAGGCCATCGAGGCCATGCCGCTCGAGGGAGCCGAGCGGACTCGTTTCTGGCGCGACCCGCGCTTCAAGGGCATGGAGTGCCTGAGCGCGACCTTCATCACACACGAATTCGCCCCCCACGCGCACGACACCTTCAGCATAGGTGCGATCGAAGCGGGTTCCCAGATCAGCACGATCAAGGGGGAACGATCGCAGACGGGCCCGGGAGATCTCTATCTCATCAATCCGGATGAAATCCACGACGGGCATCCGGGTCATGAAGGCTACCGCTACCGGATGATCTATCCATCCACGGACCTGCTGGTGGAGATACTCGAGGATGTGACCGGCCGCTCCTTCAAGGGAACGCCGTCCTTCTCGCGGCTGCTTCTCACCGATAGAGAGCTTGCGATCGGGTTTCATCGTGCGCACCGCGCATTGGAAGGCAAGGTCGGTACGCTGGAAGCGGACGAAAGCATGTTCGGGTTCCTGGCTAGGCTCTTCGAGCGCCACGGCAACGCTATCATCGTCCCTCTGCAGACGCGCGAGAGTTCAGCCGTGCACCGGGCACGCGACTATCTTGTTGAAAATTACACGCACGATATCGGGCTGGAGGAACTTGCGAAGCTGGCGGGGCTCAGCCGCGCCCATCTGATCCGCGCCTTCCGAAAGGAATTTCACATCACCCCGCATGCTTTTCTCACCGACAAGCGGGTGCGGGAAGCCAAGGCCCTGCTGCGCAAGGGCTGGTCTGCGGCGGACACCGCCTATCACTGCGGCTTTGCCGATCAGGCGCATTTCAGCCGCCATTTCAAGGCTCGAACCGGCGTCACGCCGGGCACCTATCGCTCAGGCTGATCACTTTCGTTCAAGACGGGTGTCTTCTGCCGGGCTACCTGCTGGCGCTCTTCCAGGAAAAGCGCGTAACGGTTTTCCTCCGGGAGTGCGCAATTTCAGAAGATTGGTGTTGCAGGTACGGGAGATCCCTGGCGTGAAAAAGGTGCGGGCAGTCGAGGAATTCTGGGGAGGTTTCAGGGCGATGGCACCGCTTATCGTGGCGGTGATGCCGATCGGGCTCGTCTTCGGGGCCGTCGCCGCAACCAAGGGCCTGTCGACCCTCGAAGTCGTGATGATGAGCGCGCTGGTCTTCGCCGGCGGTTCACAATTCGTCGCGCTGGACATCTGGACTCATCCGGCCTCCTGGGCGGCCCTCGGATTTTCGGCTCTGCTCGTCAATATCCGCCATCTTCTGATGAGCGCATCGATCGGGACGAAGATGCCGGCCTTCTCGGGGCCGGCGAGATATGCCGCGATGCTTCTCCTTGCCGACGAGATATGGGCCATGGCCGAGGTCCGAGCCGGTGAGTCGCGCCTCACGCCCGCCTGGTATGCGGGCCTCGCGGTCCCGTTCTACCTGGTCTGGGTGCTTGCCGGCCTTGCCGGCTCGCTCGCCGGCGCGTTCCTCGGAGACCCGAAAGCGCTCGGTCTCGATTTTGCGTTTCCCGCGGTCTTCATCGTCCTGGTCATGGGTTTCTGGAAGGGACGAGAGACCGGCGCGGTTCTCGCTGCGAGCGCTGCGGCCGCGGTCCTCGCGCACCAACTCCTCCCCGGAGTCTGGTACATCGCAGCCGGCGCGGGGGCGGGCGTCATTGCGGCGCTCTTCACCGGGGAACGTCAGGAGGCCCGCGCATGACGCTCGATCCGCACACGCTTCTTGCGATCCTCGCGATGGCCGTTGCGACGGTGCTGACCCGGATCGGCGGTCTCGTCCTCATCCGTTTCGTCACGATAGGTCAGAAGCAGAAGCGGGCGCTGGAGGCGATCCCACCGGCCGTATTGATGGCCGTCATCGCGCCGACGGCGCTGGTCACCGGGCCGGCCGAAACGCTCGCAACCCTCGCGACAGCGCTTGTCGCCACGAGGCTTCCGCTGCTGGCCGCCGTGGCGGCCGGCGTGATCGTCGTGGCGGTTGCGAGGGTGTTCGTAGGGTAGAGAGCCCGTTTTCCGTCCGGAAGTGCGTTGGACCAGAGACTTAGAGCATTTCAGTGTTTCCATGAAACATTGCAATGCTCTCAGTCCGCCCCTCAGTGCTCGTACTGCGTAAACGACGGATCGGCGAGATCCGAGAAGCGCGTGAATTCCGACTGGAAGGCGAGCTTCACGGTGCCGGTCGGTCCGTGGCGCTGCTTGGCGATGATCACGTCTGCCGTGCCCTTCACCTTTTCCATCTGCATCTTCCACTCTTCGTATTTCGGATCGAACTCGTCGCGCGGTTCCATGTTCTTCACGTAATATTCCTCGCGGAACACGAAGAGAACCACGTCTGCGTCCTGTTCGATCGAGCCCGATTCACGCAGGTCGGAGAGCTGCGGCCGCTTGTCCTCGCGGCTTTCCACCGCGCGCGAAAGCTGCGACAGCGCGATGATCGGCACGTTGAGTTCCTTGCCGAGCGCCTTGAGGCCGGTGGTGATCTCGGTGATTTCCTGTACGCGATTTTCGCCCGACTTCTTCGAACCGGTCATGAGCTGGATGTAGTCGACCACGAGCACGTCCAGGCCGCGCTGCCGCTTCAATCGGCGCGCGCGCGCGGCAAGCTGGGCGATCGAGATACCGCCGGTCTGGTCGATATAAAGCGGCACTTTCTGCATCATCTGCGAGCAGGCGACCAGCTTCTCGAAATCCGCTTCCGAAATGTCACCGCGGCGGATCTTCGAGGAGGAGACTTCGGTCTGCTCGGAGATGATACGGGTAGCGAGCTGTTCGGACGACATTTCGAGCGAATAGAAGCCGACTACGCCGCCGTTCTTGGCCTTGAAGGAGCCGTCGGGCTGTACCTCCGGCTCGTAAGCGGCGGCGATGTTGTATGCGATGTTCGTCGCGAGGGAGGTCTTGCCCATGCCCGGACGGCCGGCGAGGATGATCAGGTCCGAACGCTGCAATCCGCCCATCTTCCCGTCGAGGGAATGGATGCCGGTGGAAATGCCGGAGAGGTGACCGTCCCGCTCGAACGCCTGTCCGGCCATGTCGATCGCGAGCGCGACCGCGTCGTTGAACGATTGGAAGCCGCCGTCGTAGCGCCCGGTCTCGGCGAGTTCGAACAGGCGCCGTTCGGCATCCTCGATCTGGCTCTGCGGCGGCATGTCGAGCGGTGCGTCATAGGCGATGTTCACCATGTCTTCACCGATGGTGATCAGCGACCGGCGGAGCGCCAGGTCGTAGATCGCGCGGCCGTAGTCCTCCGCATTGATGATCGACACGGCTTCGGCGGCGAGGCGCGCGAGATATTGCGCAACCGTCAGGTCGCCGACCTTCTCGTCGGCCTTGAGAAAGGTCTTGACCGTCACCGGGTTGGCAGTCTTGCCCATGCGGATGATTTCGCCGGCGATCTCGAAGATCCTGCGATGCAACGGCTCATACAGGTGTACGGGTTTGAGGAAGTCCGACACCCGGTAGAAGGCGTCGTTATTGACGAGAATGGCGCCGAGCAGGGCCTGTTCCGCTTCCAGATTGTTCGGCGCCTCGCGATAATGCTGTTCCGCCTGATCCTTGGCCAAAGGGGCGAGCTTTCGCGCTGCGTCGTTCATCGTTTTCCGTTTCCGCTTATGATCCCGTGAGGCACCCGGTTTGCTGACTGTTGCCCGCCGCGTCTAGTGCAGGCACGCAACAGTGGCGTGCCATACAACCCCGCCTGTCGCCTTTGCCCGTTGTTCGACTGATCCACAGGGAGGCAAGGGAGAAGTTGTAAAAAACTACATTCTCACGCGACACTGGTTGACGCAGCGGTAAAAACTACCTGATTCGCGTCCCCGCGTCCTCGATGGGCATCTTGAAAAATGCCCATGGCCGGATTAAATAGTGTCCATATAGTTAGCGTGCTAGTAATATGGAAAAGATACTAAATGCCGAATCCAAACGACAATCGTGAACTGTTCGACGCACTTGCGACCGTCAATCGCAAACTGCGGTCGGTGTTCGACGCGCGGGTGAAGGAGCGCGGCCTGACGCTGCCGCGTGCGCGGATGCTGTTCGCGCTCGCCAGGAAAGAAGGTCTCAACCAGCGCGAGTTGGCCGAAGAGCTCGATATCGAGACGCCGACGATCGTTCGCCTTCTCGACGGCATGGAAAAGCAGGGATTTATCGAGCGCCGGGTCGAGCTTTCCGATCGGCGTGCGAAGCAGATCCATATGACGGACATCGGCCGCTCCGTGGCGGATGAGATTCAGAAGCTCGCGAGCGACATCCGCGAGGAGGTCCTGGGCGGGCTGCAGCCACAGGAAATCGCCGTCGCGCTGAAGGTCGTTTGCAAGATCGCGACGAACATCCAGTCGATCGGGCGGAGTGGCGACCGATGAATGCCGTTGCCGCTCCCGACTCGATGCGCATCGGTAGATCGGCTCTCTATATCGCCGGCTCCGCTCTCCTCTTTCTGACGCAGGGCCTCGGCCTGAATCTCGCCTCGGCCAATCTTGCGCAGGTCCAGGGGTCGCTTTCGGCCACCTCGGTGGAGGCTGCCTGGCTTGCGGCTGCCTACATGGCGCCCAATGTCAGCCTTTCGGCCGCTCTCGTGAAGATCCGCGCCCAATATGGTCTTCGCCGCTTCGCTGAGATCGGCATAGTCGGCTTCGTCATCGCTTCACTGATGAACGTCTTCGTCTCGGACCTTCATTCGGCGGTCGTCGTCCGCTTCATCAGCGGCATTGCGGCCGCGCCGATGTCGAGCCTCGGCTTTCTCTATATGCTGGAAGCCTTTCCGCCGGCGCGCAAGCTGACGGTGGGCCTCGCACTCGCCCTGACATGCACGACCTTGGCCGCTCCGATCACGCGGCTGATCTCGCCGCGGCTCATCGAGATCGGACAATGGCACGGGCTGTACACGCTTGAGATGGCGCTCGCGCTGATCGCGCTGCCGGTCATCTATCTGCTGCCGCTGACGCCGGTGCCTCATGCCAAAGTCATTCAGCGTACCGACATCCTCAGCTACCTGCTGCTCGCCGTCGGCTTCGGCTGCGTTGCCGTCGTCCTCGCGATGGGGAGGCTCTATTGGTGGTTCGAGGCACCGTGGCTCGGCATGCTGCTCGCCTTGTCGGTCGTTACCCTCACGGCCGTCGTCCTGATCGAGCTCAATCGCGAGCAGCCCTTGATCGACATACGCTGGTTGGCCTCGCGCGAGATCGTGCATTTTGCTGCCGTACTGTTGATCTTCCGCCTCGTCGCCTCCGAACAGTCGGCGATCGCCACCAACTTCTACCAATTGCTCGGCCTGCAGTATGACCAGCTCGCGACACTTTACTGGATCATTCTGGCCGCATCGCTCGGGGGCGGTCTGCTCTGTGCGGCGCTGATGAAGCCGGGGCACGCGGACGTCATCCACGTGTTCGCCCTCGGCATGCTCGCTGGCGGCGCCTATATGGACAGCCATGCGACGAGCCTTACGCGTCCGGAACAAATGTATGTGAGCCAGGCGCTGGTCGCCGCCGGCACGGCCCTTTTCCTGCCGCCGGCCATGGCCCGCGGTTTCACGGCGGCACTCGCGAAAGGCCCGAGCTACATCCTGAGCTTTATCGTCGTTTTTCTGTTCACGCAGAGCATCGGCGGCCTGATGGGCTCTGCCGCCTTCGGAACCTTCGTGACACTGCGGGAGAAGTTCCACGCCAACATTCTGGCCGAGCAGATCGTTCTGACCAATCCTCTGGTCGCGCAGCGCATCGGGCAGCTATCGGGCGCCTACGCCAAGGCAATCGGCGACAGGGCGTTGCTGAACGGGGAAGGCGTTGCCCTGCTCGGGCAGACGATCACCCGCGAGGCCAACATCCTCGCCTACAACGATGCCTTCCTGCTGGCGGCGATCATAGCGCTTTTCGCGCTCGCGGTGCTGCTCATCCAAATCGCTGTCAAACGGCTTGCCGGGCGCGATCCCGACACCGTGCCGGCGGCCATATCTTGAACAATGAAGTCGTAATCATGTTGAAAAACTTCCGCTCTCCTACAACGCTCATCGTATTTCTTGCCGGCCTCGCCGGTCTTTCGCTCGTCCTCTACGCCTGGCGTCTGCCGCCCTTCGCGAGCTCCGTCGAAACCACGGAGAACGCCTATGTCCGCGGCTATGTCACGACCATCAGCCCGCAACTTTCCGGCTACGTCGCGGAGGTGCCGGTGCGCGACTACGAGGAGGTGAGGGCTGGTCAGCTCCTCGTCAGGATCGATGACCGGATTTACGTCCAGAAGCTTGCGCAGGCAAAAGCGACGCTTGCGACACAACGGTCGGCACTGGCGAACTCGTTCGAACAGGAGCTATCGGCAAAGGCCGGAATCGCCGCAAGCGAGGCCCAGCTCGACGGGGCCAAAGCGGCTCTGGCAACCGCGAGAGCAACCTGGGACCGCATTCGTCCGCTCGCCGACAAAGGTGTCGCGACGCGGAGCGACGCCGACCAGGCCCGGGCTGCGTTCGAGCAGGCGGACGCGGGTGTCAAACAGGCGATCGCAAATCTCGAGGTTTCGCGCCAGTCGCTTGCGACGACGCTCGGCGCCCGCGCCGGCCTCGAGGGTGCGGTAGCCGGCGCCGAGGCGGCCGTGAAACTCGCCGAGATCGACCTCGACAACACCAGGATCGTTGCGCCGCGTGCCGGCAGGCTCGGCGAGATCGGTGCCCGTGTCGGGCAATATGTCACCGCCGGCACACAGCTGCTCTCGGTCGTGCCGCACGACGTCTGGATCGTCGCCAACTTCAAGGAGACGCAGCTTGACGGGATGCGGGTTGGTCAGCCCGTCACCATTTCGGTAGACGCCCTGAACCGGCAGGTGCTGAGAGGCCACATCGAGCGCTTCTCTCCCGCTGCCGGATCGGAATTCAGCATCATCCGGCCCGATAACGCCACCGGCAATTTTACCAAGGTGGCGCAACGTCTCGGCGTGCGCATCGCCGTCGATCCCGAACAGCCGATGGCCGACCGCCTTGCTCCCGGGCTTTCGGTGGTGGTGAGGGTCGACAAGGCGGCCGAACCTCAGGCGGCGATCGCGTCCGCCGGGTAGGGCAATTCCAGGTTCCGCAAGGAATCGCCCGCAAACAAAAAGCCCGGATCCGATCGGATCCGGGCTTCTTTCCTTGAGGTCCGCTCGGGACTTATTCTTCTTCGGACTCGATCTCGGCTTCCGGGTTGAAGAAATCTTCCGGCTTCAGGGCGTCTTCGTCCACGCCGTAGATGGCATCGGCCGAGGTCAGGCTTTCGCCCTTGGCCTGGCGCTCGGCTTCTTCTGCCGAACGGGCGACGTTGATTTCGATCGCCACGTCGACTTCCCCGTGCAGGTGCAGCGTGACCTTGTGCAGGCCGATAGCCTTGATCGGCTGGTTGAGGTCGACCTGGTTCCGGTTGATGTTGAAGCCTTCGGCAGCCAGCGTCTCGACGATGTCGCGGGCGGCAACCGAGCCGTAAAGCTGGCCGGTCTCGCCAGCGGAACGGACGATGATGAAGGACTTGCCGTCAAGCGAATCGGCAACCTTCTGGGCTTCCGACTTACGCTCGAGGTTACGGGCTTCGAGCGTCGAGCGCTCGGATTCGAAACGGGCTTTGTTGGCGGCATTGGCGCGGAGCGCCTTGCCGAGCGGCAGCAGGTAGTTGCGCGCGAAGCCGTCGCGAACCTTTACGGTTTCGCCCATCTGGCCGAGCTTGGCGATGCGTTCGAGGAGAATGACTTCCATTTTGATTTCCTTTCAGTTTGTTCGTTTCGTTGGTCAGTTTTTTCCCGTGGGCGTGAGTGCGATGGCGCGGCGCGTATCGATCAAGCCGGACAGGAGGAAGAAGAAAGCCGGAATCGTAAAGACGAACACCGACAGGTATGCGATCCACAGCACGGGAAGCCGCCAGGACTTGCCGCGCGTGCGAAAATGAAAAGAGGCGAAGCCCGACAGCAGGAAGCCGGCGCCGAAGGTACCGCAGACGAGCGCACCGATCACAGCCGGCGCCCCGCCGAAGAAGGTGAGGGCCAGGCCGCCGAGAAAAACGAAGATGGCGTTGCGGTGCATCCTGAGCGACGAGGGAACGTCCTCCCGCGGCCGAAGCGCCTTGCCGGACAGTTGCACGATGCGGGTCGCGAGATAGTAGGCGGCGAACAGCATCAATACCCAGATGGCACCCTGCACCAGCGGCAGCGCCAGCGTGAATATCGACTTGAGCTGAGCGATCGCCGCGGCATCCGGATTGTAGAGCGGTTCCTGCGCCTTTACCGCCTCGACCACCATGTCGACCATGATGTCGGAGACGCTCGAGTCGTATCCGACGATATAGCCGACGATGATCATGCCGACCGTCACCAGTCCGGCAAGATGCACGAGGATGTCGGAGAGCGGATACCAGGCGAGTGAACCCTCGGGACCGCCGAGTTCGGAAGCCGGGCGCGCAAGATTGGAGAGGTGGCTGAGCCAGCCGGCCGGGACGAGCGTCACGACGACGATCAGCAGTGCGAAATAGGGTGACACGAGTGCCACTGCTGCCCCGCCCGCGACCACGATGGCAGCGATGGCGGCGGCGTTTCCCCAACCGAGACCCGCAATCAGGATCGGCAGCGCGGAGGCGGCGTAGAGAACGATCGCAAGAGACGACTGCGTATTCGCGCCCATCGACAAGAGGGCGGCGGTAATGCCGGCGAGAACGCCGGTCAGCAGCGATGTCCTGTTCCAGTTCTTCACGTTCGCTGTCCTGCTTGAGAGGCAGTTAGGGGCGGCCGTCCGGCCATTGCCCCAACATGGGATTTGCGCGCCGTTCCGGCGCGTTTCCGATCCGCGCCCACCGCGGAAGGGAGGGATCGAGGCACCCTTGAGAGCGTGCCTCGATCGGAGCTGGTTTCCGTTGAGTCAACCGATCAACGGAGCGCCGGCCGCCTTACGATACGATGTAGGGCAGCAGGCCGAGGAAGCGGGCGCGCTTGATCGCCTGGGCGAGTTCGCGCTGCTTCTTCTGGGAAACGGCCGTGATGCGCGACGGCACGATCTTGCCGCGCTCGGAAATGTAGCGCTGCAGGAGACGGACGTCCTTGTAGTCGATCCGAGGAGCGTTTGCGCCCGAGAAGGGGCAGGTCTTGCGGCGACGGTGGAACGGACGGCGTACCGGAGCGGAAGAAACTTCAGCCATTGTCTTTATCTCCTAAAGCTTCTTGTTAAGCGCGGTCTTCGCGCGGGCGGCGCGGACGGTCATCGCGGTCGCCACGGTCCGGACGCGGACCACGGTCGCCAAACCCGCCACGGTCCGGGCGGTCGCCGTCGCGGCGCGGACGATCGTCGCGGTCGCGCTTCTGCATCATCGCGGACGGGCCTTCCTCGTGCTTGCTGACGGCGATCGTCATGTAGCGCAGGATGTCTTCGTTGATGCGCATCTGACGCTCGACTTCGTGCACGGCCGGTGCCGGGGCATCGATGTCCATGAGGACGTAGTGAGCCTTGCGGTTCTTCTTGATGCGGTAGGTGAGGGACTTCAGGCCCCAGTTCTCGACCCGACCGACCTTGCCGCCGTTCGATTCGATGACACCCTTGTACTGCTCGACCAGAGCGTCGACCTGCTGCGGCGTGATGTCCTGCCGAGCGAGGAATACGTGTTCATAAAGAGCCATTGTGGCTTGCCTTTCTTGCGTTAATCAGCCCGGACCTCGGCGGCTAAGCCTCAACGACTGTTCTTAAAGGCCACTAAGAGCCGGCAAGAAAGTGTTGTATCGAGACGGTCGAGAGCGGAGACACGGGAGGCCGGAATGCCTTACATTCCTCGCGGTTTCCGAGTGGAAACCGGCCCTCCGTTCAGCCACCAGCCAGAAGACCGGGCGTTTCGAACAGCGCGCTTATACGGGTTTTCACCCGAAATGCAAGCGCTCTCGTCGGATTGGCCTCCCGGCTGCACTCATCCGGAACAAAAGCGCCCTTGCGCTGTTGAGTGGGCTCCCACCCATCCGGGAGAAGAAAATGGCCCCCTTCGATCCGAAGATGCAGGAATGCATCGAGAATTGTCTTGCCTGCTATCGCGTCTGCCTTTCGACGGCGATGACGCATTGCCTGGAGACCGGCGGCGAGCATACCGAGCCGCCGCACTTCCGGTTGATGATGGCCTGCGCGGAAATTTGCAGGGACGCGGCGCATTTCATGCTGCTGGGTACGCCGCACCACAAGCACTTGTGCGGCGAATGTGCCGAGATCTGTGCGGAGTGCGCGGACGACTGCGAGCGCATCGGCGACATGGGCGATTGCGTCGACGCCTGCAGGCGCTGTGCCGAGAGCTGCCGCCAGATGGCGGCATGAAGCCGCCGCTCCGGCGGGAGAGTGTTTCAGATCGGCGCCGGATAGAGCCGGTGCAGCCGCCGGATGCCGTTCATCACGTCCTGGGAGAGAGTGACGTCGGCGGCGCCGAGGTCATTCTTCAGTTGCTCCATGGACGTGGCGCCGATGATGGCCGAGGCCATGAAGGGGCGCGTGAGACAGAAGGCGATCGCCATTTGAGCGGGGTCAAGACCGTGTTCGCGGGCGAGTGCGGCATAGGCGGCGACGGCGGGCTCCTGATGCGGCGTGTAGCGGCCGCCGAGGTCGCCGTTGATCGACAGGCGCGACCCGGCCGGCCTGGCCCCGTCCAGATATTTTCCGCTCAACAGCCCGGCCGCCAGCGGCGAATAGGCGAGCAGGCCGATATCTTCGTGGTGCGACACTTCCGCCAGATCGAGATCGTAGCTGCGGTAGAGCAGACTGTACTCGTTCTGGATCGTTGCGACGCGCGGGAAGCCGTATCTGTTGGCGAGGTCGATCATCTTCATCGCGCCCCAGGCCGTATCGTTCGAAAGGCCGACCGCGCGGATTTTGCCCGCTTTGACGAGTTCGCCGAGTTTGTCCAGAATGGCCTTGAGATCAGCTGCAACCTCCTCCTTGTTCTGGTGGGAAGGGTCATAGGACCAGGCGTTTCGGAAGTGGTAATGACCGCGGTTGGGCCAGTGCAATTGATAAAGGTCGATATAGTCGGTTCTGAGCCGCGCGAGGCTCGCATCGACCGCTTCGGCGATCCCTTGCGGGGTGACCGGGCCGCCATCGCGGATGTAGGCACGGCCGGAGCCGGCGACCTTGGTTGCAACCACCACGTCGTCACGGCGGCCGCGTGCGGCCAGCCAATCGCCGATGATGCGCTCGGTGTTGCCGTAGGTCTCCGCTGAAAGCGGTGTGGTCGGATAGAGTTCGGCCGTATCGATGAAGTTGACGCCATGATCGAAGGCATAGTCGAGCTGTTCATGGGCCTCGGCCGGCGTGTTCTGCGAGCCCCACGTCATCGTTCCGAGACAGATGGACGAAACCTTGATGCCGGTGCGGCCGAGTTTGTTGTAGCGCATGACGTTCCTTGTGGGGCGGGTTAGCGCCCATGGGAGGAAGGCGCTCCGCCTTGGAAATGACGGTTGGCCGCAGCCCGGGAAGTTCCGGAACGGCGCGGCGGCAAAGCGGGGCAAACTTAAGCCTTGATTGGCGAAGATCAAGGGCAAAAGACCGTAACCAACCGGCGAAGCGCGGCTTCCGCGCTTGACTTGCGGTTCAGGAATGTGAATGGAGAGGAAAATGCGGGGCGGCGCCAAAGGTCCGGGCGGTTCATCTGCACCCGTCCGCGCAATTGAAACGGTCACGGTTACTGGCTTGCTCCGAACCAGCCGCGACCCATGGAAGGGGCACTCTTGATGAGCACCGCATTCACGTTCCCCGGTCAGGGTAGCCAGGCCGTCGGCATGGGCAAGGATCTGGCCGAGGCCTTTCCGGAGGCTGCCGCCGTCTTCGCCGAGGTCGACGAGGCGCTCGGCGAAAAGCTTTCCGACATCATGTGGAACGGGCCTGAGGACACGCTGACGCTGACGTCGAATGCGCAACCGGCGCTGATGGCGGTGTCCATGGCGGTCATCCGCGTGCTCGAGGCCAAGGGCGTCGATCTCAAGCGCAAGGTTTCCTTCGTTGCGGGCCACTCGCTCGGGGAGTATTCGGCGCTCTGTGCCGCCGGTACTTTCTCGCTCGGCGACACGGCGCGTCTTCTGCGCATTCGCGGCGATGCCATGCAGGCGGCCGTGCCCGTCGGCAAGGGCGCGATGGCGGCGATCATCGGTCTGGAGCATGACGATGTCGAAGCGATCTGCCGCGACGCCGCATCGCTCGGCTCGTGCCAGATCGCCAACGACAACGGCGGCGGCCAGCTGGTGATCTCGGGCGAGAAGCCGGCTGTGGAGAAGGCCGCGGCTCTCGCATCGCAAAGGGGTGCCAAGCGCGCGCTGATGCTGCCCGTGTCCGCCCCCTTCCATTCCGCGTTGATGACGCCGGCCGCAGAAGCCATGCGCAAGGCGCTCGCAACGGTCGAGAAGCGCGATCCCGTGGTGCCGGTCGTCGCGAACGTGCTTGCCGCGCCGGTTAGCGATGCGGGCGACATCGCACGCCTGCTTGTCGAGCAGGTGACCGGGCAGGTGCGCTGGCGCGAGACGGTCGAGTGGTTTGCGGCCCATGACGTGACGACGCTTTACGAGATCGGCTCGGGCAAGGTCCTGACGGGACTTGCCCGGAGGATCGACAAGACCGTCACCGGCATCGCCGTCAATTCGCCCGCCGATATCGATGCGGCGCTTGCCGTCCTCTTGGCCTGAGCGCCCCACTATAAGGAGAAATCCATGTTCGATCTTTCAGGCCGCAAGGCTCTCGTTACCGGCGCTTCCGGTGGTATCGGCGAGGAAATCGCCCGCATGCTGCATGCTCAGGGCGCCGTCGTCGGACTGCATGGTACCCGCGTCGAGAAGCTCGAAGCTCTTGCCAACACCCTCGGCGAACGGGTTCAGATATTCCCGGCAAATCTCTCCGACCGCGCGGAAGTCAAGGCGCTCGGTGAAAAGGCGGAAGCCGATCTCGGCGGCGTCGACATCCTCGTCAACAATGCCGGCATTACCAAGGACGGGCTCTTCGTCCGCATGAGCGACGAAGACTGGGACAACGTCATCGAAGTCAATCTCACGGCCGTCTTCCGGCTGACGCGGGAGCTCACGCATCCGATGATGCGCCGTCGCTTCGGCCGCATCGTGAACATAACTTCGGTGGTCGGCGTCACCGGCAATCCGGGGCAGGCGAATTATTGTGCCTCGAAGGCCGGCATGATCGGCTTCTCCAAGTCGCTTGCACAGGAAATCGCCACCCGCAACGTCACGGTCAACTGCGTCGCGCCGGGCTTCATCGAAAGCGCGATGACCGGCAAGCTGAACGACAAGCAAAAGGAAGGGATCATGTCTGCGATCCCGATGCGGCGGATGGGAAGCGGAGCCGAGGTCGCCTCCGCCGTCGCCTATCTCGCTTCGAACGAAGCGGGATACGTCACCGGTCAGACGATCCACGTCAACGGCGGCATGGCGATGATCTGACGAGGCGATGGAGTGTGCGGTACCTTGGTCTTCGGCCTGTGCCGCGAGCTCCGATCAGCCTCTTCGTTTGTTTGTGCCAAATGCCTGAAAATCAATGTTGACCAAGGGAATATCGGGCATTTTCGCACTTTGCGGCAGGCATAAACCGTGTTAATCGGGCCATGACTGCGCGCAGTCGACCGTTCCGGCCAGGTGTCCGGCAGCTCTTGTTGCCCTAGGTTTCCGCGGTTTCGGTTGGATGGATTGCCCGTTGGACCAACTTGGTCTATCAGGCGTGATAGAGTGCCGGTGCCGGTAACAGCGCCGTAGAGAAACATAAGGTCGAGGAACTCCGACATGAGCGATATCGCAGAACGCGTGAAGAAAATTGTTATTGATCATCTTGGCGTCGACGCCGAAAAGGTCAGCGAAGGCGCAAGCTTTATCGATGACCTCGGCGCGGACTCGCTCGACACCGTCGAACTGGTCATGGCATTCGAAGAAGAATTCGGTGTCGAAATCCCGGACGACGCTGCAGATTCGATCCTCACCGTCGGCGACGCCGTCAAGTTCATCGAGAAAGCCCAGGCCTGACCTTCTGGCTTGAGTTATTGGCGGGCCGCACTCGCGGCCCGTTCAGCCCTGGGGCAGTGGGCTGGCCTGCATTCACTGCGGGTTGCGATCGGTAAAGCGTCCCGCCTTTCCCTCTGGTCGTCACTACTGCATGTCTCCTGATTGGAGTCCGTCCAGGGACCAGAACATGCAAGGAACCATAAGGTCAAAGCGACCTTTGCGCGTCTTCACGACGCTGTAACGAGATTTGCAATGCATGCGCGGGTCGCGATCGTCGCGTGGTCCGGTCCGGCGGTTGAATTGAACAGTCAGGGTGGGTCACGGGTATGAGACGTGTCGTTATCACCGGTACCGGCATGGTATCTCCTCTGGGTTGCGGAACCGAAGTCAGCTGGGCGCGTCTTCTGGCCGGCGACAATGCAGCCCGCAAGGTCACCGAGTTCGAGGTCGAGGACCTTCCCGCCAAGATTGCCTGCCGCATTCCCTTCGGCGATGGCAGCAACGGTACGTTCAATGCCGACGACTGGATGGAGCCCAAGGAACAGCGCAAGGTCGATCCTTTCATCGTCTATGCGATGGCCGCTGCCGATATGGCGCTGGCGGATGCCGGCTGGAAACCCGAAAGCGACGAAGACCAGATTTCGACCGGCGTCCTGATCGGCTCCGGCATCGGCGGGCTGGAAGGTATCGTCGATGCGGGTTACACCCTGCGCGACAAGGGTCCGCGGCGTATTTCCCCGTTCTTCATTCCCGGCCGGCTGATCAATCTCGCAGCCGGTCAGGTTTCCATCCGCCACAAGCTGCGCGGTCCCAACCATTCCGTCGTGACGGCCTGCTCGACCGGCGCGCATGCGATCGGCGACGCCAGCCGGCTGATCGCGCTCGGGGATGCGGACGTGATGGTTGCCGGTGGTACGGAATCTCCGATTTGTCGGATATCGCTCGCAGGCTTCGCCGCCTGCAAGGCGCTCTCGACCCAGCACAACGACAATCCTGAAAAGGCCTCGCGGCCCTATGACGCCGATCGTGACGGCTTCGTCATGGGCGAGGGTGCGGGCGTCGTCGTTCTGGAAGAACTGGAGCACGCAAAGGCGCGCGGTGCCAAGATCTACGCCGAAGTGATCGGATACGGCCTGTCCGGCGACGCCTTCCACATCACCGCTCCGTCCGAAGACGGCGAAGGCGCTTACCGCTGCATGCAGATGGCGTTGAAGCGCGCGGGCGTCACGGCTGCTGACATCGACTATATCAATGCCCACGGAACATCGACGATGGCCGACACGATCGAGCTCGGCGCGGTCGAGCGGCTGGTCGGAGAAAGCGCTTCGAGGATCTCCATGTCCTCGACGAAATCGGCCATCGGGCATCTGCTCGGAGCGGCCGGCGCGGTCGAGGCCATCTTCTCGGCGCTCGCAATTCGCGACAATATCGCCCCGCCGACGCTCAATCTCGACAACCCATCCGTCGAGACGAAGATCGATCTGGTGCCGCATGTCGCGCGCAAGCGCGAGATCAATGTGGCCCTGTCGAACTCGTTCGGTTTCGGCGGCACCAACGCGTCGCTGATTCTGCGCCGTTACACCGGCCATTGATCCCTCGAGCGGGCGTCTTGCGAAACGGGTTGCCAAGGTAAGCGGAATTCGGGCAGATCTTCCGATCTGCATCGACCCGCGATCCCGCTTTTTGCCGCAATGCTCGCTACAAGCTGTCGCTGGAGTGGCGACGACTCGGGGCCGCCGCCAAGGGCTATGTTCGCGCAAGCCACATCTGGTAAATGTAGGATATTCATCGCAGGGCAGGCCGCTCTTTCACCGGAGCCGCAGAGGCCGCCGTAACATTCACTGGTCGCCGGTCTAATCCGAAATTCGCACCGGCGGCGGTTTGAAAAGGTTGCGAATTTCGGAATCGGGATAATCGTGAGCGACTCAAACGATAACAGCGCGGTGCAATTCGGCCGCAATGAAACCGGGAGCAACGGGCCGATCATTCCGAAGTCGGCCAACGAAGCGCTGCGTCCCGAAAGAGTTCCCCATCCGCCGAAGCGTTCACGCAAGGCGCGCAGCCAAGTCGTCATCTTTCTCAACTTCGTCATGACTGTGGTCGTCTTCGTGGCACTCGCGGCCGCCGGGGCCGTCTATTATGCCATGCACGAATACGAGAAGCCGGGTCCCTTGGAGGCGAACAAGAACTTCATCGTTCGCAGCGGCGCGGGCATCAGCGAGATTGCCAGCAACCTGGAGCGCAACGAGATCATTACCGACAGCCGCGTATTCCGGTTCGTTTCGGAAGCCTATCTGAGCAATGACACGCTCAAGGCCGGCGAATACGAAATCAAGGCGCATGCATCGATGCAGGAGATCATGGAGCTTCTGAAATCTGGCAAGTCGATCCTCTACTCCGTCTCGCTGCCCGAGGGTTTGACCGTGAAGCAGATGTTCCACAGGCTTGCCGACGATCCGGTTCTTGTCGGCGATCTGCCGGCGGAGCTGCCGCCCGAAGGCTCCCTGAAGCCGGACACCTACAAGTTCACCCGCGGAACCGACCGTAACGAGATCATCAAGCAGATGACCGCTGCCCAGGAGGCGCTGGTGCAGCAGATCTGGGAGAAGCGGGATCCGGATCTTCCCGTGTCGACCATAGAGGAATTCGTAACTCTTGCGTCGATCGTGGAGAAGGAGACCGGCCGCGCGGACGAGCGACCGCGGGTCGCGTCCGTGTTCATCAATCGCCTGGAAAAGGGCATGAGGCTGCAGTCGGATCCGACCATCATCTACGGCATCTTCGGGGGCGAAGGCAAACCCGCCGACCGGGCGATCCTGAGGTCCGACCTCGACAAGCAGACGCCGTACAACACCTATCTCATCAAAGGTCTGCCGCCGACGCCGATCGCAAATCCGGGCCGGGCGGCGCTCGAAGCCGTCGCCAATCCGTCGCGCACACCCGAACTCTACTTCGTCGCCGACGGCACCGGTGGACACGTCTTTGCGGAGACGCTCGACGAGCACAATGCCAATGTGCGGCGCTGGCGGAAGATCGAGGCGGAGAGGGCAGCGGAGGCGGCGAAGGCCATCGAGGCGGCACAGGATGCCGTCACGCAGACCGGAACCCAGCAATAATACAGGTCGCCAAAACCGCGCAGCGGTTTGGGATAACGACAATGCACGAAAGCAAAACCTGAGGCGCGCCGCATAAATTAAATGCGGCGCGCCTCAGCCTCATGTGGACGGGCTCGCCGCCGCGCGGATATTCCTTGCGGAGTTCGGCGCTGTCGCCATAGTGCTTCCCTCAACGACAATGTCGTGCCTCCCTCGGAGGTACAGAAATCGTTGTCACTTTAACGAATCACTGCCAACGGAGGAAACGATGCCGCTCCAATCGATGACCGGCTTTGCCAGGAAAGAGGGGAGCACCGGACGGTATCGCTGGGCCTGGGAACTCCGTTCGGTCAACGGCAAAGGTCTCGACATGCGGCTTCGCCTGCCGCCGGGACTGGAACGTATCGAACCCGACTGCCGACGTCTCGCCTCGCAGTACTTCTCGCGAGGGAACCTGCAGGTCGGCCTTTCACTGAGCGGTACGGAAGTTTCGGCCGAGGCAGTTCTCAACGAGGAGGCGCTCGCCGCCGTCCTGAAGCTTCGCGAACGATTGGGCGATGTCGTCGATCCGGCGCCGCTCAAACTCGATACGCTGCTTTCCATTCGCGGCATTGTCGACTTCCGCGAGCCGGAGGAGAGCGAGAACGAGCGCGCGGAACGCGACGCGGAGATACTCGCCGGCCTGGAAGGCGCGCTCGCCGATCTGCGGACGATGCGGGAAGACGAGGGCAAGGCGCTCGGGCAGGTGCTGCTCGCCCAGGTGGAGCGCATCGAGAAGCTGACCGCGGTAGTCGAAAACGATCCGTCCCGCAGCCCGCAGGCGATCGCCGACAGGCTGGCGCAGCAGGTTTCGGTGATCATGGCCAACGCGTCCGGCATCGACCGCGAAAGGCTGCATGCGGAGGTCGCGCTGCTTGCGACGAAGGCCGATCTTCGGGAGGAACTCGATCGGCTGAGTTCCCATATCGGCGCTGCCCGCGACCTCCTGACAAAGGGCGGGCCGGTCGGACGCAAGCTCGATTTCCTTGCACAGGAATTTAACCGAGAATCGAATACCATCTGTTCGAAATCGAATGCCGCTGCCGTGTCTGCCGCCGGTATCGAATTGAAGGTCGTGATCGACCAGTTCCGCGAACAGGTTCAGAATCTGGAGTAGGATATGAAACCGGCGACCGTTTCGCCCATCAAGATCGCTCGTCGCGGGCTGATGCTCGTGATTTCCTCGCCCTCAGGTGCGGGGAAGTCTACGATCGCCCGCAACCTGCTCGAAGCCGATCCGGACTTGAGCATTTCAGTGAGCGTGACGACGCGTTCGCGGCGGCCGAGCGAGATCGAGGGGCGGCACTATTTTTTCAAGTCGATCCGAGAGTTCGAGGCACTGAGGGCAACGGACTCGCTGCTCGAATGGGCCGAAGTGCACGGCAATTACTACGGCACGCCGCGTGACGCCGTCGAGAAGGCGATGGGCGAAGGGCGGGACATGCTTTTCGACATCGACTGGCAGGGCGCCCAGCAGCTGCAGGAAAAAATGGCGGGCGACGTGGTATCGATCTTCATTCTGCCGCCGTCCATGGCGGAGCTGCAGTCGCGGCTCCATCGGCGCGCCGAGGATAGTGAAGAGGTCATCGCGACGCGGCTCGCTAATTCGCGCGCCGAAATCGAGCACTGGCGCGAATACGACTATATCGTGGTCAACGACGATCTCGACCGGGCCTTCTCCGCCGTCAGGGCGATCGTCGAAGCCGAGCGCCTTCGCCGCGACCGGCGCCCCGGCCTCTTCGAATTCGTCAACGGACTGCTGACGGAAAATCCACTCTGAACGCGCCGCTTATCCCTTCGCCCGCCTTGCGGGAAGAGGGGGCCGGCAGGCGTATGAGGGGGAAGACAACCGGCGGCTGCGGGCTCGTTCCTGCGCTGTCGCAAGCGTCCGACTCTACAGACAATTGGCCAGTCGGCAAAATTCTTCCACAGTCAGGGTTTCCGCGCGGCGTTGCGGATCGATGCCCGCCTTTGCAAGCAGCGCCTCGCCACCGAGGGGTTTCAGGCTCTGGCGGAGCATCTTGCGCCGTTGGCCGAAGGCTGCCTGGGTGACCTTCTCCAGGACCGCGGGCGAGCAGGGGATCGGAGCTTCGACAGGCTCGAGATGGACGACCGTCGACGTCACTTTGGGCGGCGGTGTGAAGGCCTGCGGCGGCACGTCGAATGCCAGACGCGGCTTTGTACGCCAGCCGCAGAGGACGCCGAGCCTGCCGTAGTGATCGTCATCGGCGCCGGCGACGATCCTGAGGCCGACCTCGCGCTGGAACATCAGCGTCAGGGATTGCCAGAAGGGCGGCCAGTGCCCTGGCAGCAGCCAATTGACGAGAAGCTGTGTGCCGACGTTGTAGGGTAGATTGGCGATGATGCGCACCGGGCCGTCGGCAAGCGATTCGAAGTCCACCTTCAATGCGTCGCCCTCGATGATGTCGAGCCGCCCCGGATAATGGGCGCCGATCTCGGCGAGTGCCGGCAGGCAGCGCGAATCGCGCTCGATCGCAACGACCTTCTTGGCCCCCAGAGCGAGGATCGCCCGTGTAAGGCCGCCGGGACCCGGACCGACTTCGATCACCGTCACGTCCTCCAGCGGACCGGCGGTGCGCGCGATCTTCTGGGTAAGGTTGAGATCGAGGAGGAAATTCTGGCCGAGCGCCTTCTTCGCGTCGAGACCGTGGCGCTGGATGACGTCGCGTAGCGGCGGCAGACCGTCGAGAGCCGCCATCAGCGCTTCGTCCTGCCGGCGTTGCGGGCAAGTTCTTCTGCAAGCCGCAGTGCCGCAAGAAGGCTTTCCTCGCGCGCGATCCCTTTCCCGGCCAGACTGAAAGCGGTTCCGTGATCCGGAGAGGTTCTGATGAAGGGCAGGCCCAGCGTGACATTGACGCTGTCGTCGAAACCGAGCGCCTTGGCCGGGATCAATGCCTGATCGTGATACATGCAGATGGCGACGTCGTAGCTTTCTCTCGCGCGATCGTGAAACATGGTGTCCGCCGGCAAGGGGCCGACGACGTCCAGCCCCTCGGCGCGCAGCCGATCGATAACGGGGCGGATGACGGCATCGTCCTCGCGGCCGAGCGCGCCGCCTTCGCCCGCATGCGGATTGAGACCGGCAATCGCCAGGCGCGGCGCCGGCAGGCCGAAACGGCTCCTGAGGTCGGCCGCGGTGATCGTGCAGGTCTCGTAAATCAACTCCGGCGTCAGCGCCGCTGGAACGTCCTTGAGCGGGATATGGATCGTGACCGGGACCGCGCGCAGTTTCGGTCCGGCGAGCATCATCACCGGCAGGGCGGCAACGCCCGTTGCGCGCGCGGCGAGATCCGCGAGATATTCGGTGTGGCCCGGGAAGCGGAACCCCGCCTCGTAGAGCACTGCCTTGGCAATCGGATTGGTGGCGATGGCGGACGCTTCTCCCGCCAGCACGAGCCGGACGGCGGTGTCGATCGCATCGGTTACGGCGGAAGCGTTCGCCGCATCGGGATTACCGGGAACCACGGGGGCAGGGGAGCGGACCGGCCAAACGGGCAGCGCCTGCCGGAAAGCGGCGACGGCCCCGAGGCAATCGGTCTCGCATATCGGCACGGTCAGACCCAGGAGCTTGGCACGGGCGGCGAGTACCGCCGGATCGCCCACATAGAGAAACGGCGGTGTCGCCCGATCGGCCCGCTTCGCCCATACGGAGAGGCTGATCTCCGGGCCGATGCCGGCCGGATCGCCCATGGTCAGGGCGACCGGCCCGATGCTCGTCTCGCTCATACCGGCTCGTTACTTGTTGACGATCTGCGCCTTCGAGCGCAGTTCTTCAAGATATTTGGCGCTGTTCGGGTCTTCCCCCTCGGCCTTCTTCTTGCCGAGATCCTCGGCGCGGAAGACGATCTCGGCGGCGGCGTCGTCGTTGACCTGCCGCTTCTTGCAGATTGCCAGATATTCGACGCCTTTCTCGGTAACGCGCGTACCCGTCGTCATGCCGTCGCCGGCCTTTTCGACGAGCGGCTTCCAATCCTCGGGCAGCTGCTGTGCCAGAATCCGGCCGAGGCTGCGGATCGAAACGTCGCGGTAGTTCGCCGCGAAGGCCTTTGAGGTGTCGCAACCTGGAAACTGCGAGCGCGAGGCATTGGCTTCAGCCTGCCGCTTTGCCGTGATGGCGCCGCGCTTCGATTCGGGAATGACGAAGATGACCTGCTGCAGGAAATATTCCGTCGTGACCGGCTTGTTGCCGCCGCCCTGCATCATGCGCTTGACGAGGTCGCCGCCGGAAAGGCGGCTGGCGCTGCCGTAGCGGAAGTTGACGACACGCGGCCAGCTCATCTGGACTGCGATATACTGCTTGAAATGATCGATGCCGACGCCGGCCTGGTCAAGGATCTTGCCGAGCTGCTCCGGCGAAAGCTTGTTGCCGGCGGCGAAACGCGCGAAGGCGGCATCGACCTCCTCCGTGCTGACGGACTGCTGAACGCGCGCGATCTCGGCGCGCTTCAGTACCTCGTCGACGAGCTGCTGCTTGGCTTCGGCCGCGCCGCCGCTTTGCCTCTGAAGCCGAAGGAAAGCGACCCGCTTGGCTACGTCGCCTGAGGTGATCACGGTGCCGTTGACGACCGCCTCCACGGTACTCGCCGCCATTGCCGTGGTAGCCGTACCCGCTGCGACACTCAGCGCACCCGCCAGTGCAACCGCCGAAAGCAACCTCACGATCGCGTTTTTCCCGCCCATCATCATTCCCCTGTTCGTTCTGCCTCCCGTTGCCGGCGGCTTCAGTTGCCACACTGCCTTGCTACGGCGAGCTCTACGCGCCCCGCAAGTCGCGCGGCGTCATAGGTGTCAATGCGAGGGAAATGCATAATACATGCGGCCAAACAATGACAAGACCGCATGATCGATTCACGCCGGAGCCGACGCCGGAAGGACGCTTCAACTTATGAAACCGTCCTTTCCGAAGGTCGATTCCGATCGGGCCGATGCGGCGAGGGCGGAACATGGCCACTTCAGAGCACTTCCCAGGAAAAACGTGGAACGGTTTCCGTCCGGAAGTGCGCCGTTTCAAACGCTCTAGATGTGAGCTTTCAAGAGGTTGTCCATTCGGTCCGGCCCGTGAAAGCTGAGGTTGTGAAGCTTCAGTGATTCTCGGAGGACCGAATGAACATTCATAAGAATGCCCGTTTGACGCCGCTGCGTCGAGTGGAGATGGCGCGCGACGTCGTTGAGGGGCGTTTTTCCAAAGCCCAGGCTGCACGGGTTTACGGTGTCACTTCAAAAGTGGTTGGACGCTGGGTGAAACGGTTCCTGGCTGACGGTTGCGACGGCATGATGGACCGCTCGTCCAGACCGAAGACGAGCCCACGGCAAACCGCACTCAAGATCGCCGACAAGATTGTCGCATTGCGCCGACAACGGCTGACCGGCAAGCATATTGCCCAGCAAACGGGTGTATCTGCGGCGACGGTGAGCCGAGTGCTCAAGCGTGCCGGTCTCTCCCGGCTCAAGGACATCGAACCGGCCGAACCCGTTCGCCGTTACGAGCGGGTTTCCCGGCGAAATGATTCATCTCGACATCAAGAAGCTCGGGCGGTTCCACGAGGTTGGCCACCGCATCACCGGCGATCGCACCCGACAGAGCTCGCGCAGAGGCAAGGCTTGGGGTGCCGGTTGGGAGTTCGTTCACGTCGCCATCGATGATGCCTCGCGGGTCGCTTTCTCACAGATCTTGCCGGACGAGACGAAAGAAAGCGCTGTGACGTTCCTCAAGGCAGCCTTGGCCTACTATGCCAGCCTCGGAATCGTAGTCGAGCGCGTCATGACCGACAATGGGCCTTGCTACACATCAAAGGTATTCGTCCAGGCTTGCCGCGAACACGGCCTCAAGCACGTTCGCACGAGACCATACACACCCAAGACCAACGGAAAGGCCGAACGCTTTATCCAGACCGCCCTCAGAGAGTGGGCCTATGCCGTCGCCTATCCAAACTCGGACCGGCGCGCCGCCGAGTTGCCCCATTGGCTTCATCGCTACAATTGGCACAGGCCGCACGGCAGTCTAAACGCAACCACACCCATCAGCAGACTCGGTCTAGCCGAGGACAACCTGTTGAGGCTCCACATCTAGAAGTAGTCCAGTTCGTCGAACTTGGTGTCGCCGACATAGACGTCACCGAGCGTGCGGAAGCTGATGCGGGCGCCGATCGACCAATCGTTCGCAAGCGAACTGTCGGTGTCCCGCTCCTGCTTGTAGACGATCGAGAACAGCGTGTCCTGGTCGTCATAGGTGATGCCGAGGCCGTTGCGGGAGACGACGCCCGCGTCGATGTCGTAGGTCACCGCGCCGAAAACCGACCAATATTCGTGGAACCGGTAGGCGGCAGCGGTCTGGATTTCGTCCTGATCGAACGGTGAGCCATAGGTCGGCTGGGCTTCGATCCGCGTATAGGTGAGAGCGGCCTGCCAGTTCAGTCCGAGATAGCCGACCGTTGCATCGGCCCGGCGCAGCGAGAAGTCGCTTTCGTCCAGCCGTCCGGAGAGGCTCGCCATCAGACCCGACGGGGCATCGATACCCAACATGGCGACATAGTCGGAACTGTCGGTTTCGAGGCCCGAATCCGCCCCGACCTTGACGAGATCGTCCGTCGCGAAGGAATTGAGGCCGCCAAGGTGAAACGACTGGCCGGCTATGGCGCGCAGGCCGAAGCCGCTGTCGAAGCTTCCAGTATAGCGCAGACCGATATTCGCGCGCGTACCGCCCTCGATGCGATCGTAACCGGAGAATTTGTCGCGATCGAAGAGGTTGGTCGCGTCGAAGACGAAACTCTGCGCGTCTTCGTTCGGCAGTCCGCCCGCATATTGCTCGTCCGGACGCGCATACAGCTGCCCGATTGGCTCGAGAACGTGGGTGCTCGTCTCTCCAGCGAAGAGGATCGGATAGCGTGCCTCGAGACCGGCGGTCAACATTCTACGGGTCTCGGCATCGCTGCTGCTGAAGTTGCCGGTGTAACCGACCGGGTCATCCACATTCATGCCGAGGGCATCGCCGCGTGCCGCGAGCAGCGGTGTCAGCACAAGTCCGCCGGGCGCAATGAAGGTTCGCTTCCATTCGAGTTCGCCGGTGAGCCTGTGCGAGGTACCCTCGAGGCCGCGGAAGCGCTCGACCCCCAGCACGTTTATCCTGTCGAGCCGGTTGCGCTTGATGTTGGTAAGGTTGAAATCGGCGTTGAGTTCGCCGCCCAGGATCGGCTCCGGTGCAGTGTAGGAATAGTCGAGGACCTGCGCGATCGGCTGCTTGTTTTCGTCGAGGCTGTTTGGGTCGGCATCCTGAATGTCGAAATAGAAGGCCCGCAGGTCGAAATAATTGCGTTTTCCAAGGCCCGTGAGATAGGCCTGGTTCACATAGGTCGTGCCGTCGAAGGTCGACAGATCGTAGGTCTTGGCGAAGTTGTTGTCCGACTGGACGAGGACGTTCCAGCCGAAGCTCCAGCGCGGATTGATCTCGAATTTGCCCCGCGAAGCGATCATGCCGCGATTGGTTTCCAGCGCGTCCACGGTTCCCGGTGTGAATTGCTCCCTGTCCAGCTGGCTGATGCCGGCGACGTTCAGCGTATGCAGGCCGTTGTGGAACTGCTGCCGGAACTCACCTTCAAGGAGAAAACCCTGGCGGGTCAGCCCGGTGCCGGTGATCGTCGCGTCCATGTAGGGCGAGATCGCCCAGTAGTAGGGCACTCCTACGCCGGCGCCGAGCTTTTGCGTGTAGCGGAACTGCGGGAACAGGAAGCCACTCTTGCGCTTGACCGTATGGTCCGGGATTTCCATCACCGGAATGTAGGCGATCGGCTTGCCGAAGAGCTCGAAATAGGCGTGCTCGAGCCGAATGGTACGGGTGCGTCCGTTCTGAATGATTCGCTGGGCCTTGATGTGCCACAGAGAGCGATGTTCCGGCTTGGTGTTGCACGGCGTGCAGGCGGTGTAGACAGCCTTGTTGAGGATGAATTCCTCGCCATTGCGTCTTTCGCCGGTTTCCGCCGCCAGGCGCGTCAGATCCGTCGTTTCGATCCTGAGGGCCTGGACGAAGCCGTTGCCGAAGTCGTCGGTGACGTCCATTCTGTCGGCATAAACGATGTTGCCGCCCGGCTCGATGAGCTGGATGTCGCCGGTCGCGAGGATGCGGCCGGATTTCTGATCGTAATCGACCTGCCGGGCCACCATCTTGTAGCCGCCGTATTCGATCTGCACATTGCCGCGTACGGTCACCTTTTCCGTGTCGCGATTGTAGACGAGCTCATTGGCGGTCAGCAGCAGCTTGGCGTCGGCAGGAATATTCGGCTGCAGTTCGTCGATTCGCGTCCCTGCATCCTGCGCCTTGGCTGGCGCATTCATTCCGATGGCAAGCATATGCAGCGCCACGCCTGCAAGCAGGGCAGCGTTGGTAAGCTTCATGCGTTTGCGGTTGCCTGCCGCCACTAGCCATCCTCCTGATGCAGTAGAATCGTCGAGCCCAGCGCCATTGCTACAACAACCGGCAGCCAGGCTGCAACGAACGGAGGCACAATGCCGCTGCTCCCGAATGCTTTGACAAGCACGGTGACGACATAAAGCACGAAGCCCGACAGGATTCCACCGAGAATCACCGATCGAGATTGGTTGAACCGGCTAAATTTTAACGAGACGCAGGCGGCGATCAGCGTCATGGCGACGAGCAGCAGCGGCAGCGACATGAGAGAGTGAAATTGCGTTTCCAGGCCGTTGGTGGAAAAGCCGAAGGACCGTGCCACTTCGATTTTCCGCGGAAGGTCAAAAAACTGAATAGAATCAGCCTTTGCCAGACGTTCCTGGACGAAATCCGGCTTCAGGTTGGTGCGAAGCTGTGCCGTTTCCATACGACGCGGCAGGCGCCCGACCTCCGTCTCGACGACGCCGTTAAGAAGCCAGTAACCATCTTCAAGTTTCGCCGACTTCGCATCCTGCCGGAGCGTGATTGCGCCCTGTGGATCGAAGTGGATAACGGTCACGTTGATCAGCTCGGTGCCGCCGTTCTGGACGGAGCGTGCACCGATGATCGTGTCGGTGCCGTCGTAGATCTGCCGGAGCCAGGGAATCGAGTTCGCGGCGGCCGAACGGGTGGAGCCCCACTCCGCCTCCAGCGCTTCCGCCTTCTTGGTTCCCCAGGCTGCAAGCGGGTTGATCACGACCACTGCAAGCACGCCGAAGAGCAGCGCGCCGACGACGAACGGACGCAGGAATTGCCAGACCGAAATGCCCGCCGCCCGAGTTACGACGAGTTCATAGCGCCGGTTAAGGGAGATCAATGCAGCCATCGCCGCGAAAAGCGCGACGAAGGGCACCGTTTGCTGCAGAATCGTCGGAATGCGGAACGCGGTCATCAGCAGCGCGCCCGACACCGTGTAATGTGGCAGGTTCGACATGCGGCTGGTCAGTTCGCTGAAGTCGATGATGAAGATCAGCGCGAAAATGCCGACGAGGAACCAAAACGTGGTGCGTGCATAACGTTTGAAGAAATAGCGTCCGAGCGTGTTGAAAATCATGAGGGCTGCTCCCCGTCGGCACCCGCCGGCCGCACGAGCCGTAGCCTGACCATGAGGTCCGTGAGCTTTTCCTGCCAGGTCATGGGGATGTCGAGGCGCCGGTTGCTGGCAAGCTGCTGTATGGCAAGCGCTCCGGTCACCAGCGGGATCAGATACATGAGCGGCACGAACCATACCGAATCTTCGGCGCTGTTGGCCGCGTAGAACGTCATCCACCGGATGACCAGAGCCGCTCCAAGGGCGCTGACCATCGGGTGCACGCGTGCTTCGCGATGCGACCGGGCATCGCTGCTGACGACGAGTGCAATGAGGCCGAAGAGCAGCGGAAAGGTCCATTCGGTGAAGCGCCGGTGCAGCTCCGCCGCAAAGGCGCGCGGAGCTCTCTTGTAGGCTTCGTCGTCGGGATCGGGGTCAAGCAGATAGAAGAGATCGCGATCCTTGGCGCGGATATTGGCCTCTCCCGCCATCCTGGTCAGGTCGGTCAGATCGAAGGCGTAGGAGTCGAACTTGATGATGGAAACGTCGCCGTCCGGCAGTTTGCGGTGGACCTCTCCGTCCTTCATCACCAGCGCGGAGCGTTCCTCGTCGACGGCTCCTTCGCGCGCATAGTAGACGAGTTCGAAATTCGGATCGCGCGCGTCGGCAACGAAGATGCCCTGCAGCACGCCGCCGCTGCGGCGGGCGCCGACCTGAACGTAAAGCCCGTCGGTAATCTTGCGGAATGCGTTCTCCTGGACGACGGAGGCAAGCAGATCCGCATGGGCCGTCGCGATCATCTTGCGTACCGCAACACGCGAATAAGGCTCGACGAAATTGTCGATGGCGAAGGAGAGGACGCTCAGTCCTGCCGCGAGAAACATCACCGGCCGGATGATGGACATGCGCGAACTGCCGGCGGCACTGAGCACCGTAAGCTCTGAATCGGTGTTCATCGCGCTCAGCGTCTGCGTCACGCCGATCACCAGGGCAAAGGGCAGGATGATCGGCACGACCGAGGGCAGAATCAGCGTCGCGAGCTTCAGGAAGGCGATGATCGACTGACCGCTGTCGGTAACGAGGTTGACATTGGTGAGCGCCTGCGTGGTCCACACGATGCCCATCAACGGCAGGAGCGTCGCCAGGAACATGATCGTGGCGCGCCGGAATATGTAGCGTTCGATGAGCTTCATAGCCGTATCCGGTCCAAGGTCCTGCTCAAATTCGTATGCCGTTCGGTTGCGGACGAGCGCGCAATTTCTTGCCGGCCGAGGTGGCCGTCTTCGTCCCCGTGCCGCGAATCGGAATCTGCGACAACAGGGAAAATATAAGCCGAAGAATTTCGGTTAACCGCATGTAAACATGTGCGAGCATCTTGCCAAGCGCCTGAAAAGCGAGAAGGGTGCGCCCCACAGCTTCGATCACCGCCGACGTCGCGAATGTCGGTCACTGTAGCCGTCCGGTAACAGGCCGGGCGCCACCGTCAGAAAGTGCCTGGAGTCCTGCATGCCGATGAAATTCGAGTTTTCTTTCAGCAAATCCCACCGCCCGGCCGGCGGCGTCGCGATACTCCTGCAGGTTGCGGGCGCCAAGGAAGCGGCCGGGGCGGCTGTCGCCGATCCGGAGGGCGTCCTGGCGAAGGCGGCGAAGGTCGGGAAGTTCACTGGCAAGGCGCTCTCGACTCTCGACGTCATTGCGCCGCACGGCTCGCCGGCCGATCGGATTGTCCTGCTCGGCCTCGGGGACGCGGGCGGCGTCGGCGATCACGACTGGCTGAAGGCCGGTGGCGCCGCGGCTGCGAAATCGCGGTCTGCCGAAAAGATCACGGTTTTCCTCGATGCGCCGGGGCTCGAAGTGACCGGCAAGGCAGCTGCGGATTTCGCCCTTGGCATGGAAATGAATGCCTACGGCTTCGAGAGCTACAAGACCCGGAAATCGGATGACGAGCCGAAGGCGGCGCAGAAACCGGTCAAGGTCACCATCGTCACCGGCACGGTGATCGCAGCGAAAAAGGCCTTCACGACGGCCCAGGCGGTCGGAGAAGGCGTGTTTCTGGCGCGCGATCTCGTCAACGAGCCCGCCAACGTGCTGGGCCCCGTCGAGTTCGCGGCGCGCGCGAAGGAACTGGAAAAACTCGGCGTGGATGTCGAGATACTGACCGAGCGGGAGATGAAGAAGCTCGGCATGGGCGCACTCCTCGGCGTGGCGCAAGGCTCGTCCCGTCCGCCGCGGCTGGTGGTCATGCAGTGGAAGGGCGGAAAGGCCAAGGAAAGGCCGGTCGCCTTCATCGGCAAGGGGGTCGTCTTCGACACCGGCGGCATTTCGATCAAGCCCGCTTCCGGCATGGAGGAAATGAAGGGCGATATGGGCGGAGCGGCGGCAGTGACCGGCCTCATGCATGTCCTTGCCGCGCGCAAGGCAGCCGTCAATGCCATAGGTATCATCGGGCTCGTGGAGAACATGCCGGACGGAAGTGCCCAGCGGCCGGGCGACATCGTGACGTCCATGTCCGGGCAGACGATCGAGGTGATCAACACCGACGCCGAAGGCAGGCTCGTCCTCGGCGATGCCCTCTGGTACTGCAATGATCGCTTCAAGCCGCAGCTGATGATCGATCTGGCAACGCTGACCGGCGCGATCATGGTAGCGCTCAGCAATCATTACGCGGGGCTGTTTTCGAACGACGACCGGCTGGCAGAGCAGTTGCTCGCCGCCGGTTTGGCGACGCAGGAGCGACTGTGGCGGATGCCGCTCGGCAAGGAATACGACAAGATGATCGACAGCAAGTTCGCCGATATGAAGAACACCGGCGGCCGGCACGGCGGCTCTGTCACCGCGGCGCAGTTCCTGAAACGCTTCGTCAAGGACACCCCCTGGGCGCATCTCGACATCGCCGGCACCGCCATGGGCTCGCCGACCGACGAGATCAATCAGTCATGGGGCTCGGGCTTCGGCGTTCGTCTCCTCGACCAGCTGGTGCGCGCGAACTACGAATCGTGACCGTTGGCCCGAGATCGGAATGACCGAGATCCTTTTTTACCACCTGACGGAATCGAAGCTCGAAGACGCCCTGCCGCCGCTGCTCGACAAGAGCATCGAGCGCGGCTGGCGGGTGGTCGTGCAGACGATCGACGCCGAAAGGCGCGATGCGCTGGATACGCATCTATGGGTCTATCGGGACGACAGCTTCCTGCCGCATGGGACGGACGCCGGCGATTTCGCGGCGGAGCAACCGATTCTCGTCGTTGCCGATGAAGGCAACCGGAACGCCGCGACTGTGCGCTTCGTCGTCGACGGCGCCGAGCCGCCGCCGGTTTCGGAATATGAGCGGGTTGTTTTCATGTTCGACGGCTACGACCAGCAGCAGCTCGAGGCGGCGCGCGATCAGTGGAAGCGGCTAAAGGGCGAGGGGCACAATCTCACCTACTGGCAGCAGAACCGTGACGGAAGATGGGAAAAGAAGGCGTGATCGACGCGAATCAGGCCGGAACCGGTTGCCCCGCATCCGGCCTGCCTTCCACCTTCTCCCCGCAGGCGGTGCGAAAGAGACTCGCGGCAGCGTCGTACTCGTCCCCTCGGGTTTAACCGGGGAGAGGGGCATCAGCGGCGGCGAGGGCGACAGCACCATGTCCGCACACGCGACACTTAGTCGTGGAATTCCTCGACGAATTTGCGGCGGCCGAGCATGAAGGCGTCGGCCACGTGCCGGAGCGGCGCCAGGTCGACATCCGATCTGCCGGCTTTGATGATCTCGGCGAAACGCCGATAGAGCATGGGGTACTCCTGCTCGGGCTCCTCGTGGACGATCTTGCCGTCGATCGCGAGTTTGGCGCCGCCCTCGGAGAGGACCATCTCGCCCGCATCGGTTTCAGCGACGATGTCCCAGCTCTGCTTGCCTGTCTGGCGCCAATCGAACTCGGCAGCGACATCGAGCTTCTCGGCATCGCTGAAGGCGATCGTGGCGGCGATCGGCGCGTCGCGATTTTCGGGAAATTCGAGTGTCGCGGAGGTGATGAAGACCGGCTGGGGCAGGATGTGGGTCATGATCGAGAGCGCATTGATGCCGGGGTCGAAGACGCCCAGACCGCCGGCTGCCCAGATCCACTCCTGATTCGGATGCCAGTGGCGAACATCTTCCTTCCAGATGATCCGGACGTTACGTATCGCGGTCGACGCCAGAAACGTCTTTGCCGCCTCCACTGCCGGCGCATAGCGCGAGTGCCAGCTCGCGAAAAGCGAAACGCCTTTTTCGTCCGCCAGCGCCTCCAGGTCCGCGACCTCGCTCAAAGTCGCGCCCGGCGGCTTTTCGAGGAAGACATGCTTGCCGGCGGCAAGTGCGGTACGCGCCGCCTCGTAGCGGTATTGCGGCGGCATGCAGAGCGAAACCGCCTCGACCCCCGGCATGGCCTCGAGCATGGCCTCGATCGACTTGAAATTGTCGATGCCGTCCACCGTTCCATGGCGGCTCGCGGCTGCGATCAGGCGGTAGTCCGCGTTCTTCGCAAGCGCCGGCAGATGTTGATCGCGCACGATCTTGCCGACGCCAACGATGGCAATGTTGATTGGGGACATGGTGTTTTCCGCCCTGATTAGTATGATTTATTCCGCACCCTTTTAGCAGATTGGGAAATGCCGACAAGCCGGCATCCAGTTGCAAAAATTAGCCTAGCCGCTTGGGTGGACAAGATGGAACCCAAATCTATCTTGTCCGTCTTCTTGCCTCTCGAGGGGGTCTCCGAAGTCAGGATTTCAGATGCCACATATTCGTCTTGCGACACGGGCCGAGCTCGACACGATCATCGACTGGGCCGCCAGGGAGGGATGGAATCCCGGTACTGACGACGGCAATGCTTTCTGGGCCGCCGATCCAGAAGGCTACTGGGTCGCGGTCGAGGAAGAGCGGCTTGCCGCTGCCATTTCGCTCGTGCGCTATGGCAGCGGTTACGCGTTTCTCGGCTTTTTCATCGCCGACGAGGCGTATCGGGGCAGGGGCATCGGCCTCGATCTCTGGAAGTGGGCGATTGCAAGGGCCGAGGGGCGGACCATCGGCCTCGACGGGGTCGTGGGCCAGCAGGGAAACTATCGGAAATCGGGTTTCGGCTGGGCGCACGCGAACATACGCTACGGCGGCGTGGTGAACGTGACCGAGCCGCCCGGCACCGAGCTTGTCGACGTGGCGCCGGTGCATTCGGCGACGCTGATCGATTATGACATGAGGTTCAATCCAACGCGGCGCGAGGCGTTTCTGCGCGAATGGACCAAGCAGTTGCAGACGCGCAGAAGCGTGGTCCTGCTGCGAGACGGCGCCATCACGGGGTACGGAACGATCCGCAAGTGCCGCGAAGGCTACAAGATCGGTCCGCTGCTCGCCGACAGCGAGACCGGTGCGGATCTCCTGTTTCGCAAGCTCGCAACCGGCACCGGCGGGGAACGGATCTATTTGGACGTTCCCGAGCCGAATGCGTCCGCCCGAGCACTTTGCACGCGCTACAACATGAAGCCGGTTTTCGAGACCGCCCGCATGTATCGCGGACCTGCACCGGATCTGCCGCTTGCACGGATTTACGGGATCACGACCTTCGAGCTCGGTTAGAGCCGCCGATGTCTTTAGGTCGACCCGACCTAAAGACATCGTGATCGAGAGCAGCCGGGCTGATTATCCCGCCATCGCTTCCTCGTATTCCGCCGACAGCTCCAGCCATTGCTCTTCCGCAGCAGCAAGTTTCTCCACGGCATCGGCGCGTTCCTTGGCGCGCTGAGCCGCTTTTGCCGGGGCCTTCTCGTAAAGCGCTGGATCTGCAAGCTCGGCATCAAGGGCCTGAATCACTTTCTCCAGTTTGGCCGTCAAGGACTCGATCTCATTGATCTTTTTCCTGAGCGGTGCCAGTGAGGCTCGCCTGTCCGCATTGGCCTTTCGCTGGTCTGCCTTGGAGAGCGCCTCATCCGATCCGTTCACCCTGGGCTTGTCGTCCCTGGGCTTCGGCCCGCCGACGATCAGCCCGCGATAGTCCTCGAGGTCGCCGTCGTAGTTCGTGACGGTTCCTTCGCGCACCAGCCACAGCCGGTCGGCCGTCGCTTCGATCAGGTGGCGATCATGCGAAATGAGGATGACCGCGCCGGAGAAGTCGTTGAGGGCGGCGATCAGTGCATTGCGGCTGTCGATGTCGAGATGGTTGGTGGGCTCGTCAAGGATAAGCAGACTTGGCGCCTCGAAGGCGGCAAGACCCATAAGAAGCCGCGCCTTTTCGCCACCGGAGAGATCCTTGGCCGCGGTGTCCATCTTCTCGGTTGCAAGTCCCATCTGCGCCACGCGGGAGCGCACCTTCGCTTCCGGTGCTTCCGGCATGCGGCGGCGGACGTGCTCCACGGCACTCTGCGTCGGCACGAGGTCGTCGAGCTGGTGCTGGGCGAAGAAGCCCACCTTCAGCCCCGGGGCGATCCGCACCTCGCCGCTTTGCGCGGGGAGGCGCCCGGCGATGAACTTCGCAAAGGTGGACTTGCCGTTGCCGTTGGACCCGAGAAGCGCGATCCGGTCGTCCGCATCGATGCGCAGATTGAGCCTCTTCAGGATAGGCTTGCCCGGTTCGTAGCCGACCGCGCCGCCCTGGATGGCGACGATGGGCGAGGCCACCTGCTTCTCCGGGTCCGGAAAGGTGAAGCCCTGGACATGGTCTTCGATCACGGCTGCAACGGTGCCCATCCGCTCCAATGCCTTGATGCGGCTCTGGGCCTGACGGGCCTTGGAAGCCTTGGCCTTGAAGCGATCGATGAAGCTCTGCAGATGCTTGCGGGCCGCCTCGTTCTTGGCTTTCGCCTTCATCTGCAGTTCGTCCGCTTCCGCCTTCTGCCGCTCGAACTGATCGTAGGAGCCGCGGTAGAAGGTGAGCTTCTTCTGATCGAGGTGAACGATCGCGTTCACCGCGGTGTTCAGGAGGTCGCGATCGTGGCTGATGATGATCACGGTGTGCGGATAACGGCGAATATAGTCCTCGAGCCACAGCGTTCCTTCGAGGTCGAGATAGTTGGTCGGCTCGTCGAGGAGCAGCAGATCGGGCTCGGAAAAAAGGACCGCGGCAAGCGCCACGCGCATGCGCCAGCCACCGGAAAAGGAGGAGGCGGGGCGTTTCTGCGCCTCGTGGTCGAAGCCGAGGCCGGCGAGAATGCTTGCCGCGCGCGCTTCCGCCGAGTGGGCGCCGATGTCGGCGAGCCGCGTCTGGATCTCGGCGATCCTGTGCGGGTCGATCGCCGTCTCCGACTCCGCGATGAGCGCGGTGCGTTCCCTGTCGGCGTTGAGCACGATTTCGATCAGAGGCTCTTCCGTCCCCGGCGCTTCCTGTGCGACCTGCCCGATCCGAGCGTTCTTTGGCAAGAAAACACCGCCGGCTTCCGCCGCAAGCTCGCCGGTGATGACCCGAAACAGTGTGGACTTGCCGGCGCCGTTGCGCCCGACGAGCCCGGCCTTCGTGCCCGCCGGAAGCGTCACGGAAGCGTTGTCGATAAGCAGACGGCCCGCAATGCGGGCGGAGAGGCCGGATATCTGGATCATCCGGGCCTTTTGCCCGGACTTTTTCGGGAAGGCAAGAGGCTCGCGCCACTGCTCTCGCGATCGCTCGGATAAGGATGCCGAAGGCATTTTCAAGTAAGGATTGTTATGGATTCATGGACAACGTGTTCCGATAATCAATACTTCCCATCCTCATCATGAGGCCCCACATCTTCGGACGGAGAGCACGAGAATGCTCTTCTGACCCTTTGATCGGACCGGGCGCCATCGGCGAGGCCACCGCGTCCGGAATGGTGCCGATCAAGGCGGTCGCGACGAAACCTTCGTTCAAGCGAACGACCGATCAGGAGTGATGATCATGAGGAACGCAATCCATACTGCTCTCGCCGCCACCCTCGTTGCCACAGCCGTTCTCGGCGGTGCGTCCGCAGCCTTTGCCGGCGGCAGCTATTATCAGGGTGTCAGCGACAAGCCGCTCTACACCGAACGCGCAGCGCGAGCCGGTGACCAGACGGCCGTTCGCCGTGCCGACGGCTCCCTCGACCGTACGTCCACCGGTTCCGTCGGCTATGCTCCGCAGCCGAAGGTCGTTTCCGGCGGTGAAGGCGAATATTACCAGGGCCTCAGCCGCTAAGGTCACAGCCGACGAGTCACGGAGCGGGCGCGGCCTCCCACGCGCCTCTGGCTCCGCCCGAACGAAAGGCCCGGTTCCCCCGAACCGGGTCTTTCGTGCTCCGGGGTGGCCTTTTCAAACGGCGCACTCCGCGCGCAAAACCGTTTCGCACAACGTCCTCTCTCCGCTTCGCCCTTTATACTTGACGATGGGAGTCAGCAATAATATGCCGCCTTGCTAAAATGGAGGTGGTCTTGGGCGGCTCAGGCGAAGTTTCGGTGTCTCCGTTCGGTGTTGCAAGTCTGGCTGCGCGGGGCGATCGGCCGGCGCTGCTTTTGCGCGGCGGGCGGATCGTGAGTTACCGCGAACTTGCCGAGCGCATCGACCGGCTCGCTTCTCGGTGGCGCGGCGATCGCGGCCTGGTCACAATCGAGGCCGATCTTTCCGAACACGCTATCGTTGCTTATCTCGCAGCACTCGAGGCGGGCCACGCGGTCGCCCTGTGCGGCACCGCTTCCATGGTCAAGGATCGCGACGTCTTCAAGCCGGAATATTGCTACCGCCGCTTCGGCGATCGCTGGCGCATGGAGCGGCTGGCGGGAAATGCGATCGCGCCGCATCCCGAACTTGCCGTCCTGCTCTCGACGTCCGGCAGCACCGGGCAGGGAAAATGGGTGCGGCTGTCGCACATGAATATCCAGTCCAATGCGCGATCAATCGCGGAATATCTCGGTTTGACGGAAGCGGACCGAGGCTGCCTCATCCTGCCGCTCCACTATTCCTACGGGCTTTCCGTCCTTAACGCCCACCTCGCCGTGGGCGCGAGCGTCTATATGCCGGGCTGTTCCATCCTCGACGAGGGCTTCCTCGATGAACTTGCGCAGAGCGGCAGCTCCAATTTTGCCGGAGTCCCCTATTCCTACGACCTCCTGGAAATGGCGGGATTCCGGGAGCGGGACTTTCCGGCGCTGCGCTTCATGACTGTGGCCGGCGGACGTTTGGCGCCGGAACTCGTTCGCCGCTACAATGAGCATCTCTCCGCGCGCAACGCGTGCCTTTTCGTGATGTACGGCCAGACAGAGGCAACCGCTCGCATGGCCTATATGCCGCCGGACCGCCTCCGGGGCAGGGAAGACCGGATCGGCATCGCCATCTCGGGCGGCAGCCTGACGATAAAGGACGACGGTGGAAGGATAATCTCCAGCGCCGATCAGCCCGGCGAGCTTGTCTATCGCGGGCCGAACGTGATGATGGGCTACGCGTCGTCACGCGCCGATCTCGCGCGGGGGGCCGAGTTGTCGGAATTGCGGACCGGCGATCTGGCCGTAAGAGATGCGGACGGGCTCTTCCGGATCGTCGGACGAACAAAGCGGATATCGAAGATTGCGGGCCTCCGAATAGGTCACGACAGTCTGGAGGCGGCCCTGGAGCGGCACGGCGTCGCCGCGGCCGTGGTCGGCGGCGACACCGAAATCCATGCCTACTATGTGGGAAACCGCGATCCGGATGAAGTTCGCCGCCTGCTCGTCGAGGCGAGCGGCTTGACCTTGATGCATTTAGGGGCTTCCCGCCTGGACAAGTTGCCGAGATTGACATCCGGCAAGATCGATTACCCGGCCCTTCGCAAGCGGCCGGCCGCGGCGACGTGCGGCAGTTCGGAAGAGGGGGACGTCGAGGCGCTTTTTGCCCAGCTCTTCTATCCGAAGAAGCTTCGACGGGAGGACAGTTTTCTGTCGCTTGGTGGCGATTCACTCCGTTTCGTCCAGCTTTCGATCGGCCTCGAGAGGAGGCTCGGAGAACTGCCGGAGGCCTGGGAAAAGCTCTCGATCGGCGAACTCGCCGCCCTCGGCAGCCGCGAGCGCAAGAGCCGCCGGATCGACGCGGATCTCCTGATCCGGGCGCTGGCGATCCTGCTGGTCGTGGTCCACCACGAGACGCTTTGGCCGATTCCGGGAGGATCGGCTGCCATGGTTATTCTCGCCGGCTTCGGTCTAGCGCGCTTCCAGAGCGGCGCACTGCTCTCCGGCGCGATAGACAAGCTGCTGCGGCCGCTCGTCCAGATTCTCGTCCCCTATTATCTGATCGTGGCGGGCTACACGCTCGCCTGGGGCGAGGTACCCTGGGCGTCGGTCTCTCTCGTCGGGAATTTCGGCTTTGCCGACCCCGGGCGCCACGGCATGGTGCCCTATCTTTACTGGTTCATCGAAGCCTATTGTCAGATGCTGCTGGTGTTTGGCGCTCTGTTTGCCGTTCCGGTCGTTCGGCACGCCGCGGCCAGGAGACCTCTTGCGGTGGGCATGGCGCTGTTCGCCGCGGCCTTCGCTGCCCGGATGGCGTTTCCGCTTCTCGTCGATATCGGCAACCGCCAGATATTCACCCTTCCATGGATCTTCTACATGGCGGTGCTCGGCTGGTGTGCGGCAGTTGCCGAAACGTGGAAAGAACGCTCGATGGTAATGCTGGCAGGAACAGGCGTTTTCCTGTTCCTCGGACTTTATGAGGGCGTCTGGATCGGGACGAAAGTCAAATATCTGCTGCAGATCGTCGTCCTGGCGGCGCTGCTCTTCCTGCCGCGCATTCGCATGCCGCAATGGGGTACGCGGCTGATCCTGCCGCTTTCCGCAGCGGGCTTTCATATCTACATCCTGCACCGCTTCGTGCCGGAATTGCTGTTGCTGCCGATCCGGCCGTTGCTCTCGCCGTTGGCGTTTGCCTTCTGCTCAATCCTGGGGGGCATCGCGCTCGGCATTGCCGCCTGGCTGGGGCAGGGGCAACTTATCGCGTGGCTCGCCGGCGCCCGAGACAGGCGCATCTCGCTTGCCGCGGAGCGCGGCTCCGGCCTCGCGTCAATCGGCCCACTTCTTGCCCTCGGTCCGCAGGAAGAAAACCAGGTCCAGCGTCAGTGAGGGCTGCCTAAGCGCGGTCAAGGTCGCATGCGCCTGGCCGCGATGATGGGTCTGATGATTGAAGAAGTGAGCGAGCGTCCGTGCGAGCCGCTCCGTGACCTCGACCGGATTGGTGAGCGGAGAGTAGGTGAAGTGCCCGGCAAGGCGCGCCTCGTCGAGGCTGTCGACCCAGGCAATGATGCGGTCGTCCTCGGCCGCCCGCGCCGCCGCCAGTCCGGTGAAATCTTCGTGCAGAATGGCGTCGAGTCGCGACGGCGCCTCGCCCTCTTTCGTAAACCGCTTCATCCAGATCCGGTCCGCCGCGAGGATATGGTTCAGCGTCCCGTGCAGCGAGCCGAAGAACGCTCCCTTGTTCTCCCGGTATTCCGAATCCGATAGTTCCGAGACGGCAGCGTAGACACGCCGGTTCGCCCAGCGATTGTAGTCGGCAAACATCCGGTAATGGTCGAGCATCGGCAATCTCCTCGTGTGGTCGGCTCCTCGTGTGGTCGGCAACCTATCGCGAATCCGTATCAGGGTGTCGAATGCTACTGATGAAATTAAGTGATTTGATCCGCAAGCGGTGCTCCCCTTATGTGCCTCGGTAGCGAAATACAGGAGCCTGAATGACACGCAAACTCTATGCACTCTCCGGAACCGACAGGAGCCGCCCCTTTTCGCCGCATGTGTGGAAGACGAAGCTATCGCTCGCGCACAAGGGCCTAGCCTTCGACATCGCGCCCGTCGGCTTCACCGAGATTCCGAGGCTGGAGCAGGGGGCGACGAAGATCGTTCCCCTGCTGCGCGACGGGGAGAAACTCGTCAGCGACAGCTTCGATATCGCTCTCTATCTCGAAGAGGCCTATCCCGATCGTCCCCCGCTGTTTTCCGGCGAAGGCGGAAAGGCCATGGCTCGCTTTGTCGAGGGCTGGTCGCAAACGGTTTTGCCTCCCGCGATCGGACGTATCGCGATCATGGACATTCATGACAGCCTCGATCCGATCGACCGGGCATATTTCCGGGCGAGCCGCGAGGAGCGCTTCGGAAGGCCGCTGGAGGCGGTTGCCGAGGCCGGGCGCGAAGACCTCGAAACCTTCTCGGCGAAGCTCGAACCGCTCCGCCACATGCTGAAGTTTCAGCCGTTCCTCGGCGGCGGCGGGCCGCTCTTTGCCGATTATATCGTCTTTGGCGCGCTGCAATGGGCGCGTATCGCTTCGCCGCGCCGCCTGCTTGCCGCAGGCGACGTCGTCACCGACTGGTTCGAGCGCTGCCTCGACCTTCACGACGGCTTGGGCCGCAGCGTGACAGCGGCGTGAAACTACAGCGCGAGGGGGCGAATCATCGCCGCGCCCCCTTGTTTTGCGCGGAATTGGCGGCTAATGAACCGCCACTTCTCAAGAGCAAGGGAAATTGAGCCAATGGCGATTGAACGTACCTTTTCGATGATCAAGCCGGATGCGACGAAGCGCAACCTGACCGGCGCCATCACCAAGATGCTGGAGGATGCCGGCCTTCGCGTCGTCGCCTCGAAGCGCGTCTGGATGAGCCGCCGCGAAGCCGAAGGCTTCTATGCGGTCCACAAGGAGCGCCCGTTCTTCGGCGAGCTCGTCGAATTCATGTCCTCCGGCCCGACCGTGGTTCAGGTTCTCGAAGGCGAAAACGCCATTGCCAAGAACCGTGAAGTCATGGGCGCTACCAACCCGGCTAACGCCGCCGAGGGCACGATCCGCAAGGTCCACGCTCTTTCGATCGGCGAAAATTCGGTTCATGGTTCCGATGCCCCGGAAACCGCTGCCGAGGAAATCGCCTACTGGTTCTCCGGCACCGAGATCGTCGGCTGAGCGATAAAGCAGGGACGTGATTTTCGAGCCGGGGCGGGGACGCTCCGGCTTTTTACGTCGGGCAAGTGGCGGTCTCGAAGCGCGCCGGCGCCTTGCCGTCCTTGAAGACCTCCGGGTTCTTGTCGTAGGCCGGACCTTCGACAAGGGGCTTCGCCGGCATCACGTCCTGATCGATGTCGGAAATGACAGTCGTCTCCAATCTCTGAAGCGATGTCCCGTCCGGCCCTTTGACCTCGATGGTCACGGCATAGGGTCTCTGCTTCTTCACGCAGGTGATGTCCGGACTTTCCAGCACCACCTTGTTCAGCTTCGGGAAAAGCCGCCGTTCAAGGGTCAGCGGATTGCCGCCGGCAGGGTTTTCGAAGGTTGCGACGACAGTGCTCCCATCCGGGACCGGCTCCGTCTTGTTGAGGGTGACCATATAGGTCGCATAGGCCAGCCGATAGTTGAACACGAACATCTTGCCGGTCAGTTCGAGCGGATCCCTGCCGCTTTCGCGTTGACAGCCGGCAGCGACCGCTGCGGCGAGCAGAGCGGATATCATGGCTCTCTTCATGGCTTCGGTTCCTCTCTGCTGCGGCGATAATGACGCCTGGCCTTCGTGCGGTTGCCGCAAACCGCCATGTCGCACCACGTCCGGCTTCGGTTGCGGCTGCGGTCGAGAAACAGCCACGCGCAGTTGGGACAGATTTTGAGGCGTTCCCTCTCCGGTCCGGCAATGAGACCAAGTGCCGAATGCGCCGTGGCCACATCGAGCGGCGTGCCTTTGCCCGTGGTCGCGGGTTGACGCAGGACGGTGGCGATCGCCTCGAGCAGATCGGCCAGGAGGTCCGGCCGATCCTCAGTCCGCACCAGCGCGCGGAAATGGCGGTCGGTCGCCTCGCGCAGTCCAATGAATACATTTCGACGCTCTGATTTTGCCGGGACGAGCGTGCCGAAACGGCTCCGTTCGGCGCCGTACAGATTTGCGGCCTCGGCGAAGCTGTCGATCGCCGCCGGATCGTCGAAGCGATCGATCCGGCGCTCCGCGTCGAAGCGCAGGACCACGGAATTGGCGACGTCCAGTGCGAGCGCGCCGCCGGAGAATCGATGTGCGGTCCAAGTGAAGCTCATGCGAAAAATCCTAACTGGTAAAAGCTATTTTACCAGTTATAGTACGCTTGTCATCACGCGGATGTGCCATGGCCTATTTCCTGCAGCAGATCGCCAACGCCGTGCCCGTGGCCGCGCTTTATGCGGCGCTCGCCTTCGGATACGCGATCGCCTTTGCCGTCACACGCCGGGCGGATCTGACCTATGGCGCACTCTTCGCCTTTGCAGGGCAAATCTTCGTGCTCTTCGCCGATGTCGGCTGGAGCCGGCTGTGGCTGGTACTGCCGGCGGCGCTCGCGCTGGGGGCGGCAGCGGCGCTCGCATTCGGGCTCGGTGCCGGCCTTGTTGCCGGCCGCTACGTCATGCGGCCCCTGGCTTTTTCCTCCGCCAACGCGGTGGTCGTCGCCTCGCTCGGAAGCCTGCTGGTGTTGATGGAAACAGCCCGGCTCGCCTCCGACACCAGAAGCCTCTGGCTGCCGCCCTTCCTGAACGACGTGGTGGTGTTCTGGCCCAATCCCGCCTTTCCGGTCGCGCTGACGGTCGTACAACTCGTCAATACCGCGCTCATGGTGGCACTTGTCGCCGGCGGCCATTGGCTGTTGACCCGTTCCTACGCCGGCCGCTACTGGCGTGCCGTTTCCGAGGATCGCAAGGCCGCCGCGCTTTGCGGTATCGATCCCGGCGTGGTCTATGTCGCCGCCTACGGCGTGGCGTCGCTGATCGCTTCGTTCTGCGGGATTCTCGCTGCTTCCTATTACGGCAACATGGATTTCGGCACCGGCCTGACCTTCGGGGTCAAGGTCCTGTTCATCGCGGCCATCGGCGGGCAGGCTTCGCCGCTATTCGCGGCACTGGGCGCAGCCGGCATCGGCCTCATGGAGACCTTGTGGAGTGCCTATGGACCCATCCTCTGGCGGGACTTCGCCATATTCGGCTTTCTGGTGATCGTGCTCGCGATCACGCGCCGGGAAAAGATCATTCCATGAACCGCTAGGCGGTGTGAGATCCGCGACGCGTCCAGCGATCGCGTGCCGCGTCGTCCGCATCCTTCGCGCTGACCCAATCGCCTGCGCTGCCGTCGGTGTGATGTTCCTTCTTCCAGAAGGGGGCCGAGGTCTTCAGGAAATCCATGATGAAATTCGCGCCATCGAATGCCGCCTGCCGGTGCGGCGAGGCGGTTACCACCAGGACGATGTTCGCTCCCGGCTCCATGCGGCCGAAGCGATGGATGGCGGTTGCGGCCTGCAGGCCGAAGCGCTCGACCGCTTCCTGGCATATCCGTTCGATCTCCGCCTCCGCCATGCCGGGATAGTGCTCGAGCTCGAGGGCGCCGAGGGCTCCGGCCTCGTCCCGGCACAGCCCCGAAAACGTGACCACCGCACCGATGTCAGTCCGCCCACGGCAAAGCGCCGAGACTTCGGCGGCGATGTCGAAATCGTCGCGCTGGACGCGCACGGTGACCGGGGCAGCCATGATCTCAGCCGCCCGTCATCGGCGGGAAGAGGGCGATCTCGCGGGCGCCGGCGATCGGCTCGCCGTGCTCCACATGTTCCTGGTTGATCGCCGCGCGGATGACGTTCGCGTGCTCGAACACCGCGGCATACTCCTCGCCGCGGGTCCTCAGATGGCCAAGCAGATCGGCGATCGTGACGACATCCTCCGGCAGGTCCAGTGTTTCTTCAGGCCTGCCGATGCGTTCGCGAACCCAGGAGAAATAGACGAGGTTTACCGTGCTCATTCGTTGACCACATGTTTCAGGCCGGCGCGGAAATAGTCGTAGCCGGTATAGAGTGTGATGGCCGCGGCGATCCACAGAAGCAGGATCCCGGCTTCCGTCACATAGGGCACGATCTTGTCACCGGCCGGACCGGCGAGCAGGAACGCGATCGCCACCATCTGGATCGTCGTCTTCCATTTGGCAACCCGCGTCACCGGAACGCTGACCTTGAGAGCTGCAAGATATTCGCGCAGACCGGAAACCAGTATCTCGCGGCAGAGGATGATGATGGCAGCCCAGATCGACCAGCCGGCGATCGTCCCGTCGGCGGCCACGAGCAGCAGGATCGAGGCGACCAGCAGCTTGTCCGCGATCGGGTCGAGCATGCGGCCGATATTGGAGGTCTGCTTCCATATGCGGGCGAGATAGCCGTCGAAAAAGTCGGTGATCGAAGCCGCGACAAAGAGGATAAGCGCGGTCCAGCGCGCGAAGTCCGAGCTGTGAAGCCGTCCTTCGATGAAGAAGCAGAAGACGATCAGCGGCACGATCAGGATGCGGAAATAGGTCAGCAGATTCGGGATGCTATAGGCTATGGGCGTTGGCATGGATTCGGTTTCTCTGGACACGACAGTCCTCATTTCCCGCCATCTGGGGTCTCGGCGCGATCGATTCTAGTGGTCGAAGCGGGATGCGGGCGGAAACGCCGAATGCCTTTCCTCATCCCCTCCGGGTTCAGCTGTACAGAATGACTTTGCGACCATAAGGTCAACAGATCATTGCGTGACGCCTGTCATAATTGGCGGATTTCGCCTGAATGCAGGCTGAACCGCGCCGCGCCGTCATTTGGCGGCGTCTTCGTGGAAATGCTCGTAGACGATACGGGCGACCGTTTCGGAAATGCCGTTTACCGACATCAGGTCGTTAATGCCGGCGCGGGAGACTGCCTTGGCGGTTCCGAAATGGGTGAGGAGCGCGCGTTTGCGTGTCGGGCCTATTCCGGCGATCTCGTCGAGCGGATTCTTGACCATTTCCTTTTTCCGGCGAGCCCGATGCGAGCCGATCGCGAAGCGGTGCGCTTCGTCGCGCAGGCGCTGGATGAAATAGAGGACCGGGTCGCGCGGCGGCAGAGTGAAGCTTTCCCGGCCTTCGGCGAAGAAACGTTCGCGGCCGGCGTCGCGGTCGACGCCCTTGGCCACGCCGATCGCCGTCACGCTATCCTCTATGCCGAGTTCCTTGAGAATCGCACGAACCGCCGTCATCTGCCCTTGGCCGCCATCGATCAGGATGACGTCGGGCCACGCGGGGAAACCGGCATCCTCACCCGGCTCTGCGGACCGATCCGGCTTGCCCTCCTCTTTCAGGAGACGGGAGAAGCGCCGCGTCATGACCTCGCGCATCATGCCGAAATCGTCGCCCGGCGTGATGTCGGTCGATTTGATGTTGAACTTTCGGTACTGGCCTTTGACGAAGCCCTCCGGGCCGGCGACCACCATGCCGCCCACCGCATTGGTGCCCATGATATGCGAGTTGTCGTAGATCTCGATGCGGCGCGGCACGTAAGGGAGTTGGAAGGTTGCGGCAAAACCTTCGAGCAGGCGCCCCTGCGAAGCGGTTTCCGCGAGCTTGCGGCCATGCGCCTCGCGGGCGTTTGCGAGCGCATGCTCGACGAGATCCTTCTTCTCTCCGCGCTGCGGCACGAGGATCGAGACCTTGTAGCCGGATTTCTCGCTGAGCGCCTGTGCAAGCAGTTCCTGTTCCTCGACGGGGGCGCAGAGCAGGACCTGCCGCGGACAGGGCTTGTCGTCGTAAAACTGGGCAAGAAACGCGCTGAGCACCTCGGCGGGGGGAATCGAAGGGTCGGCTTTCGGAAAATAGGCGCGATTGCCCCAGTTCTGCCCCGTCCGGAAGAAGAACACCTGGATGCAGGAGATGCCGCCTTCGTGATGAATGGCGAAGACGTCCGCTTCCTCGACGCCGGCCGGATTGATGCCCTGGTGGCTCTGGACATGGCTCAGCGCGGCCAGCCGGTCGCGGTAAAGCGCGGCACGCTCGAAATCGAGGTTTTCCGAAGCCTCGGCCATGGCGGAGGCAATAGTCGCCTTCACCGCCTGGCTCTTGCCGGAGAGAAAGTCCTTGGCTTCGCTGACCAGTTCCGCGTAGTCCGCATCGCTGATCTCGTTCGTGCACGGCGCGGAACAACGCTTGATCTGGTAGAGCAGACAGGGGCGCGTGCGTGTTTCGAAGACACTGTCCGTGCAGGTTCTGAGAAGAAAGGCGCGTTGCAGCGAATTGATCGTGCGTCCGACTGCTCCGGCCGAGGCGAAGGGGCCGAAATAGTCGCCTTTGCGGCTGCGCGCGCCGCGATGCTTGTAGAGCGCCGGCGCTCGCGTATCGCCGGTGACGACGATATAGGGGAAGGACTTGTCGTCGCGCAGAAGCACGTTGAAGCGGGGGCGCAGGCGCTTGATGAGGTTCGCTTCGAGCAGCAGCGCCTCGATCTCCGTCCGCGTCGTCACGAATTCCATATGTGCGGTCTCGCGAACCATGCGCGCGATGCGGTTCGAGTGGCCGCGCCCCTGCGCATAGTTGCTCACCCGCTTCTTCAAGCTGCGGGCCTTGCCGACATAGAGCACGTCGCCGGCCTCGTTGAGCATCCGGTAGACGCCGGGCCCGTTCGGCAGGCGCTTGACGAAGGCCTGGATGAGTTCGGCTCCCTTGAGGCCCGCCGCTTCCGGCAGGCTCTCCGCCCATCCTATTGCCGGCGCCGGCCGTTCGGGCTCGGTCACTTCGACCAGATCGTCTTCGTCGTCCGTCTCCGTGGCGTCGTAAAGGATGCCGCCATCGGTGGGCGTCTGCCCGTTCATTCCACTATCTCCCGAATATCCGGCGTCTCCCAGGCAAGGTGCTGGCCGCCGTCGAGTGCAATCATCTGTCCGGTAACCGACGGCGTGTCGAAAAGGAAGCGGATCGCACGTCCGAATTCATCGAGCGCCGGACCGCGCCTGAGGATCAGCGCCTCGACCTGGGCCTCGAAATCACGCGGATCCTGTCGCTCGTTCGGCAGCGTCGGCCCGGGTCCGATGCCGTTGACGCGAATGTCGGGGGCGAGCGCCTGGGCCATCGTCTGAGTTGCCGTCCACAGCGCCGACTTCGACAACATATAGGAATAAAAGCGCGGATTTGGAGACCAGACGCGCTGATCGATCACATTGACGATGAGACCGGAGACGTCGGCCGGCCGCTGCAGGGCAAAATCGCGGGCGAGCAGGGAGGGGGCTTTGACATGCAGCGCGAAGTGCCGCTCCCATACCGCTTCGTCGAACTCGGCGAGGCTGTCCTTGTTGAACACCGAGGCATTGTTGACGAGGAGATCCAGCGGACCGAGCAGGGCCGTTGCCTCCGCGATGAGCCTGGAGGCAGCGCCGACTTCGGTAAGATCGGCTCTGAGTGCGACCGCCCTCGCGCCGGTCTTTCCCAGCTTCTCGGCGAGCGCCTCCGCTTCTGCGAACGATCCGTTCGCGTGAATAGCGAGCGCGAAACCGTGCGCCGCCAGATCCTCGACTATTGCCCTGCCGATGCGTCGGGCGCCGCCGGTAACGAGCGCCGCCTTGAGTGTCCTTTTCAACGTTTCGTCCCGTTCTTCGAATCCTGATGCCGAGTGGCAGAAGATATAGACTGGAAACGCTCGCCGAAACTCTCGCCGGAGGATTCATTTCTGAAAAATTAACGCGGAAGCCGTAATTTGCATTAGTTTGTATTGCTATAGTATATCTTTCGTTAATCTTGAATCATGGTTAATAAAACTCCTGTGTCTGCGCTGCAACATCGCTTTTCAGTCGCGTTGCCGCCACTAAAATTTCACATTTTGGCTCTTGAGATTCCTCATTTCCTGATCAATTTCGGGTCAACCGGGCGGGTTAATTACAGATGTCCGGTGTTCCGCCGGGAAACACCTAAAACGGAACGCCGGTTCGAAAGGAGAATAGTATGCGTACGCTCACCACCACCCTCATGGCCTCGGCCATGGCCCTCGTTGCTTTCCAGGCCGCCCACGCCGCTGACGTGGTCGACGAAGTTCCGGCTGCTCCGGCTGCCGAATATACCGAACCGGCGGTGCGCAACTGGTCCGGCGCCTATGTCGGCGGCACCATCGACTGGCACCATGGCGAGGCCGATGCGACCGGCAACAATAAGTCGGTCGGTTTCGGTGGCGGTCTCTATGGCGGCTACAACGTTCAGGACGGCCAGATGGTTTATGGCGGTGAGGCCGACGTAAACTACACCGGCAACGATGCCCGTTCCAGCGGCCGCCGCGTCAAGCAGGGTGTCAACGGCTCGGTCCGCGGTCGCGTCGGTGTCGACCTGAACCCGGTTCTCGTATACGGCACGGCCGGTGTCGCACTCGGCAATGCCAAGCTTTCGACTCCGGCAGGCTCCGACGACAAGACTCTTGTCGGCTGGACCGCAGGTGTCGGCGCCGAAACCTTCGTCACCGACAACATCACCGCGCGTGCTGAATACCGCTACACGGATTACGGCTCCAAGGACTTCCGCGCCGGCGGTTCGACGATCTCGTCCGGCTACGACGAGCACAGCGTCAAACTCGGTATGGGCGTCAAGTTCTGATCCGTCCAACGCGATCGAAAAAGGCCGGGCTAACCCCGGCCTTTTTTGTTTTGAGCCGCATCCTGCGGCGCGCGCCACGAGTCTCCTTCGCCCCGCTTGCGGGGAGAAGGTGGCCGGCAGGCCGGATGAGGGGCGATGCAAGCAAGAGCAAGCTTCGCGATGCTCAAGCCTTGAACTTCGAATAATCCGGGAAGTGCTTCTCGAATTTGGCAGGCCAGTTCTTGAGCTTGGGCCGGCCCTTCTGCCATTCGCCGGCGAAGCGCAGTTCGATGTAGCGCAGCGTGGCAGCGAGTGCGAAATGACCGGCATTGAGCTTCCCTCCGGTCTTGGGCAGGTTTGCTTCGAGGTAGTCGAGGCCCCGTTCCACCTTTTCCCATTGCCGGTCGATCCAGGGCTGGTGCACCTTTTCAGGCGGATGGAAGCGTTTCTCGTAGACGATCGCGAGCAGGCTGTCGCATATGCCGTCGCAAAGTGCCTCGAAGATCTCGATCCGGGTACGCTTCTCGTGATTCTTCGGATAGAGCTTGCCCCCGGTTTCGCGATCGATGAAATGCATGATCGCGCGGCTGTCGTAGATTGCCTGGCCGTCGTCGGTGATCAGCGTCGGAATCTTTCCGAGCGGATTGTTGTCGATCAGCTGCGGCGGATTGGCATTGGTTTCCGTGAGAACGCTTTCCGCCGCGATTCCGGCATGATGAGCCGCCATGCGGACCTTGTTCGAATAGGGGGAGGCGGGCGAGTAGAGTATCTTCATGCGATGTCTTTCCATCATGGTGCTGGAGGCAACGAGACGGTGTCTCGTCTGCAGGCCTGTCGGTCGACTTGAGGGCAAGCCCTGAATTTCAGTTCCTTGTCGAAGCAGATCCTGATTTCTTCGAGTAACCTTCCTTCGCAGGTAACAGCGATCGACTCGCTCGTCATCCCGGAATTCTTCTTCTTGAAGGCCGCTTCGATCGCCTGGACGGAGAGGTTCTCCGCGCCGTCCGCAGCCGTCAATTCCGAGGGAATGGCGAGCCTCTTATGCGCGGCCCGCGTGACCGCGAAATAATCTCTCTGGCTAAGGCCGGAACAGGTGCCGTGCTTGCGCCACTGATGGCCGATAAGGCCCATCGAGGGGATGAGGTCGAAATATTGCCGTCCGAGCGATTCGGGCACGCGATCCGAGTGCCGCGCCCGGCAATATTCCGGATAGCTGCCTTCGTTCTGCGGCCAGAGTCCGTGTACGATCAGGCCATGTCCGCGGCCGGTTTCGCACTGGTCGGACTTGCCTTTCGGATCGTTGGCGTCGCACCAGGTCGGCGACCAGGAGAGGGAAAGCACATAGAAGTCGAACCCAGTGCCGACGGGCACAGGCGCCATTGACGCACGTCTCGCCAAATCATTCGAGGCGTTCGGGGCAGTCTGGCTGCCTTCTTCACCGCTACAGCCGAGAAGCGTGCCAAGGACGACGATTGCCGGCAGCAGGCTGAAAGGCGTCGCATTCGATCGAGTTCGTGAGATGCGCTTCAGCTTTTCGTACCGATGCATGTCGTTGTCCCAAAACCGCTGCGCACTTTTGGGCGACATGCGTTAGGTGCTGCGATCACCGAAGCGAAGCGCAGTTGGCGCCGTAGACATACCATGGGTCGAGACCCCCGACGCAGAACTCGATATTGGACCCGACGCCGGCAAAGCCCCATGGCCGTTCGATCAGATACCACATCGGGCGCCGAACGCCGTCCGTCGTCACCGCGGTCGCGTAGCAATATTCGCGTTCCACCAGATGGGTGTAATCGCGCGGTTCGAAGCGGCTCTGACCCATTTCGCGGATCTCGGCAATGGCGATGTTGGCGCGCAGATAGTTCGCCGCCTTGTAGTCGAAGCGCCGGGTGATGAAACCCAGGACGGAGGGGTTGCCGCAAACGCCGACGTCGTAGGTGTGCCGGGCGACGGGAACTTCCGCAAAGTCTGCGGCGACCGCGCTGCTGGCCACGCCGGCAACGAGGGAAAGCGAGGTGAGAAGCATTGCGGCAAGCTTGCAAGTCATGGCTACCTCCCTGAGTCGTCGTAAGAGATTGAAGCCACAGAACCTTATCCGTCAAGGCCCTCGATCGAGCGGCGCCTCGCCGCGCAGCCAGAAGCAACGCCCCGAAGCGAAACGATCCTGGGCGAGTTGTGTCTTCAGATAGGGTAGGAGAATGTCGAGTTCGCCTTTCAACGTGAAGGGCGGGTTGACGATGACGAGGCCGGATCCCGCGAGTCCCGTGGTAACGCGATCGCTGCGCACCGACAGTTCGGCGCAAAGCGTTTTCGGGATTTCCAAAGCCTTGAGCGACTCGTGAAAATCCCTGATCGGCGCGCCCTTCTTCAGCGGATACCAGAGACAGTAGATGCCGCCGGTGAAGCGGCGGTATGCCTTGGCCAGCCCCTCCACCAGCCGCTCATATTCGCCTTCGGCTTCGAAGGGAGGATCGACGAGAACGAGCCCGCGCTTTTCCTTCGGCGGCAGATGTGCGCCCAGCGCCAGCCAGCCGTCGAGCCGGGTGATGCGGCTCTGGAAATCACCTTCGAAGAGCCGGTGCAGCGCCTCGTGATCCTCCGGATGAAGTTCCATGGCCGACAGCCGGTCCTGCGGGCGAAACAACATGCGAGCGAGCTTCGGCGATCCCGGATAATGCACGAGGCCGCCCTCGGGATTGAGGTCGCGAACGGCGGAAAGATACGGTTCGAGAATGGCGGCGACCGGGGCGGGAAGCTCTGCCTTGATCAGCCTTCCGATGCCCTCGCGCCATTCGCCGGTCTTCTGCGCTTCCTCGCTCGAAAGGTCGTACACGCCGATCCCCGCATGGGTGTCCAGCACGCGGAAGGCCTTGTCCTTCTGCTTCAGATAGGTGACGAGCCGTGCCAGCACCGCGTGCTTCAGGACATCGGCGAAGTTGCCCGCGTGGTAGATGTGCCGGTAGTTCATAAGCGTTGCCGATGGCCGCGATCAATTGTTTCGATGAATGGCGAATGGGGCTTTGAGCGTCCCTGGCCATGCCATATAGAAAAGCCATGAACGTTGCGACCCCTATCAGACAAGAAAAAACCATCGGCCATTCGGTCTGTCCGCACGACTGTCCCTCGGCTTGCGCTCTCGAGGTCGACCTCACCCGCGAGGGCCGGATCGGCCGCGTACGCGGCGCGGCGGAAAACACCTATACGGCGGGGGTGATCTGCGCCAAGGTCGCCCGCTATGCAGAGCGCATCTATCATCCTGGCCGGCTGATGGTGCCGCAACGCCGGCTCGGTGCGAAGGGCGAGGGGCGTTGGCAGGAGATTTCCTGGGAGACGGCCCTGGACGAGATCGCCAACCAGTTCGTCAAAGCCGAGCAGAGACACGGCTCGGAGGCGGTTTGGCCCTATTTCTATGCCGGCACGATGGGGCAGGTGCAGCGCGACTCCATCGAGCGGCTGCGCCACGCCAAGCGCTATTCCGGCTTCTTCGGGTCCATCTGCACCAACATGGCCTGGACCGGCTACACCATGGCGACCGGTACCCTGCGCGGACCGGACCCAAGAGAGATGGCCAAGTCCGATTGCGTCGTGATCTGGGGCACCAATGCGGTTGCGACGCAGGTCAATGTCATGACCCACGCGGTCAAGGCGCGAAAGGAGCGCGGCGCCAAGATCGTCGTCATCGACGTCTACGACAATCCGACTATCAAGCAGGCCGATATGGGGCTGGTCCTGAAGCCGGGCACCGACGCGGCGCTCGCCTGCGCCGTCATGCACGTCGCCTTCCGCGACGGTCATGCGGACCGCGCCTATATGGCTGAATTCGCCGACGATCCCGCGGGGCTCGAAGCGCATCTGAAGACGCGCGGACCGGAATGGGCTTCCGCGATCACCGGGCTTTCGGTGGAGGAGATCGAAGCTTTCGCGAGACTCGTCGGGACGACGGCGCGGACCTATTTCCGTCTCGGCTACGGCTTCACCCGCCAGCGCAACGGTTCCGTCGCGATCCATGCCGCAGCCTCCGTTGCCACGGTGCTCGGCTCCTGGAAGCACGAGGGCGGCGGTGCCTTCCATTCGAACAACGACATTTTCCGGCTGGACAAGCGCGAGCTCGTCGGCAGCACCCTTCACGATCCGGATGTGCGCATGCTCGACCAGTCGCAGATCGGCCGCGTGCTGACCGGAGACGCCGAGGCGCTTCGCAATCGCGGTCCCGTGACGGCATTGCTCATCCAGAACACCAATCCGGTCAATGTCGCGCCGGAGCAGCGGCTGGTGAAGCGCGGCTTTCTGCGCGACGACGTCTTCGTCGCCGTGCACGAGCAATTCATGACGGACACCGCGCAAGTCGCGGACATCGTCCTGCCGGCCACCATGTTCCTCGAGCACGACGACCTTTATCGCGGTGGCGGCCACCAGCATGTTCTGCTCGGGCCGAAAGTCGTCGAGCCGCCGCCGACCGTGCGCACCAATCTTTTCGTCATCGAAGAGCTGGCAAAGCGTCTCGGCGTCGCAGACTGTCCCGGCTTCGGGATGACGGAACGTCAGCATATCGATCGATTGCTCGCCAATTACGGCATCGGCTACGACGAGATGAAGGAACGGAAATGGCTCGATTGCCAGCCGGCTTTCGAGGAGGCGCATTTCCTCAACGGTTTCGCGCATCCGGACGGCAGGTTCCACTTCAAGGCGGATTGGACCGGTACGCCCGCGCCGAACCGGCCACCGGAGGCGATGGGGGCTCAGGGGCCGCACGGTGAACTCCCCGAGTTCCCAGATCATGTCGACCTCATCGAGGTGGCCGACGAGCGGCATCCGTTCCGGCTGGCAACGTCGCCGGCGCGGTCCTTCCTCAATTCCACCTTTGCCGAAACCCCGTCCTCGATCCAGAAGGAAGGCCGGCCGCAAGTCATGATTCATGCGGAGGATGCGGCCGAACTCGGTATCGCCGAGGGCGACGTCGTCAGGCTTGGCAACGGGCGTGGTGAAATTCGCCTGCACGCGAAGATCGGAGGGGGTGCCCGCCGCGGCGTCGTCATCGCCGAAGGGCTTTGGCCCAATGGCGCCCACTTGGACGGGGAGGGGATCAACGTCTTGACCGGTGCCGATGCCGTGGCGCCCTATGGCGGCGCTGCATTCCACGACAATCGGGTCTGGATGCGTCGGACCTGACCGCCGCTCTCCAGATCACGATGATTTTATGTACCCCCTCATCTGCGGGGCGGGAAGAGTTCTTTCAGCCCAAGGACTTGGTCCGGCTGGATCCTTGTGACGAGCACAGGCGATCGAACAAGCGGCGGCGGGTAGCCCGAATCTCAACAGGCCTCGAAGGATTTCTTATGATCAAAAACGCAGACCCGCGCTTCCGGATCATCGATCGCAAGACGGTCTGGGATGGTTTCATCAATCTCGAGCAGATCACGATCGAGCAGGAAATGTCCGACGGCAGCACCGCGCGCCTCGTGCGTGAAGTCCACGACCACGGTCGCGCCGCAACGATCCTCCTCTTCGATCCGGAGCGGCAGGTGGTGGTTCTCGTCCGCCAGCTGCGCCTGCCGGTTTTCCTGCAGGGGGAAAAGGGATATCTCCTCGAAGCGCCGGCGGGTCTCCTCGACGGCGAAGCGCCGGAAGTGGCCATTTGCCGCGAGGCGATGGAGGAAACCGGCTACCGCATCGAGACGGCTATGCATCTCTTCGATGCCTATATGAGCCCCGGCTCCATTACGGAGCGCACGAGCTTCTTCCTCGGTCTCATCGATATATCGAAGAAGGTCGCGGCGGGCGGCGGGCTTGCGCATGAAGGCGAGGACATCGAGGTGTTGGAAATTTCCTTCGACGAAGCCGTCGCGGGGATTGGCACCGGCGAGATCTGCGACGCGAAAACCATCATGCTTCTGCAGTGGGCTATGCTCAACCGTGCCTCTCTGGCCAAGTAATCGCCTGATACTCTGCAATATTCTACATTACCGATATTTCACTGTTTGATCGCGCTGCACTGCGGTAAGTCCTTGTCGTCTCCTTCAACGACACGGGCGATCCAATGGCGTCCTCCTCTGAAGAGTTTGAAGAGAAAGACCAGCGGCCGCGGGGCGCATGGATGCTCTTTCTGAAGCGCAACCAGCGCTATTTCTCCGCGCTAGGCACACTCCTCGTGATCGCGTTCTTCGGGGCGGCGATCTTTCACCTGACGGCCGAGGTGCAATATGACGATGTCGTGTCGGCGCTGTCGGAAACAAGCCGGCGATCGGTGGCAACGGCGATCCTGTTCACGGGCTTGAGCTTCCTCGCACTCACCTTCTATGACGTCAGCGCGCTCGACTACATCGAACGCAAGCTCCCCTATCCCGCCGTCGCGCTCACCGCCGCCTGCGCCTATGCGGTCGGCAACACGGCGGGCTTCGGTCCGCTGAGCGGCGGCGCAATCCGCTATCGGTCCTATTCGCGCCTTGGACTGGAACCGGAGGAGATCGCCCGTATCATCGCCTTCGTCACGCTCGCCTTCGGATTGGGGCTCGCGACGGTCACATGCCTGAGCCTGCTTGCCGTTGGCGAATACGTGGCGCCGTTGACCGGGATCGATGCGGCATGGCTGCGGGCAATCGCCGCCTTCGTCCTTGCCGGCTTGCTGGCGGTGCTGGTCGCCGCCCGCAGCGGTCGCGAGGTCCGCATCGGCCGCCTCGTCCTTCGTCTGCCGGACTCACGGACGTCGTCGCGCCAGTTCCTCGTGACGGCGCTCGATCTCGCTGCGTCGGCGAGCGTCCTCTATGTCCTTTTGCCCGCCGGAACGGTGGGCTGGCCCGCCTTCCTGGCGATCTACGCCGTGGCGGTCGGCCTCGGGGTGCTCAGTCACGTGCCGGCGGGGCTCGGCGTTTTTGAAGCGGTGATCGTTGCGAGCCTGGGCCGCGCAGCCGGCGTCGACGCGGTGCTCGGTGCACTCGTCCTCTACCGCGTCATCTACCACCTGTTGCCCTTGCTCATCGCCATCGTCGTGATGATCGGCATCGAACTCCGCCAGTTGGCGGGCCACCCGGCAGCCTCCAGCCTTCGCCGCGCCGGCGGCCGGATGACGCCGCTATTGCTTGCCACGCTGGCGCTCGTCCTCGCCTTGATGCTGGTGCTCTCGGGCGTGACGCCGACGCCGGACGAGAACCTGGACTTTCTTGCGAATTACGTGCCCCTTCCGATCATTGAAGGGGCGCATTTCCTGGCGAGCCTGTTGGGGCTGGCGCTGTTCATCGTCGCTCGGGGGCTGGCGCTGCGTCTCGACGGCGCCTGGTGGGCATCGATCGCGATCGCGCTGGCCGCAATCCTGCTTTCCCTGGTGAAGGCGGTGGCGCTCGGGGAAGCCGGCATGCTCGCCTTCCTCCTTGTCGGGCTGCTCGCGAGTCGTCGGCTCTTCAACCGTCCCGCCTCGCTTTTCGGACAGGCGCTGACGCTGCCGTGGCTTACCGCGCTCGGCGTCATCTGTTTCGGCGCATTCGTCGTCCTGCTCTTCGTCTATCGCGACGTCGCATATAGCCATGAGCTCTGGTGGCAGTTCGAATTCTCCGCCGAGGCGCCGCGCGGGCTCCGCGCCCTTCTGGGAGTGACGATCGGCGCAAGTGCTGTAGCGACCTGGAGCCTGATGCGCCCGGCCGCTGCGGCGGTTGCCCCCGCCTGCAGGCAGGAGATGGAACGGGCGATCGCCATCGTCGACGCGCAGGACATGTCCGATGCCAACCTCGTGCGCATGGGTGACAAGAGCATCATGTTCTCCGCCGACGGCCGGGCCTTCATCATGTATGGCCGCTGGGCGCGTTCCTGGATTGCGTTGTTCGATCCGGTCGGGCCCGTGGATGCCTGGCCGGACCTGATCTGGCAGTTCATCGAGGCCGCGCGCTCCAATGGTTGCCGGGCCGTCTTCTACCAGGTCTCGGCGCGCGGGCTTGCCCATTACGCGGATGCGGGCTTGCGAGCCTTCCGCCTCGGCGAACTTGCCGAGGTCGATCTCACGCGCTTCGAGATGAAGGGCGGCAAGTGGGCAAACCTGCGCCAGCAGGTGAGCCGTGGCCTACGCGACGGGCTGGAGTTTTCGGTCGTCGCGCCTGCGGAGGTATCGCCGATCCTTCCGGAGCTCGAGGCCGTTTCCGATGCTTGGCTCGCCCACCACAATGCGCGGGAAAAGGGCTTTTCCCTCGGCGCCTTCGATCCGCGATATCTGACGGCGCAGCCTGTTGCGATCCTCAAATGGCAGGGTCGCATCGTGGCCTTCTCCAATATTCTGATCACCGGCACGAAGGAGGAGGGCTCGGTCGACCTCATGCGTTTCTCGCCCGAGGCGCCGAAAGGGGCGATGGATTTCCTGTTCGCGCAACTGATGGAATATCTGAAGAACGAAGGCTATCGGCGTTTCAATCTCGGAATGGCACCGCTGTCGGGAATGTCGGAGCGGCGGCTGGCGCCCGTATGGGACCGCGCCGGCCGGGCATTTTACGAGCACGGCGAGCGCTTCTACAACTTCAAGGGATTGCGTGCCTTCAAGTCCAAGTTTCACCCGCAGTGGCAACCGCGCTACCTGGTGGCGAGCGGCGGCTTCAACCCGATCCTGGCGCTGATGGATGCGACATTCCTGATCGGCGGCGGTCTGAAGGGAGTGATCGGGAAATGACCCCCATTAAGAGGATATTGAAGCGTGCAGCCGTGGCGGCCCTGATTGCCGGCACTGCATCCCTTCCGTCTTTTGCCGAAGACTCGGCAAAGTTCGACACCGGCATGATCCCCGCACCGCACATCCTGTTCCCGAAAGAGGCGCCTTCCGGCGCCGTGGTGCTGCTTTCGGACGCCGGCGGCTGGACAGAGAGGGAGGATGCCGTGGCCCGAAAGCTTTCGAGCGAGAAAGCGCTCGTCATCGGCATCGACCTCAAGGCCTATCTGGCAGCCCTTGCCAGGGATGACGGGGACTGCGTCTACACGGTTTCGGACATCGAATCCTTGAGTCAGCAGGTACAGCGCGCGGCCGACAGCGGCGCCTATCGGCCGCCGATCGTCGCTGGCGTCGGCGCCGGCGGGACCATGGCGCTGGCAATCGCCGCGCAGTCGCCCGCAGCGACCATCGGCCGGACGCTCGCGGTCGATCCCGAAGAGGGTATCGCCCTGCCGAAGCAGCTCTGCACTCCAGCCGAAAAAATTCGAAAAGGCGACCGCATGGTCTATGGCCTGACCGATGGCGCCTTACCCGACCCGGTAACCGTAATCTCTTCGCCATCTGCGTCGCCCGCCGGGCGCGAGCACGTTGCCGCTCTCGCTGCCAAGCATCCGGACGTCGAAATCCAGGCGAGCGACGAAGACGTTTATGCTGCACTCTCCGGCACGCTCGCCGGGTACATCCAGCAGGAGGACGACGGGAACAACCCGTTCGGGCTCCCCCTGACCGTTCTCGATGCGAAGCCAACGCGCGATACCATGGCGGTGATCTATTCCGGCGACGGTGGCTGGCGCGACATCGACAAGGAGGTCGGCAATGCCCTGCAGCAGCAGGGCGTGCCCGTCGTCGGGGTGGATTCGCTGCGCTATTTCTGGTCGGAGCGACAGCCGCAGGCGACGGCGGACGATCTCGCCCGTGTCATCACCTATTACGGCAAGCGGTGGAACGTCCGCAACGTAGTGCTGATCGGCTATTCCTTCGGCGCCGACATCCTGCCGCGCACATACAACCTGCTTGCGCCCGCGACCCGCGCACGCATACGGCAGGTCACGCTCATGGCACTGTCGCATCGCGCCGACTACAAGATCTCCGTCCTCGGCTGGCTCGGCGCCGACGGAGAGGGGAATGCCGGCGACCCGGTCGACGACATCAAGGCGATCGAGCCGCCACTCGTTCAGTGCATCTACGGCACCGACGAGGAGGACGACGCTTGCCCGGATCTGAAATCCTCAGGTATCGAGGTGGTTCCCATCGAGGGAGGCCATCATTTCGATGGCGATTATGCCGCTTTGACACGACGCGTGCTTGATGCGCTCGACCGCCGGCTGGCGGTGGGAAGGTGACGCGCTTGCGTCAGATGACGGGGGAAATGAGCGTACCCGTAGCCTCGCCGACGGCATGGCTGACCACCCGGCCGGCTTCCATCCGCACCTTGCCTTCAGCCACGAGCCGAAGCGCCATCGGATAGGTCTTATGCTCGACGGTAAGAACGCGGGCGGCGAGGGTATCCGCCGTGTCGCCGGAAACGACCGGTACGGCCGCCTGGGCGACGATCGGCCCGTCGTCCATACCCTCCGTCACGAAGTGCACGGTGCAGCCTGCGATCCTCATCCCGGCGTCGATCGCCCGCCGGTGCGTGTGAAGTCCTGGGAAGAGCGGAAGCAGTGACGGGTGGATGTTGAGGATCCGGCCCTCGTAGCGCTGGATGAAGGCCGCAGAAAGAAGGCGCATATAGCCCGCGAGACAGATCACGTCCGGCTGAAGCCGGCCGAGCTCGGCGAGGATTGCTGCCTCGTGCGCTTCCTTGCTCGCAAAATCCTTGCGAACGAAGGCGAAGGTCGGAATGCCGAGCCCGGCCGCCTTGTCGAGGCCACCTGCATCCGCCTTGTCGGCGATCACCGCAATGATCTCGGCCGGAAAATCCGGCGCGGCGGCAGCCTTCGCCAGCGCGATCATGTTGGAGCCGCCGCCGGAAATGAACACGACGACCTTCTTCTTGCCGGTCATCAAGCTCATATGGCGAGATTGCCCTTGTAGATCGTGCCGGGTGTGCCCTCGGCGCGTGCGACCATGCGGCCGAGCGTGAAGACCGTTTCGCCTTCGCCGGCAAGCACAGCCGCAACTTTTTCCGCTTCGCTCGCCGGAACCACGGCGATCATGCCGACGCCGCAATTGAAGGTGCGCAGCATCTCGTTGGCGGCAACGCCGCCGGTCTTTGCGAGCCACGAGAAGACGGCCGGCGGCTTGATCGCGCCGAGGTCGATCTCGGCGGCAAGATGCTTCGGCAGCACCCGCGGAATATTCTCGGGGAAGCCGCCGCCGGTGATGTGGGCCAGTGCCTTGATCGCACCCGTCCCGCGGATCGCCTTCAAGAGCGGTTTCACATAGATGCGCGTCGGAGTCATCAGGAGGTCGGCGAGGGTGCCTTCGCCGAAAGGTGCCGGAGCATCCCAGGCAAGGCCCGAGAGCGAAACGATCTTGCGCACCAGCGAATAGCCGTTCGAGTGCACGCCCGACGAGGCAAGCCCGAGGATGACGTCGCCTTCGGCGATGTCGCCGGCAGGCAGAAGCTGCCCGCGCTCGGCTGCGCCGACGGCAAAGCCGGCAAGATCGTAGTCGCCGCCGGAATACATGCCCGGCATCTCGGCCGTCTCGCCGCCGATCAACGCGCAGCCTGCCTCGCGGCAGCCGGCGGCAATTCCCGCGACGATGGCGGCGCCCTGGTCGGGATCGAGCTTGCCGGTCGCGAAGTAGTCGAGGAAGAACAGCGGTTCGGCGCCCTGCACCACGAGATCGTTCACGCACATGGCGACAAGGTCGATGCCGACCGTGTCGTGCTTGTCGGCGTCGATCGCGATCTTGAGCTTCGTGCCGACGCCGTCATTGGCGGCGACGAGGACCGGATCGCTGAAACCGGCGGCCTTCAGGTCGAAAAGGCCACCGAACCCGCCGATCTCGCCATCGGCGCCGGGGCGCCGGGTCGAGCGGACATGCGGCTTGATCTTCTCGACCAGCAGGTTGCCGGCATCGATATCGACACCTGCGTCGCTGTAGGTGAGGCCGTTCTTTCCCGACTGGCTCATGCTCGCTCTCCAGGGCTCGTCGCTGATTGCGGATGCGATTGGCACGGAGAAGCGAGGAGTGCAAGCGCAGAGGCGCGCCCGATCCTGCTTTTTTCGTGAATCTGCCTGTGGTCAGCGCCTTCTGCCGGTCACAGGCCGTTTGTCCCGTGACCGCCGCCGGACTTGACCTTGGCGCGCCCCAAGCCCTATCTCGTGCGAACGAACGACGCGGAAGGTGCGGTGCGCCGCGCGCAACGGGGGCCGTCATGGGCGATCGGGTCAGCAGTATGGGACTTCAGCGCCAGATCTTTTTCTGGCTGCTGGTGCTTGTCGGCTTCATTGCCTTCCTGCTGGTGTTCAGCTCCATCCTTCTGCCCTTTCTCGCCGGCATGGCGCTCGCCTATTTTCTCGATCCTGTCGCCGATCGCCTGGAGCGGCTCGGTCTGAGCCGGCTGATGGCGACGATCGCCATCCTGGTCGCATTCGTCGTCGTGCTGGCGCTGTCGCTGATGATCATCGTTCCGCTGGTCGTCACGCAGGCCGCCGAATTCATTCAGAAAATGCCGGGTTACATCACCAGGCTCCAGGAGTTCCTGACCGACAGCCAGTCGACGCTGTTACCGGACTGGCTCGCCGGCCAGATGACGACCATCAAGCAGAACTCGGCCAAGCTTTTGGAGCAAGGCGCAAGCTTCCTCGGCACGCTGTTCCAGCAGATCTGGAACTCCGGCCTGGCACTTCTCAATATCCTGTCCCTATTCGTCATCACCCCTGTCGTCGCCTTCTATCTGCTGCTCGACTGGGACCGGATGGTCGACAGGGTCGACAGCTGGATACCGCGCGATTACGTCGAGGTCGTGCGCCAGATCGCTCGCGACATGAATACGACCATTGCCGGGTTCGTACGCGGCCAGGGCTCTCTCTGCGTGATCCTCGGCCTTTACTACGGGATCGGGCTGAGCATGGTCGGCCTCAATTTCGGCCTCCTGATCGGCCTCTTCGCCGGCATGATCAGTTTCATCCCCTATGTGGGATCGCTGGTCGGTCTCGTGCTTGCGCTCGGCGTCGCGCTCGTTCAATTCTGGCCGGACTATGTCTGGATCCTTGTGGTTCTCGCCGTTTTCTTCAGCGGCCAGTTTCTCGAAGGCAATATTCTGCAGCCGAAACTGGTCGGCAAAAGCGTCGGGCTGCACCCGGTCTGGCTGATGTTCGCCCTGCTTGCGTTCGGCGCGCTCTTCGGCTTCGTCGGCCTGCTCGTGGCGGTGCCCGCAGCGGCCGCGATCGGTGTGCTTGTCCGCTTCGGCATCCAGCGGTACCTTGATAGCGATCTCTATCACGGGCATAGAACAGCCGTTCACAAGGAGCCGGAGAGCAACGGCTAGAGCACTTCCAGTGCATAGCGGTTTTCCGTGCGGACGTGCGTAGCTGCAAAAGGTGAATGCTCACGGGTAATGCATGAAGAGACATCTGTCCGAACAATTGCCTTTGGTCTTCGGCCATGCGCCCGCAACCGGTCGCGACGACCTGCTCGTCTCGGACCGGTTGAGCGCGGCCATTTCCATCGTCGATCACTGGCCCGTCTGGCCGTCGCCGGTGGTCATCATTTGCGGGCCGGTCGGTTCCGGCAAATCGCATCTTGCGGGCATCTGGCGCGAAAAGGCGAGGGCGGAGCCGATACATCCCTTTGCCGGCTCGAACGCTGCCGATATCGCCGCGGAAAAGCCGGTCCTGTTCGAGGATGCCGACCGCCAGGGCTTCGACGATACGGCTCTCTTCCATGTCATCAACAGCGTGCGACAGAACGGTACGGCGCTTTTGATGACGTCTCGGCTATGGCCGATGTCATGGCCGGTGCGGCTTCTTGACCTCAAGTCGCGCCTCAAGGCTGCCACCGTGGTCGAAATCGGCGAGCCCGACGACGAATTGCTCGCGCAGGTGCTCACCAAGCTTTTCGCCGACCGCCAGCTCCTCGTGGACGAGCGCCTGGTCGGCTACGTCGTCGCGCGCATGGAACGCTCGCTGGAGGCGGCGCAGACCATCGTCGAGCGGATAGACCATCTGGCGCTGGCGCGTGGAACGCGGCCGACGCGTGCGCTCGCCGCGGAAGTTCTGGAAGAGCTTGCAAATACAAGCCTCTCCGATTGACTGTCACAGTTCCGTCGTCAAACTGGGGTAGCTCGTCGTTCGGAGTAATGGGGCTTTACAGGCATGGACAGCGCAACGTCTGCAATCACGGAACACGAGGCATCTGCTGAGCAGAAGCGTGAGGCGCCGGCCGAAGCGCTGGACCTTCTCAAGAGCCCCGAGCGCTTCGTCAACCGCGAGTTCTCCTGGCTTCAGTTCAACCGCCGGGTCCTCGAGGAGACGCTGAACACGGCGCACCCCCTTCTGGAGCGCGTCCGTTTTCTGTCGATCTCCGCCGCCAATCTCGATGAATTCTTCATGGTTCGCGTCGCGGGTCTGGAGGGCCAGGTCCGTTCCGGGCTTTCGCTGCGTAGTCCGGACGGCCTGACGCCGGCGGAAACGCTCGAGAGCATTCTGACGGAAGTCGACAATCTGCAGATGGAGCAGCAGGCATCGCTTGCCGTCCTGCAGCAATATCTCGCCAAGGAAGATATCCTCATCGTCCGTCCGGCTTCGCTTTCCGCGCAGGATCGCAGCTGGCTCGCGAACGAATTCGACCAGGCGATCTTCCCCGTGTTGACGCCGCTCTCGATCGATCCGGCGCATCCGTTCCCGTTCATTCCGAATCTCGGCTTCTCCATCGGCCTGCAGCTCGTCAGCAAGACCGGGCGCGACCCGATGACGGCACTGCTGCGCCTGCCGGTGGCGCTCGATCGCTTCATTCGCCTGCCGGATGTCAAGAACGTCATCCGCTACATCACCCTCGAAGATGTCGTCAGCCAGTTCATCGACCGGCTTTTCCCGGGCTACGAGGTGAAAGGGTCGGGCACGTTCCGCATCATTCGAGACAGCGATATCGAAGTCGAGGAGGAAGCCGAAGACCTCGTGCGTCTTTTCGAGACCGCCCTCAAGCGCCGCCGTCGCGGGTCGGTGATCCGCATCGAGACCGATTCGGAGATGCCGGCTTCGCTGCGCCAGTTCGTCGTGCAGGAGCTCGGTGTCCCGGAAAATCGCGTCGCGGTCCTGCCGGGCCTGCTAGCACTGAACACGCTTTCGGAGATCACCAAGGCGCCGCGCGAGGACCTGCGCTTCGAGCCCTACAATCCGCGCTTCCCGGAGCGTGTGCGCGAACATGCGGGCGACTGTCTTGCCGCCATCCGTGAAAAGGACATGGTGGTCCACCACCCCTACGAATCCTTCGATGTCGTCGTGCAGTTCCTGCTGCAGGCTGCGCGCGATCCGGACGTGCTCGCGATCAAGCAGACGCTTTACCGAACCTCGAACGACAGCCCGATCGTGCGCGCGCTGATCGATGCCGCCGAGGCCGGCAAGTCGGTGACGGCGCTTGTCGAGCTCAAGGCGCGGTTCGACGAGGAGGCGAATATCCGCTGGGCGCGCGACCTCGAGCGCGCCGGCGTCCAGGTGGTTTTCGGCTTCATCGAGTTGAAGACCCACGCCAAGATGTCGATGGTCGTGCGCCGTGAGGAGGGCAAGCTCAGGACCTATTGCCATCTCGGCACCGGAAACTACCACCCGGTCACGGCAAAAATCTACACCGACCTGTCGTTCTTCACCTGCAACCCGGTGATCGCTCACGACATGGCGAACATCTTCAACTTCATCACCGGCTACGGCGAGCCTGAAGGGGGCATGAAACTCGCAGTGTCACCGCATACGCTGCGTCCGCGCATCCTCAAGCACATCGAGGAGGAGATCGTCCACGCGCAAGCCGGGCGGCCGGCGTCGATCTGGATGAAGATGAACTCCCTGGTGGACCCGGAAATCATCGATGCGCTCTACAAGGCAAGCTGCGCAGGCGTCGAGATCGATCTCGTCGTGCGCGGCATCTGCTGCCTCAGGCCGCAGGTGCCCGGGCTCTCCGACAACATCCGCGTCAAGTCCATCGTCGGTCGCTTCCTGGAGCATTCAAGAATTTTCTGCTTCGGCAACGGACATGGACTTCCATCGGAGAATGCGCTTGTCTATATCGGCTCGGCGGATATGATGCCGCGCAATCTGGATAGGCGGGTGGAGACGCTCGTTCCTCTCATCAACCGCACTGTGCACGAACAGGTTCTTTCGCAGATCATGCTGGGCAATCTCATCGACAACCAGCAGAGCTACGAGATTCTTCCGGACGGCACGTCGCGCCGCATGGAAGTCGGCAAGGACGCCGAGCCGTTCAACGCTCAGCATTATTTCATGACCAATCCGAGCCTTTCGGGCCGGGGTGAGGCTCTGAAATCCAGTGCACCGAAGCTGATCGCCGGCTGGAAGAGCGGCTGGCACAAGTAAACTGGAATTGCATGGTCGAATCTGAAGCGCAGGGACGTCTGCCCGGCATCCGCCCGGTCTCCGTTGTGGATATCGGCTCCAACTCCATTCGTCTCGTCGTCTATGAAGGGCTGAGCCGTTCGCCGGCAATGCTTTTCAACGAGAAGGTGATGTGCGGCCTCGGCAAGGGCATAGATGCGACCGGCCGCATGGAGGAGGAAAGCGTGGCGAGGGCGCTGAGGGCGCTGCACCGCTTTCGTGCACTCTCCGACCAGGCGCGCGCGACCGAGATGTATGTGATCGCGACCGCTGCGGCGCGGGAGGCCACCAACGGAGCGGCCTTCATCGAAAGGGCGGAAGCCATCCTCGGGCAAAGGGTGAAGATCCTGAGCGGGGAGGAGGAGGCCCATTACTCGGCGATGGGCATCGTCAGCAGCTACTATGAGCCGGATGGCGTCGTCGGCGATCTCGGCGGCGGCTCGCTTGAGCTTGTCGATGTAGACGGCAAGCGGATCGGCACGGGCATAACGCTGCCTCTGGGCGGCATCCGCCTCTTCGAACATTCGAGCGGCTCGCTCAGCAAGGCGCGGACCTGGGTACGCAAAGTCATGAAAGACGCCGAGGTCCTGAAGAAGGGGACCGGACGCACGTTCTACGCCGTGGGCGGAACCTGGCGAGCCATCGCCAAGCTGCACATGGAGATGCACAACTACCCGCTGCACATGATGCAGGGTTACGAGATCTCCTATGACGAGGCGCTGGCGATCCTTGCCGAAGTGATGGAGCCGAAGAATATCAAGCCCTCCGCCTATGCGACGATTTCCAAGAGCCGCCGGAGCCTGTTGCCCTTCGGTGCGGTGACGATGCACGAGGCAATCTCCATCATGAAGCCCGAGCGCATCTCGTTTTCCGCGCTCGGCGTGCGCGAAGGGTATCTCTTTTCGCTGCTTTCCAGTGAGGAACGCCAGCAGGACCCGCTGCTGACGGCTGCCAACGAACTCGCCATCCTTCGGGCCCGTTCGCCCGAGCATGCGCGAGAGCTCGCCGAATGGACCGGCCGCCTCGTGTCGTTCTTCGGCATCGAAGAAACGGAAGAGGAGAGGCGCTACCGCCAGGCCGCCTGTCTGCTGGCGGATATCAGCTGGCGGGCGCATCCGGACTATCGCGGTCTGCAGGCGCTGAACATCATTGCGCACTCGGCGTTCACCGGCATCACGCATGCGGGACGGGCCTATATCGCGCTCGCGAATTACTACCGCTTCGAGGGGCTTAACGACGACGGCGCCACGAGCCCGCTCGCAGGCATCACGACGCCGCGCCTGCTCGAGCTGGCGAAGCTCCTGGGCGGATTGTTGCGCGTCGCCTATCTCTTTTCGGCCTCCATGCCGGGTGTGGCGCGCCACCTCACGCTCCGGCGATCTTCGAAGCCCGACATCGATCTCGAATTCGTCGTCCCGGCAGCCTATGCCGACTTCGAGGGCGAACGCCTCGACGGCCGGCTCCAGCAACTCGGCAAGCTTACCGGCAAGAAGCTCGCCTTCTCCTTCGAGCGCTGAACCCTTTCCGGCTCGTTCCTGCCACAGCAGGGTGCCG
>NZ_JBQEMS010000015.1:0-27344 GCF_052044265.1 Sinorhizobium sp. 22678 | reverse complement strand
CACTGCGCCACTTATTCGGCCTTCAGGAATTCGCCGACTTCGAGCAACACGAATTCATTGTCGTCCGCCCTGTCGAGCGAACGCCCGGCGGAGAATGGCAGGTTGTTGTCGTTGCCGACGATGATATGCGTTTCGTCCACGCGATCGACATTCTCGATGGTGACGAAGGGCATGTCGTAATAGCCCTCGCCGCCGCCCTGGCGCTTGCGGTTGTTCGGATCGGCGATTTTCAGCAGGTCGACATAGCCGATCTTGTGCACGGCCTTGCCGACGTTTTCGTCGCTCATGGCGATCTTGTAGACACGCTTCAGCTTCGATCCGACGGCGAAGCAATCCGGCTGCGGGTTCTTGGGATCCGCGCAGGCCTTGTCGACGGTGCCGGCGCCGTTGTCGCGCTCGATCACCAGCGCGGTCTTCTCGTCGAGCATGTTGAAGTCGCCGATCGCTTCGCCGCCTTCGGCGAGTGGATACAGCCAGCTGCGCCCGGTCCAGGCCTTGCTGCCGGCGTCAAGCTCGACGATCCGCAGCGCCGGCCGGCCCTCCGCCTCTTCCACCGACTCGCTGTCCGCCCAGATCGGGCCTTCGAGCAGTCCGTAGAGCTTCGCGCCGTCCTTCGAAAGTGCCAGCCCTTCGTAACCGCCGGAGCGCTTCAGGTTGAAGTCCGGTGCCTCCTTGGAGGGATCTCCCTGCAGCGTCAGTGCCGGATTGTCCGGCGAGAGCACGGGCTTGCCGTCGACGACGGTCGCAATGACATCGGTGAGCTTGCCGTCAAGGTCGAACTTCAGGATGTAGGGTCCGAATTCCTCACCGACCCAGAAACCGTCGGCCACCGGCTGGATCGATTCGACGTCGAAGTCGCCGCCCGTGAGGTAGCGGGTGGCCGAGCCTTCCATGACGATGGGGAAGGGCGCCTTGCGCTCTGGGTCGGACAGGAACAGGGTCTTCAACGCCTCGACCTTGCCGGCGTCCCAGTCGATCTTGAGGTGGTGGAGCATCAGCATTGCGTCGGTCGAGTTGAGCTTGTTGCCGAAGCCGTTGTCCGAAAGGCTCCAGAAAGTGCCGTCCTCCATCGCCTTGATGCCGGAGAAGCCCTGCATCGGCTGGCCGTTGAAGGGCAGCGACAAACCGGTCGGGCGAACGCCATCCTTGCCCGCGACGCTGCCCAGTTCGACGGCGCGCTTGCGGTCGGCAGTCGAGAACTTGCCCGAGGTCTTGAGGTACTCCGCGGCATCCGCCGGCGCGGCGATAATGGTGTTTGCGGGAAGGATCGCGTGCGCCTCGAGCGTTGCAGGAAAGGCCTTTTCCTCGGCAAGCGCGGCGCTCGACGCCAGAAGGGTTAACGCCATGGCGGCAAGGATGGGTTTCGTCATAAGTTCACCTCGGGTTGGAGTGCAGGTGAACCCGATAGGCGGCTTCGATGACAGCTGTTTGAAGTTTGTCTTACAGCGAGGTGAATGCCCCGACGGACGGACTGCTAACGGGCTTCCCGTCTGGGTCCAGGGCGCCGTCGCCGCTGAGCGGACCGGCCGTGAGCGACAGAACCGCGAGCTTCTGGCCACGACCTTTGACCTCATGCTCGCCGAGATCCTCGGCGCGCACGAAGAGGGGCGGGCGCAAGCGCCGCAGCAGATCGGCTGAGATCAAGACCTGACGGTCGAGCGTTCGGCACAGGCCCTCCAGGCGTGCCGTCGTGTTCACGGTGTCGCCGAAATAGGTGATCTTGTGTTTGTCGACGCCGATCTCCGCGGCAACGATCGTGCCGCCATGCAGAGCGGCGCGCAGGCGCGGCACCTCGCCGTAGTCTTTTCGCCAGCGACGGGCGTCCGCTTCGATCTGCTCCAGAATGTCGAACACGCAGCGGATGCAGGCTGCATCCGCGACAGCGCGATCGTAAGGCCAGGTGATCACGGCAGCGTCGCCGACATAGTCGTCGATGGATCCGCCATAGCGCAGCACGGGATCAGCCATGGCTGCAAACAGCTTTCCCAAATATTCCTGCATGCGCAGGTCACCGAAGCGCTCGGCAAGCGATGTCGATCCGGCGAGATCGATGAAAAGAAACACGCGTTCCTCCTGCACCGGCTTGCGGTATCGCCCAGTCAGGAGGCTCAAGAAAATATCGCGGCCGAGCAATTCGCGCACCCTGAGCACGAATATGATCGGACCGGAGGTCGCAAGTGCGTACACCAGCACATTGAGCGATGGCAGCATCGCGTCCGTCCTGCTTTCACGCATGACGCCGGCGACGTGCAAAAGCAGCCCGGCGGCTGCATATCCGACGTTGACGAATATGAAGTAGACGGCGAGGGACGAGAGAAGAAACGCCGGCGTCGGCGATCCGTGGATCCTCCGGTAAAGGCGCCGGAAGATGATGTGCCGTTCAAAGGCGAGAATCGGCATGCACATGAAAAGCGCATAGGTTGCGCCGATCAGACCGCCGCCGCCGTAGACGACCCACGCATAGGCCATGCCGCTCCCGGCGACGACGAGCAGCAACAGGATGATCTCGAGCGTGGAAAATCTCCAGCGCATGTGACAGCCTCGAAAACGAGAATATACAGCGCCGCACGTGTTATCAGGCACGCAAAGGTCGCTGGAGAGAGTGGAATTGCTACATGTTTTGTCCTCAAAGGACACATGCAGTTGAAGCATGCGGGGCCGGCGGTCCCGCTCGGCATGTCGAAACGGCTGATCGGCGCCGTTTTGCGGCGAGCAGCCGTCGAAACGACTCGGCTAAGCTCAGATTCGGGCGGAAAATTGTCGTCGAGCGGCGGTTTTCAACCGCCGATTTCCACCGCCTCGACCTTTTTGTCGACAAAGCGCAATGCCACCTCGCCATTGATGAGTTTCAGCGCCGTCATGCCGAAGAGCTCACGCCGCCAGCCTTTGAGGGCGGCGACGTCGGCGCCTTCGCCCTCTGCTGCGATCCTGTCGAGATCTTCGCTGTTGGCGATGATCTTGGCCGCGACTCCCTCCTTTTCGGAGATGAGTTTCAGCAGCACCTTGAGCAGCTCGCTCGCTGCCGCAGCGCCCTCGGGTGCGTGGTTCTGGCGCGGCAGACGAGGCAGCTCGCCCCTCGGGATCGCCAAGGCTTCGCCGACGGCCTCGATGAGGGCCGTCCCTGCGCTCGAGCGCTCCCAGCCCTTGGGAATGGTCCTGAGGCGTCCGAGCGCCTCGGCATCCTTCGGCTGCTGCTGCGCGATCTCATAGATCGCATCATCCTTGATAATTCGCCCGCGCGGCACGTTGCGAGCCCGCGCCTCGCGTTCGCGCCACGCCGCCACCTTCTGCAGGACGGCGAGCTCGATGGGCTTCTTCACCCGCATCTTCAGCCGCTGCCAGGCATTGTCCGGGTGGAGGTCGTAGGTTTCCCGGCTTTCGAGGATCGCCATTTCCTCCGCAAGCCAGGAGGAGCGTCCCTCGCGATCCAGTTCCTTGGTGAGGTACTGGTAGATATCCCTCAGATGCGTCACGTCCGCCAGCGCATAGTCGAGCTGCTTGTCGGTGAGCGGTCTGCGGCTCCAATCGGTGAAACGAGACGACTTGTCGATCTGCTCGTTCTTGATGCGGTTGACGAGTTGATCATAGGAAACGCTGTCACCGAAGCCGCAAACCATCGCGGCCACCTGCGTATCGAAGATCGGATGAGGAATGAGGTTTCCGAGATGATGGATGATCTCGATGTCCTGCCTGGCGGCGTGGAACACCTTCACGACATCCGGGTTGCTCATGAGCGCGAAGAACGGGGCGAGGTCGATTCCGGGTGCCATCGGATCGACGATCACTGCCATATCCGGGCTTGCCATCTGGATGAGGCACAGCACCGGCCAGAACGTGGTTTCGCGCAGGAACTCCGTATCGATCGTAATATAGCTTGAACGGGCCAGCTCTTGGCAGGCGGCCTCAAGATCTGCTGTCGTTTGAATCATCGGGCTTTAATCACTGTGGCAAAAATGCGGCTTTGAGTTTCCCCGTGTACCGTTTCACGGCACCTGTCACAATGGAAATTGTCAGGCGACCCGGAAATAAGCCGACATCCCGGTCTTTTGATGTTCGATGATATGGCAATGGAACACCCAGTCGCCGGGATTGTCCGCGACCAGTGCGAGCTGCGCCTGTTCGTCCGGCAAGAGCAGGATCGTGTCGGTCGGCGGCGGCAACAGGCTCCGCTTGTTCGAGGCGAGAACGCGGAAGCTCAGCCCATGCAGATGGATCGGATGGGCATGCGGCGTGCGGTTGGCGATCTCCAGCACATAGCTTTTCCCGAATTTGAGTTCATCGATCGGGGCGACCGGGTCGGGCGTGTCACCGGGCCAAGGTACCTTGTTGATCGCCCAGAAAGTATAACCGAGCGAGCCGCAGATCGAGGCGGCCGGTTCGTGCTCGGCCGTTGCAGTCAGTTCGATCGGAATACGCCTGGCCGTGGAAATGTCGGTTTCGGCAATAGGGTTTGCGGGCAGGGGTGCGATATCCCGGAGGTCCCGCTTCAGCGAAGTGCCGACTGCCCGGAAGGCTGCGATCGTCCAGGGGCTGGAGCCGCGAAAATTGCCAAGCCTTGCCCGCTGGCCCTCGCCTTGCGGCATGCGAAGCGCTAGGTCGACGCGCTGGCCGGGGCCGAGGTCGAGCCGGTCGAGCGCGAAGGGGATTTCGACCGGGTTGCCGTCGAGCGCGATCACCCGGGCCTCAGCGCCTTCGAGCCCGATCGTGTAGATGCGCGTGACGTCGGTTGCGGCGATCCTCACGCGGACGAGCCCGCCGGCGGGAGCGTCGTAGACCGGCTCGCGCTGCCAGTTCGCGGTTCTCACCGTTCCATAGGTCCCGCCGCGCGCCGCATCCCGCGGTTTGAAAGGGGCGATGAACTCGCCGCTGGCGCCGAGCCGCCAGTCCCTGAGGTTGAGAACGATCTCGGAATCGAAGGTCGGATCCTCCGGGTTCTCGACGACGATCACGCCGGTCAGGCCGCGCCCCATCTGCATCAGCGTATTGCAGTGCGGGTGGTACCAGAAGGTGCCGGCGTCGGGCGGTGTGAAGAGATAGTCGAACCCGTCGCCGGGATAGACATAGGGCTGCGTCATTTCCGGCACGCCGTCCATCGCATTGGCGATCCTCAGGCCATGCCAATGAACGGTCGTCGGTTCGTCGAGACGGTTGACCAGTCTCGCCGCGAAGGGTTCGCCCTTGCGCATCCTCAAGACGGGCGGCATGGCGGCGCTTGCCGGGTTGCCGGGATCATGCAGGATGACCCGGGGATCATGCGCCATGGCCCGGGGATCATAGGTCATGGCCCGGGGGGTGATGCCGCCGGCCACTATCTGTGCCTCCGTGAACCGCGCCGTCAGGATCTGCGGATCGGGGGCTGCGCCCGCCCTCGCGGCAAGGCCGGCGCCGAGCGCGCCGCCAAGTGCGGCTGAACCCTGGAGAAACATTCGGCGATCGAGCATCTGTATCTTGCTTGTCTGTTCCGGAAGAAGGGGCAAAGCCGATCGGCCCCCGAAAAATGATCCGGCCCGTTATTAAACCTGATTTTCAGTTTCAGCAATTCGGCAGCCCACGCCTCGTTGCCACCCTGTTGGATCAAGGCTCTTTCCGCGTCTGGCCGCCCGCAAGCTTGTTGAAGAAGGACGATGTGCGCAGAAGGCTGCGAAACGGCATCGACCTTTCCTCGGCTGGAACGGGTTTGCGCGCAGTCATGCGCCGGATCGTATAGGCCATGAAGAGCGCCAGGATTGCTGCCGTATACATGAAGAGCACCGGCGGTTCGAAGATCTCGAGTAGGAAGGATGCGAGGAGCGGCCCGATGATGGCTCCGAGCGACCAGAAGAAGAGCATCCCGGCGGAAACCAGCGCATGCTGGCCTTCGGCCGCATGGTCGTTGGCATGCGCGGAGCAGAGCGAGAAGAGCGGCATCGCGAATGCGCCGAAGGCGAAGATGCCGGCGAAGTTCAACCACTCGTCGTTCCCGGCGACGAAGGCGAGGAAGAGCCCCGCGAGAAGGGAGCCGAAGGTGGCGATCAGGATGATCAGCCTGCGGTCGATCCGGTCGGAGTAATACCCCAGCGGATATTGAAGCACGACGCCGCCGATGATGCCGGCGCTCATGAAGGTCGCGATCGCCGTCACCGAAAGGCCGATCTCCTGCGCATAGATAGGGCCGAGCGAGCGGAACGCGGCATTGGTGAGGCCGACGACGATGCAGCCGATGGTGGCCAGCGGCGAGATGTTCCAGAGCGCCTTCACGTCGAAGCGTATCGCTTCCGGTGCAACCGGGCTCGACCGGTCGGCAAAGGAGATCGGCACGAGCGAAAGCGTCAGCGCCATCGAGATGATGGCGAAAAGCTCGAAGCCGCCGATTCCGATGCCGGGAATTGCATATTGTGCAGCCGTCACCGAGCCGAGATCGACGAGGCGATAGATCGAAAGGGTGCGCGCGCGGTTGCCGTTGGTGACGCTGGCATTCAACCAGCTCTCGACCGTAGCGAAGAGGCTCGCGAAGCAGATGCCGGCGACGAGCCGCATCAGGAACCAGAACCACGGATCGATGACCAGCACCATGGCGATCGCAGCGGCGGAGGCGATGGCTGCCATCGCCGAAAAGGTGCGGATATGGCCGATCGCCCTCAGAATGCGCGTGACGTAGACGCAGCCGATTGCAAAGCCGACATTGTAGCCGGCGCCGATTACGCCGATCAGCGAGGTCGAGAAGCCTTCTTCGAGCGCTCTCAAGGAGATGAACGTGCCCTGCAACCCGTTGCCGCCGATCAGAATGCCTGCGGTGACGAGCAGCGGGATGAGCGGGCGAATCTGGGACATGGAACAGAAGGCATCCGATTGCGGCCGCGACTCGCGCGATACGCGACCCTTGCCCCTGTTTAACCGTGGCTGACGCGCGGGAACAGTAGCAATTTGTGACCACCCGTGTCCAAATTTGCGCGGTACCCCTCGCGGCCGTGGTCGACGCGGGCAACTTGTACGACCAGGCCGGCGCTCCTGCCGCCGGCGCGCCGCGGCCTTGACAAAACCGGCGCATCATGCGCTTTTCCGCCCGACTTTGACCTGCCGCCCTGCGCCGTTCTGCGAGCTGCGCGGCCTTTAAGCAATTCCGGGACTATACGATGCACCGTTACCGCAGCCACACCTGTGCCGCCCTCCGCAAGTCGGATGTCGGCTCCACCGTTCGCCTTTCCGGCTGGGTTCACCGCGTCCGCGATCACGGCGGTGTGCTCTTCATCGACCTGCGCGACCATTATGGCATGACCCAGGTCGTCGCCGATCCGGATTCGCCGGCCTTCAAGACCGCCGAGACCGTGCGCGGCGAATGGGTCATTCGCGTCGACGGTGCCGTCAAGGCGCGCACCGACGATACGGTCAACAAGAACATGCCCACCGGCGAGGTCGAACTCTATGCCCGCGAGATCGAGGTTCTCTCGGCCGCCAAGGAACTGCCGCTGCCGGTGTTCGGCGAGCCGGACTATCCGGAAGACGTGCGCCTGAAATACCGCTTCCTGGATCTCCGCCGCGAGACGCTGCACAAGAACATCGTCAGGCGCACCGAGATCATCGCCGCCATGCGCCGGCGGATGGGCGACATCGGCTTCACCGAATATACGACGCCGATCCTGACGGCCTCTTCGCCGGAAGGTGCGCGTGACTTCCTGGTGCCGAGCCGCATCCACCCTGGCAACTTCTATGCGTTGCCGCAGGCGCCGCAGCAGTACAAGCAGCTTCTGATGGTCGCCGGCTTCGACCGCTACTTTCAGATCGCGCCCTGTTTCCGCGACGAGGATCCGCGCGCCGACCGGCTGCCCGGCGAGTTCTACCAGCTCGACCTCGAAATGAGCTTCGTCGAGCAGGAAGACGTCTGGGACGCCATGGAGCCGATGATCCGGGCGATCTTCTCGGACTTCGCCGACGGCAAGCCGGTGACCGACAAGTTCCCGCGCATTCCCTACGACACGGCGATCCGCAAATACGGTTCCGACAAGCCGGATCTGCGCAACCCCATCGAGATGCAGGAAGTCACGCAGCATTTCGCCGGATCCGGCTTCAAGGTCTTCGCCAACATGATCGCCTCCAATCCGAAGGTGGAGATCTGGGCCATTCCCGCCAAGACCGGCGGCTCCCGCGCATTCTGCGATCGTATGAACGCCTGGGCCCAGAGCCAGGGTCAGCCGGGTCTCGGCTACATTTTCTGGCGCAAGGAGGGCGAGAAGCTCGAAGGCGCCGGTCCGCTGGCCAAGAATATCGGCGAGGAACGAACCGACGCGATCCGCACGCAGCTCGGCCTCGAAGATGGCGACGCCTGCTTCTTCGTGGCTGGCGAGCCGGCGAAGTTCTACAAATTCGCCGGCGAGGCTCGCACCAGGGCCGGCGAGGAACTGAACCTCGTCGACCGCGATCGCTACGAGCTGTGCTGGATCGTGGACTTCCCGTTCTATGAATGGAACGAGGAGGAAAAGCGTGTCGACTTCGCCCACAACCCCTTCTCGATGCCGCAGGGCGGTCTGACCGCGCTTTCGAGCGACGATCTCCTGTCGATCAAGGCGTTCCAATACGACATGGTCTGCAACGGCTTCGAGATCGCCTCGGGCTCGATCCGTAACCAGTCGCCGGAACTGATGGTCAAGGCTTTCGAGAATGTAGGGCTGAGTCAGGCCGACGTCGAAGAGCGGTTCGGCGGTCTCTACCGTGCGTTCCAGTACGGTGCCCCGCCGCATGGCGGCATGGCCTTCGGCATCGACCGCATCGTCATGCTGCTCGTCGGCGCCAAGAACCTGCGCGAGATTTCGCTGTTCCCCATGAACCAGCAGGCCCAGGATCTGCTGATGGGCGCGCCTTCTCAGGCGACGCCTGCGCAACTCAGGGAACTCTCGATCCGACCGATCCCGCAGAAGAAGGATTGATCTTCTTCGACACCGAACGAACCCGGCGATGATCTCGCCGGGTTTTTTTGATCCGGTTCCTGTTGCGAAGCGCGGGAGGAGTGTGTCCCCGAACGCGCTCCGTGACGCTCGCCTTGACAGCGGATGTTTCGAGGCGTTTCCTTTCCGTGCAAACCATCGGTTGGAGGGGAACAATGATCAAGACCGTCAAGGATCTGCTCGCGGAAGCAAACGGTGCAGTCCCGAAATTGTCTCCCGCCGAGGCGGCCGAGAAGATGCGCGCCGATGATGTGTTGATCGTGGACGTCCGTGATCCGACAGAAGTCCAGCAAACCGGCAGGATCAAGGGGGCGGTAAACGTCTCGCGGGGGATGCTGGAGTTTCGGGCAGACCCGGAAAGCCAGTACCACAATCCGGTCTTTCAGAAGGACAAGACCATCCTTCTGCATTGTGCCTCCGGCGGCCGTTCCGCTCTTGCGGGCAAGACCCTGCAGGACATGGGATACTCGGCCGTCTACAACATCGGCGGCTTCAAGGATCTGGCCGAGGCGGGCATCGATACAGACCCGGCGTGAACGCGCGCATCGAACGGAACTTCGCCCCTCGTCGGCCTCGCAAGTAGGCGAAGGCGTCTCGCGGGGCGCTCCGCCTCCGGCATACGTTGCTGGCGCTCCCCGCCTGCGCCGCCCGCGGACGCTTCTCAGAAGTCCATTCCGCCGCCAGGCGGCATCTGCGGCTGCCCGTCCTTCTGCGGTTTCTCGGCGATCATCGCTTCCGTCGTCACGAGGAGACCGGCGATGGAGGCAGCGTCCTGAAGCGCGGCGCGCACGACCTTCGCCGGATCGATCACGCCCATTTGGAAGAGATCGCCGAATTCTCCGGTCTGTGCGTTCCAGCCAAAGGCGAAATCCTGTTTCTCGCGCAGCTTCCCGACGATAATCGATCCCTCGGCGCCGGCGTTCTCGGCGATCTGACGCACGGGTGCCTCGATCGCGCGGCGGACGATCTCGATGCCCACGCGCTGGTCGTCATTGGCGGTCGCAAGACCGTTGAGCACACTCACGACCCGCAACAGCGCCACGCCGCCCCCGGGCAGAATGCCTTCCTCGACCGCCGCGCGCGTTGCATGCAGCGCATCGTCGACCCGGTCCTTCTTCTCCTTGACCTCCACTTCGGTCGAGCCGCCGACGCGGATGACGGCGACGCCGCCCGCGAGCTTGGCAAGCCGCTCCTGCAGCTTCTCCCGATCATAGTCCGAAGTCGTGTCCTCGATCTGCGCCTTGATCTGTGCGACGCGGCCGCCGATGTCCTCCTTCGATCCGGCGCCGTCGACGATTGTCGTCGTCTCCTTCTCCACCATGATGCGTTTCGCACGGCCGAGGGTATCCATCGTGGCGTTTTCGAGCTTGATCCCGAGTTCCTCGGAAATCACGGTGCCGCCGGTCAGGATCGCGATATCTTCCAGCATGGACTTGCGACGGTCGCCGAAGCCCGGGGCCTTGACCGCAGCGATCTTCAGGCCGCCGCGAAGCTTGTTGACGACCAGGGTGGCGAGCGCCTCTCCCTCGACATCTTCGGCAATGATCAGGAGCGGCTTGCCGGATTGGACGACGGATTCGAGGATCGGGATCATCGCCTGCAGGTTGGAGAGCTTCTTCTCGTGAAGCAGGATATAGGCGTCTTCCAGCTCCACCCTCATCTTTTCCTGATTGGTGATGAAATAGGGGGACAGATATCCCCGATCGAATTCCATTCCCTCGACGACTTCGAGTTCGATCTCGGCGGTCTTGGCCTCCTCGACGGTGATCACGCCCTCATTGCCGACCTTTTCCATGGCTTCGGCCAGGTAGCGGCCGATCTCGGCATCGCCATTGGCCGAAATCGTCGCCACCTGGGCGATTTCGGCATTTTTGGAGACCTTCCGGGCATTGTTCCTGAGTTCCTTGACGATCGCCTCGACGGCAAGATCGATGCCGCGCTTCAGATCCATCGGGTTCATTCCCGATGCGACGGCCTTGGCGCCCTCCCTGACGATAGCCTGCGCGAGTACGGTGGCCGTGGTGGTGCCGTCACCGGCGATGTCGCTGGTGCGCGACGCCACTTCGCGCAGCATCTGCGCGCCCATGTTCTCGAACTTGTCCTCGAGCTCGATTTCCTTGGCGACCGAAACCCCGTCCTTGGTGATCCGCGGTGCACCGAAGGACCTGTCGATGACGACGTTCCGTCCCTTCGGTCCCAGAGTCACGCGCACCGCGTTGGCCATGATGTCGACCCCGCGCAGCATCCGATCGCGGGCATCGCTGGTGAATTTGACTTCCTTGGCAGCCATTTATGCCTCCCTCCACACGGAATTCCCGAATGTCTTCGTGCTTCTTTCGCGTCCCGCCGGCACGCTCCTCCTGGAGCGCCGCGTGTCGGCGGGGAGCAGGGCATGCCGTGCTTCCCGCCGCTGCCGATTGCATTCACTCCTCGTCGTCGGCGGGCGTCAGGATATCGATCAGCGCCGCAACGCGGCCGGCCGGAAGGTGGCGGCCTTCGCCGATCAGCGCCTCGTCGTTGTTGACCCATGCTATTGCTTCGGCAAGTTCACTCGCGGTCGCGCCCGTCGCGAGAAGTTCAGCCATCAGCGTTTCGTCGACAGGGCCGAGGATGGCGGTGATATCCGAATGCTTCAGTCCCATGGCGTCCTCCTTCCGCTTGGTCGGTCGGGAATGCGCAAACTGTCGGCACGCGAAAAATAGATAGGCGATCGCGTGCGAGCATCAAGCATGCATCATATCATCGATCGGGCGGATGAAAAAAACCCCGGCGACAAGGCCGCCGGGGGTCAGCATGTGGCCACGCCATAAGCGCCATCAGTCGTTCGCCGTCACCTTGACGCCGAGCACGGACGGGACGGTGTTGGGAGCCCCCATTGCAGCCCCCATGATCATCGGGAACGGCACGGGCTTTTCCGGCTCAGCGCTGATCGTCAGGCTCTTCGGATTGTCGAGAAAGGCGCTGACGGCGCTGGAGACCTGGTTCTGCAGCTCCGGGATATTGAGCTGCGCCATCATGATCGGCACGAGCCCCTTCAGCGATTGCGCCAGCTGTTCGCCGGTGACGCCCTGCTGGCTGCCGGCGTAGTCGAGCGCCTTTTTCGTGATTGATGCATCGTCGAAGCGGATCGAGGCGCTATTGAAGGTAAGCTGCTGCATCAGGCCGAGCATCGCCAGTGCCATCGCCTGATCGGCTTCCTTCTTGTTCGGGTTGGCCTCAGCCGCTTGGGCTGCCTCCTGCAACGACTTCATGAATTGCAGCGTATAGCCGGACAAGTCCATGGCGATATTCAGCCGGCCGACATTCTTGAAGTCCAGCGCGTATTCGTCGAGGGCAAGGTTGCCGGTTTCCAATTCCCAACTGCCCTTCATCGTGACTCCGCCATCGAGCGTCGTCAGCCCAAGCTTCTCGACCGCTTCCTTGGTCTTGGCATCCTCGATTTGCGACAGATCCGCCTTGATTCCGGCAAGCGTCGCGTCGAAGTCGAAGCCCGCATCGTTTTCCTGCCGCGTCAGATTTGTTTCCGTGCTTTCGGCGGTGAAGACGTTCTTGCCTTTGACGTTTACGGTCATAGGGCCGGTGCCGGCTGTTTCGTAAAGCAGGATGTCATCGATCGTGGTACCGGCCGCGTTGCCCGGAATGGACAGGCCGCCGATAGAGATGTCCTTGACCGAGAAGCTTGAATCCTTGTCACTGACGGCGATATCCGGGAAGGAGACGGTTTCGGCATAGTAGCCGCCGTCCTTTTCCTCGACGCCTTCGAACGTCACCTCGCCTATGTCGATGGACGTGCCGGGCTTTGCCACCACCTGCAGCTTCATGCCGGTGACCGTCACCACGTCGCCGTCGGCCTCCGCCTTGTCGTAGGTCACCGAAGTGCCGTTGGGCGACGTCGCCGCATTGAGCTTTTGCATCATGTCCGCGCCGTCTAGGGCCATGGCCGGCCCGGCGAGGGTAAGGAGGGCGGCGCTGGCCAGCATCAGGCGGACTTTGCGCGTATGTATCATTGGAGTTCCTTGTGAAATTGTTCTGATTGCGTCGATCATGCCGGGACGATACGCAAGCGCCGTTCTGCCGCCAAGTGCAAACTCGTGCGGGGGCAGGCCAGGGATCACCCGCCGGTGACGTTCTCCACAGTGGCATAGCCCGGAATTCTTGCCGTCCCGCGCCTGTTGAGGTAGCAAGGACATATGGGACAAAGCCTTTTGCCGCCGTCTGGCGGGGACGACAACATTCAGCCGGTTGACCTGAAGGCGGCGCTGGAAGAGCGTTATCTGGCCTATGCGCTGTCGACCATCATGCACCGCGCGCTGCCGGACGTTCGCGACGGCCTGAAGCCGGTCCATCGCCGGATCATTCATGCCATGAGCGAGATGGGCCTGCGGCCCAATTCCTCGTTCAAGAAATGCGCCCGCATCGTCGGCGACGTCATCGGTAAGTTCCACCCGCATGGCGACCAGTCGGTCTACGATGCGCTGGTGCGCCTCGCGCAGGACTTCTCCCAGCGCTATCCGGTCGTCGACGGCCAGGGCAACTTCGGCAATATCGACGGCGATAACGCTGCCGCCTACCGTTACACCGAAGCGAAAATGACCGAGGTCGCAGCCCTCCTTCTGGAGGGAATCGACCAGGACGCGGTCGATTTCCGCCCGACCTACAACGAGGAGGACCAGGAGCCGACCGTGCTTCCCGGTGCCTTCCCGAATCTGCTCGCCAACGGCGCGTCCGGTATCGCCGTCGGCATGGCGACCTCCATCCCGCCGCACAATGCGCATGAGCTCTGCGACGCGGCGCTCCATCTCATCAAGCATCCGGATGCGACGGTGGAGGATCTGCTGTTCGATCCGGCCAATCCGCAGCGCGGCGGCATCGAAGGGCCGGATTTCCCGACCGGGGGCGTGATCGTCGAGAGCCGCGCCAGCATGGCCGAGTCCTATCGGACCGGCCGCGGCGGTTTTCGGGTCCGGGCACGCTGGGCGGTAGAGGATCTTGGGCGCGGCGGCTTCCAGATCGTCGTCACCGAAATTCCCTATCAGGTCCAGAAGTCCCGCCTGATCGAAAAGATCGCCGAACTGCTCATCGCACGCAAACTGCCGCTTCTCGAGGACATCAGAGACGAATCGGCAGAGGACGTCCGCGTCGTACTGGTGCCGAAGAGCCGCTCGGTCGATGCCAATATCCTGATGGAATCGCTCTTCAAACTTACCGAACTCGAGAGCCGCATTCCGCTGAACATGAATGTGCTGTCGATGGGCCGCGTACCGCGCGTCATGGCGCTCAACGAGGTGCTCAGCGAATGGCTGGCGCACCGCCGGGAGGTCCTGCAGCGGCGCTCGCGCCACCGGCTCGCCGCAATCGATCGCCGGCTCGAGATTCTCGGCGGCTATCTCATCGCTTATCTCAACATCGACGAGGTCATCCGCATCATCCGCGAGGAGGATGAGCCGAAGGCCGTGATGATCGAGCGCTTCGGGCTCACCGATGTCCAGGCCGAAGCGATCCTCAACATGCGGCTGCGCTCGTTGCGCAAGCTCGAAGAATTCGAGATCCGCACCGAGTTCGACGCGCTGTCGAAAGAGAAGGCGGAAATCGAGGCGTTGCTCGCCTCTGGTGACAAGCAGTGGCAGGCGGTCGCCTGGGAGATCGGCGAGGTCAAGAAGAAATTCGCCAAGGCGACCGAACTCGGCAAGCGCCGCAGCACCTTCGCCGACGCGCCTGACGCGGATGTCGAAGCCATTCAGCAGGCGATGATCGAAAAGGAGCCGATCACCGTCGTCATCTCGGAGAAAGGCTGGATCCGGGCCTTGAAGGGGCACATCGCCGATACGTCTTCGCTCCAGTTCAAGGATGGCGATGGCCTGAAGGTTTCGTTCCCCGCGCAGACGACGGACAAGATCCTCATCTTCACGACGGGCGGGAAGGCCTACACGCTTGGCGGCGACAAGCTGCCCGGCGGGCGGGGCCACGGAGAACCCTTGCGCATCATGGTCGATATGGAGAACGACCAGGACGTGCTGACGGCCTTCGTGCACGATCCGGCACGCAAGCTCATCGTCTCTTCCACGGCCGGCAATGGCTTCGTCGTCACCGAGAGCGATATCGTGGCCAACACGCGCAAGGGCAAGCAGGTGATGAACGTCACCATGCCCGACGAGGCCAAGCTCGTCGTTCCGGTCAAGGGTGATCATCTCGCCGTCGTCGGCGAGAACCGCAAGATGCTCGTCTTCCCGCTGGTCCAGGTTCCCGAGATGGCACGCGGCAAGGGCGTGCGTCTCCAGCGCTACAAGGATGGCGGCGTTTCCGATATCCGTTCTTTCGCAATCGCCGAAGGGCTTAGCTGGGAAGACAGCGCCGGCCGTGTCTTCACCAAGACCAGGGACGAATTGATCGAGTGGATGGGTGATCGCGCCGGTGCCGGGAGGGTCGTCCCGAAGGGCTTCCCACGGAGCGGCAAATTCAGCGGCTAGATCGGTACCACCGGGCTTGCAAGGGCGGAGCGTTCGTGGATCAATGTTGGTGGATAGCCCCGGGCCGGTGTCCTCGCTATCCCGAATGTCGCTGCAATTCCTTGATCTCCTGCATGTCCCCTAGATCGGCTCCGATTCGAGCAACCATGCGGCGGCGAGATGAACGCGATGACCTCGGCTCTTGACGATACATTGCTGGCGCTGGCCGATCCGATGCGCCGCCGCATATTCGAAGTCCTGTTTGCCGGCGAGACGCCTGCGGCGAGTATCGCTGCGGCCATCGGCATCGGGGAGGACGTCCTTTCGGGGCATCTTGCCGTTCTGGAGACAGCCGGGTTGGTTGCCCGGCGGTGGAATGGCGGGAAAGAACTCGTCAAGGCCGATCCTGCGCCGCTCGAGATTGCCGCGGAGTGGATCGACACCAATCGCGAGCTCTGGGCGATGCAGTCGCAGATGCAGGAATCCTCCAGGGATGAAGGGTCGCCCGAACAGCGATAGGAGCCCGAACGGCGACGTAAAGTCGTCGCTTCGCATGCTCGGTGCGAAGCGCCCCTTCTCCGGCAGGCGGATGAGGCGCTATCCTATCCCGCAATTTCCACGCAGGCGATGCGCGCCCTGGCCGCCTTGATCCGCATCTGCCAAAACGAATGGCCGAGCAAAGCGAGAATGAGGATCGTGCCGCCGAGGAGCGTTCGGTTCGTCGGCGTCTCCGCAAAGACGATCCATACCCAGATCGGCGCCAGAATGGTCTCCAGCAGGTAGAACATGCCGACTTCCGGCGCGGAAAGGTAGCGTGGCCCCGTCGCCAGACAGAAGAAGGCAAGCGGGATCATCACCAGTCCGTTGAAGAGGATGTAGGCGGGTTCGGCGATCGCGAGGCCGCCTGACGGCAAAAGCATGAAGCCGGCGATTGCCGGGAAGACCGCCGTCGTCAGCGGCACGAGCGACATGTCGCGGCCGCTGGCGCGGCTGATCGTGATCGCGCTTGCGAGCAGGAAGGCCGAGGATGCCGCCATCGCGTCGCCGAAGAGATGCCCGCTTTCGAGTCCGTCGCTGACGATCACACCGACGCCGACGAGCATGACCGCCATCGTCAGGAAGGTGGCGTTGGAGGGGCGCTCCCCGAGAAATATCCAGGAGAGGATCGCCGCGAACATCGAAGTGAACGCCAGTATGAAAACAACGTTCGCGGTCGATGTATTGAATACGGCGAGCAGGAAAGTGAAGGAGTTGATGCCGTAGAAGAGACCGGCGATCAGGCCGGCCTTTCCCGGGATCAGGGCGACACGGCGGCCGAGCAGGCGGTTGATCACCACCCATGTGGCGAGCGCGGCGAGGAAGGTCGAGAGGCTGCGCACGGCAAGGATCGACCAGACCTCGCCATCTGCCGACCGGATCAGCGGAATGTCGAAGGAGAGCGCAAGGCCGCCGAGGCCGGTGATGGCAAGGCCGCGCCGGTGCCGGGCGGCGTCAGTGGATGGGGTCAATTTTCAATCCGTGGCGGGTTTGGTGGAATCGTGCTCGCCAGAATAGCGCTCCCAGCCGCGGGCCATAAGGTGCTCTTGCGGCAAAAACTTTGTCTTATACCCCATTTTACGCGATCCCTTGACCCAATAGCCGAGATAGACATGCGGCAGACCGCGTTCCTTCGCCCGGCGGATATGATCCAGAATCATATAGGTGCCGAGGGAACGCTCGGAGAGAGCCGGATCGAAGAAGGAATAGACCATGGAGAGGCCGTCGCTCATCCGGTCTGTGAGCGCCGTGGCGATCAGGGGGCCTCGCGCCTTGTCGTTGATGCCGTCGCCTTCGACCCGCAACCGGTACTCGATGATCTTCGTGTGCACATGGGTATCCTCGACCATCATCGCGTAGTCGAGCACCGACATGTCGGACATGCCGCCTTTCTGATGGCGACAGTCGAGATAGCGCCGGAAGAGATTGTACTGCTCGCTCGATGGCTCGGCCGGATATTCCGCGGAGACGATGTCGCCATTGGCCGCAAGTACGCGCCGCATGGATCGCGTCGGCGCGAATTCGTTGGCGAGTATGCGCACGGAAATGCACGCCCGGCAGGTCTCGCAGGCGGGGCGGTAAGCGATGTTCTGCGAGCGGCGGAAGCCGCCCTGCGTCAGCAGGTCGTTGAGCTCCGGCGCCCGCTCTCCCACCATGTGCGTGAATACCTTCCGTTCCATCTGGTTCGGCAGATAGGGACAGGCTGCCGGTGCGGTCAGGTAGAACTGAGGAGACGGTGCGGTCTGCGTGTTCATCGAGCGGGCGGATCACTCTTCGTGCGGTTGCTCATCGTAATAGCATGGCCGAAGAATGGAAAACGTCAACACACTCGTTCGGCGTAACGGTCCCGTCAGTACATGTCGCGCCGAACGGCCACGGTGCCGATCAGCAGGTCGTGCAACAGCCGGCCACGGTCGGTGAAGAGGCCGATCAGCAGGATGAGCGGCGTCAACAGCGCATTGGCGATCCAGAATATCGCCAGATGGACGATTGCCGTCAGGAAATCCATTGGCCGACCATCCGTCCGGGCGATCGCCACGCCCATGATCCTCATACCGGGTGATGCCTGCTCGCGGCCGCCGACGGTCAGTCCGAAATAGAGCATCGCCACCAAAGCGAAGAGGACCGGGTAGAGGAGAAAGCCGAGGCCGAGCGTCAGTATGCCGAGGAAGAAGACCACGACGGCCGCCGGTATCCACAGCAGCGCGACGATCAGGTAATCGATGATGAAGGCGAATATCCTGCGTGAGAATACGCCCTGGTAGGCGCGCCAGTCCTCGCTCGGAAGCCTCAGTTCTTCATTATGCATGCTCATGCGCGTGCCCCAAAATTGCTATCCACCCAAGATATGGGGAGCGAATGCGGTAAAACAATGCACTGGCCGGTCTGCTGCCGGCGTCAGCGTTTCGCAAGAGTGCGAGCCACGTCGACGGCAAAGTAGCTGAGGATACCGTCGCAACCGGCACGCTTGAAGGCGAGCAGCGTCTCAAGCATCACCCGCTCCCCGTCGATCCAGCCATTGGCGGCGGCAGCCTTGATCTGCGCGTATTCGCCGGAAACCTGATAGGCGAAGACGGGCAGGCCGAAGGCTTCCTTCATCCGCCAACAGATATCGAGATAGGGCAGGCCGGGCTTCACCATCAGCATGTCCGCGCCTTCCTCCACATCGAGTGCCGCATCGCGGATCGCCTCCGTGCCGTTCGACGGATCGATGTAATAGGTCTTCTTGTCGCCCTTGAGCAGACCGCCCGTGCCGATCGCCTCTCGATAAGGGCCATAGAAGGCGGAGGCGAATTTCGTCGCATAGGACATGATCCCGACATTCTGGTGGCCGGCAGCGTCGAGCGCCTCGCGGATCGCGCCGATCCGCCCGTCCATCATGTCGGAGGGCGCGATGATGTCGGAGCCGGCGTCGGCCTGAATGACCGCCGCCCTGGCGATCGCCTCCACCGTCTCGTCGTTGACGATCTCGCCGCCCCGCAGGATGCCGTCGTGCCCGTGGCTGGTAAACGGATCGAGCGCGACATCGGTGATGATCCCGATGTCGGGTACGGCGTTTTTGATCGCCCGCGTCGCCTGATTGATCAGATTGTCGGCGTTGAGGCTGTCGGACCCGGTCTCGTCGCGAAGCGCCATTTCGATATTGGGGAAGGTGGCGATAGCCGGGATGCCGAGGCCGGCCGCCTCCTTCGCCGCTTCGACCGCCTTGTCGACGCTCATGCGGTTGACGCCGGGCATCGCAGCGATCGGCTCGGCGATGCCGCTGCCGGGCACGACGAAGATCGGCCAGATCAGGTCGTCCACCGTCAGTCGGTTCTCCCGAACCAGCCGGCGTGTCCAATCCGCCTTGCGGTTGCGGCGCATGCGGCGGTGTCCGGTGATCCTGTCCACAAGATTTGTCCTGTCGTTCATCGCGCCGCGTCCCTCTTTCCTGATCGTGCGTGAAGGCGGTTTATCACGCGCCTTCAGGGGTTGAAAACCCGCATCGCCAGCCATTGGCCTGCGGCATTTCTTCCGCCCGTCGAGTACATCGCGGCGCATTCCCGTCCTTCGCGCTGGTGGTTCGCTGACGCCCGGCCTATCTTGCCGGCCATGCTTCATGATTCTGTTCACGTGCCGAAACCGTCGCTCACCGAGGTGCTCTTCGCCTGGTTCCTGCGCCTGGTCGGTGCGTCCTGCTTCTGGTTCGCATTGAGCTATTGGGCCATGCTGATCGGCTTTTCCCATAGCGGCGCGGGCCGTTTCGATCTTCTGTCGCCGGAGTGGCGCGCGGCCGCCACGGCACTTGCAGTCGTCTACCCGGTCGCCGCCATTGGGCTCTGGCTTCTGGTCTCCTGGGGGCCGGTCGTCTGGGTGGTTGCCGCCGCGACGGAGATCGTCATGGACAAGTTCTATCCCGGCATCCTCGGCCACCGTCCGTTGCTGATCGTGCTCCACGGATCCGTCGCCGTCACTTTCGTGCTTTTCCGCGCCGCGCTGCTCTATCAGCGGCTGCGCCAGGTACGGAAGGTAAGGGTTGATTCACCCTGAGACAGGCTCGGTCGGCGGTAAGTTCATGTTAAGGCTGCGGTTTAAGTAGAATTTTATACGTATTCGATAGGGTCTCACTCAAGGCGGGAAGACAAAGAGACACCGCCAAACGAAACAGTGAGGCACGAAAATGAACACCAAGATGAAGCCGCAGGTTGTTGCGCCCAGAGACCCGCAGGAAGAAACCATCCGTGGTCTCTACATGGAATCCCTCCACCTCGTCGAGCGCCTGCATCGCCGCCTGCTCGACGTCATCAAGGACGAGTTCGACCGTCAGGGACGCAGCGACGTCAATGCCGTCCAGGCTCTGCTCCTGTTCAACATCGGCAACTCCGAACTGACCGCCGGCGAACTTCGCTCCCGCGGTTACTATCTGGGCTCGAACGTTTCCTACAACGTCAAGAAACTCGTCGATCTCGGCCTGATCAACCACCAACGCTCGCGTGTCGACCGCCGTTCGGTTCGCATCAGCCTCACGGAAGACGGGCAGGAGATCGCCGAAACCGTCGCCAAGCTTTATGAGCGCCACATCGGTTCGATCCAGAAGGTCGGCGGGATCGGCAGCGACGAGTTCACCCAGATGAATAAGCTCCTGCAGCGTCTCGACCGCTTCTGGAACGATCAAATCCTCTATCGCCTTTAATCGGGCATACCCCTCCAGTCTCAAGGGTCGGGCGCAATCCCTGCGTGTCCGACCTTTGCTGCATTTCACGCCATGGAGTTGCAGCGCCACGCCCCGCCGACGGGCGCGGAGACACGAATTGGCCATATTGCTGTGACAGCGACGCTTGGGTGCGGCAGATGCGCAATTGCGTCCATGTGACGGAAGTCGGTTGCGCGGCTCGCCTGCCGGGGCGGCTCTTGTTCGCGGGAACGTGAAGCGATTTGAGGGCCGGGTGGCACGCGGGTTTACCTTTGTTAACCATAGCCGTGCTAATGCATGTCGCCCAGAAGCGCAGATCGGTTTTGGGACGCGACTTGCATGAATGCAAAGACGTAAAGCGCATCGCGTAATGCGCTTTAGGGCTCGGGCAGCGCGCTTCTGGCGCATTGAGACGGTGGGACTATGTCGAAAAAGAACGGAATTGATGCTTTCTCGCGCCGCGCATTTCTGCGCTCGGCCGCAACCTTCGGTGCCGCCGCATGGGCAGGCGCCGCCGGCGCCCAGGATGCGCTGAACGAAATCATCAATTCGCCGCGCCGCGGCTCCTGGGACGACCAGTTCGATGCGAAGGCTTCGCGCACGGCTACTGCGGTCCTCTCCAACACGCCGGTCTTCGGCCCTGAAACGATCGCACATTTGCAGCAGGCGATCTTCGATTATCAGCAGATCGCATCCGCCGGAGGCTGGCCGATGGTCACGCCTGCGAGCACCCAAAGGCTCGAAATCGGCGTTACCGATCCTTCCGTCCAGCAGTTGCGTCAGCGCCTGATGATCTCCGGCGATCTGCCGCAGTCTGCCGGCATTTCCTCTTCCTTCGACTCCTACGTCGACGGCGCGGTCAAGCGCTTCCAGGCGCGCCACGGCCTTCCGGCCGACGGCGTGATCGGCGAATATTCCCTGAAGGCCATGAACGTCGACGCCTCGACCCGGCTCGCCCAGCTCGAAACAAACCTCGTACGGCTCCAGTCGATGTCCGGCGACCTCGGACGGCGCTACGTCATGGTCAACATCCCTGCGGCCTATATCGAAGCAGTGGAGAACGGCCGCGTCGCGTTGCGCCATACGGCCATCGTCGGCAAAATCGACCGCCAGTCGCCGATCCTCAATTCAAAGATCTACGAGGTCATCCTCAACCCCTACTGGACGGCGCCGCGCTCGATCATCCAGAAGGATATCATGCCGCTGATGCGCAAGGATCCGACCTATCTCGAGCGCAACGCGATCCGCCTTCTCGACGGCAACGGCAACGAAGTGTCGCCGGAAACCATCGACTGGCAGGCCGAGAAGGCGCCGAACCTGATGTTCCGCCAGGACCCCGGCAAGATCAACGCGATGTCCTCGACGAAGATCAACTTCCACAACGAGCACGCCGTCTACATGCACGACACGCCGCAGCAGGGCCTGTTCAACAAGCTGATGCGCTTCGAATCGTCCGGCTGCGTGCGCGTCCAGAACGTGCGCGACCTCTCCACCTGGCTGCTCAAGGAAACGCCCGGCTGGGCGCGTCAGCAGATCGAGGCGACGATCAAGTCCGGCGTCAACACGCCGATCAAGCTTGCCGAAGAGGTCCCGGTCTACTTCACCTATATAACCGCCTGGTCGGCAAAAGACCGTGTCGTCCAGTTCCGCGACGATATCTACCAGCGCGACGGTGCGGCCGAACTCGCGCTGCAAACGACGACGGGGATCGAGCAATCTGCCGGTCCCATCGACGCAGACGCCCTGCCGCAATAAGCAGAGAAGCCACATTCCTCATCACAGGCCGCGCGTTCCACGAACGCGCGGCTTTTTCAATTGGAGACGGCTGTGCGAACCCGGCGCGGCGGATGGCGGAAATGACGCAATCCGCATAGCGGATATTGCTCTCCGCGTGCGAGGAAGCTAAAGAACAGCCACCCTTCAGAGGAGCCTCGAGCCGATGCTTTCACAGACCAACGACGCTTTCTTCACCCGCTCTCTCGCCGACAGCGATCCGGAGATCTTCGGTGCGATCGAGAAGGAGCTGGGTCGCCAGCGCCATGAGATCGAGCTGATCGCCTCCGAGAACATCGTTTCACGGGCCGTGCTCGAGGCGCAGGGCTCGATCATGACCAACAAATATGCCGAGGGTTACCCGGGCAAGCGCTATTACGGCGGCTGCCAGTATGTCGATATCGCCGAGGAACTCGCGATCGAACGCGCCAAGAAGCTCTTCGGCGTCAACTTCGCCAACGTTCAGCCGAATTCGGGCTCGCAGATGAACCAGGCGGTCTTCCTGGCACTGCTGCAGCCGGGCGACACCTTCATGGGCCTCGACCTCAATTCCGGCGGCCACCTGACGCATGGGTCCCCGGTGAACATGTCGGGCAAATGGTTCAACGTCGTTTCCTACGGCGTGCGCCAAGACGATCACCTTCTCGACATGGACGAGGTCGCCAAGAAGGCGCGCGAGCAAAAGCCGAAGCTGATCATCGCCGGCGGAACGGCCTATTCCCGCATCTGGGACTGGAAGCGCTTCCGCGAGATCGCCGACGAGGTGGGCGCGTGGCTGATGGTCGACATGGCGCACATTGCCGGTCTCGTGGCCGGTGGCCAGCATCCGTCGCCGTTCCCGCATTGCCACGTTGCGACGACCACCACGCACAAGTCCCTGCGCGGACCCCGCGGCGGCATGATCCTTACCAATGACGAGGAAATCGCCAAGAAGATCAATTCCGCCGTCTTCCCCGGTCTCCAGGGTGGTCCGCTGATGCATGTGATTGCCGCCAAGGCAGTCGCGCTTGGCGAGGCGCTGCAGCCCTCCTTCAAGGATTATGCGGCCCAGGTCGTCAAGAACGCCCGCACCCTTGCCGAAACCTTGAAGGCCAACGGCCTTGACATCGTCTCGGGCGGTACCGACAACCACCTGATGCTGGTCGACCTGCGCAAGAAGAACGCGACCGGCAAGCGTGCCGAAGCTGCTCTCGGCCGTGCCTACGTCACCTGCAACAAGAACGGCATTCCCTTCGACCCCGAAAAGCCCTTCGTCACCTCCGGCGTGCGCCTCGGTGCACCGGCCGGTACGACGCGCGGCTTCAAGGAGGCGGAGTTCAAGGAGATCGGCGAACTGATCGTCGAGGTGCTCGACGGTCTCAAGGTCGCCAATTCCGACGAGGGCAATGCCGCAGTCGAGGCTGGCGTGCGCGAGAAGGTGATCAAGCTCACCGACCGCTTCCCGATGTACGGCTATATGTGATCGGACGGCTGCATGCGCTGCCCCTATTGCGGTTCCGAAGACAGTCAGGTGAAGGATTCCCGTCCGGCAGAGGACGGGAACGCCATTCGCCGCCGCCGCATCTGCCCGGATTGCGGCGGCCGCTTCACGACCTTCGAGCGGGTGCAGCTGCGTGAGCTGATGATTATCAAGAAGACCGGCCGGAAGGTTCCTTTCGACCGGGATAAGCTGCTGCGCTCCTTCGAGATCGCGCTTCGCAAGCGCCCGGTGGATCGCGACCGGATCGAACGGGCGGTGTCGGGCATCGTCCGCCGGCTCGAAAGCTCGGGCGAAACCGAAATTCCCTCGGAGGAAATCGGCCTTCAGGTGCTCGAGGCGTTGAAGAGCCTCGACGACGTTGCCTTCGTGCGCTACGCGTCTGTCTATCGCGATTTCTCCCATGCGGAAGATTTCGAAAAGGTGATTGCCGAGATAAGCGCCAAGATTGCCCGCGATCCGGGCGAATAGGCCGGAGACCACGGGGTATGGGCGAGCCGACACGTGAAGACGAACGTTTCATGGCGGCGGCGCTGCGGCTTGCAAGACGCAATCTCGGCCTGACCTCCACCAATCCCTCGGTCGGCTGCATCATTGTCAACGAAGGCACGATCGTCGGCCGCGCCGTGACCGCCCCGGGCGGGCGGCCGCATGCGGAAACACAGGCGCTTGCTGAGGCGGGCGAACAGGCGAGGGGAGCCACCGCCTATGTCACTCTCGAACCCTGTTCGCATCATGGCAAGACCCCGCCCTGCGCGGATGCGCTGATCGCTTCGGGGATCGCCCGTGTCGTCGTTTCCATCCTCGATCCCGACGAACGCGTTGCCGGCCGCGGGGTGGTGATGCTTCGCGATGCGGGGATCGCCGTCGACATCGGCACGCTCCATGAAGAGGGCGGGCGCGTGCTCGAGGCTTACCTCATGCGTCAGCAGAAGAAACGTCCGCATGTGACTCTGAAACTTGCGGTTTCCGCCGATGGCATGATCGGCCGGAAAGGCGAGGGGCAGGTGAGGATTTCCGGTGCCGTCGCTCGCGCCCAGGTGCAGATATTGCGAGCCGAGACGGACGCGATTCTTGTGGGTATCGGTACGGCCGTTGCCGACGATCCGCAACTCACGGTGCGGATCCCGGGACTGGAGGAGCGCTCTCCGATCCGTATCGTGCTCGACCGCCGGCTCGATCTGCCGCTCGACTCGAAATTGGTCCGCACGGCGCGCGACGTTCCGCTGATTGTGGTTGCGGGTGATGCAGGATTCCCTTCTCCCCGCATATGGGGAGAAGGTGCCCGAAGGGTGGATGAGGGGCAGCCAGGCAGCGCGCAGATGCCTCTCTCTGCGCTCGCGGAGAAAGAGGTCGATTACGACGCCAGGCGAGCTTACCTCGAAGCGGCAGGAGCCGAGCTGCTGAACGCCGATACCATCCCCGACCTCCTGGCCGCCCTTGCGTCCCGGGGCATTTCCTCCCTGCTCGTGGAGGGTGGGGCCCGGGCGGCGCGTTCGTTTCTCGATGCGGATCTGGTGGACCGAATCCTGCTCTTCACCTGCCCGCCGGCGATTGGCGAAGGCGGCATTCCGTCCCCATTTCAGAGGACGTCGGTGCCGGAGGGCTTCACGCTTCGCCGCGCGGCGCGATACGGCGACGATCTGTTCGAGGACTATGAGAGAGAAAGCTGAATGTTCACAGGCATCATCACCGATATCGGCACGGTCGAGAAAGCTTCACCCCTCAAGGAAGGCATCAAGCTTCGTGTCGCCACCAATTACGACCCTCAGACCATCGATCTGGGCGCCTCCATCGCGCATGCCGGCATCTGCCTGACCGTCACGTCACTGCCGGAAGCGGGCAGCAACGAGCGCTGGTTCGAGGTCGAGGCATGGGAGGAAGCGCTGAGGCTGACGACGATCGCCGACTGGCGGGCGGGGACGCGCATCAATCTCGAGCGCTCGCTGAAGATCGGCGACGAACTGGGCGGCCACATCGTGTCCGGCCATGTCGACGGCAAGGCGGAGATCCTCGCGGTCGAAGCGGAGGGGGAGGCGGTGCGCTTCCGCCTCAGGGCACCCGAACATCTCGCGAAATTCGTCGCCCCCAAGGGCTCGGTGGCGCTCGACGGAACGTCGCTCACCGTGAACAAGGTGGATGGCGTCGAGTTCGACGTATTGCTGATCCGTCATTCGCTCGAAGTGACGACCTGGGGCGAACGCAAGTCCGGTGATCTCGTCAATTTCGAGGTGGACACGATGGCGCGCTACGCGGCGCGATTGGCGGAATTCCCGGCTCCCAAGGACGAATAACGTCCGGCCGAAAGAAATCGCCCGTCAAAAAAGTCCGCCCCCGAAATGGGGGCGGACGAGTTTGTCGGGCAGCCGGCCGAAAACATCAGCGCAGATAGATCGTCAGTCCGCCATCGGCCGCCTGCGTCGCCGCGGCGACGTTGTCGAGTTCGACATTGCGTGCCCTGAGCGAAGCGAGCAGCGGTCTGTTGGCTTCGACGGCGGCTCGCAATGCGGCGCGCTGCCCCGGTGTCGCCTCGTCGACCCGCATACGGGTCTGATTCAGACGGCTCAACGTGTCGACATCGACGACGCGGAAATTGTCGCCCTTGAAGGTGCGCACGGTCTGGTCGATCCGGTCAGGCCAGTTCATTTCGACGCTCGCCGCCTGGGAGATGCCGGCGAAGGTAAGGGCGGAGAGGGTGGCGATGACGGAGATTTTCGCAATGCTGTTCATTGTCATGCTCCTTTGGTTTTGCGGCTGCCCCCGGTGACGATCGGTCCGTAGATCTGCCACGGCCGTTTTGCTTCTCTGAGGCGCAGCCTGCAGGCCAGCACGGGTCGTTTACGGGTGATGTCACCCGCAGCGAAGAAAGCTGGACCGTTTCGACTGGTTGGTACTGCGCCTTGTTCGCGTCCGACTGGGATCTCGCGCCGTGCCAACGGTCATGAAAGTGGACCGGAATGTGGCCGTTTCGGTGGCGTAAACGGCTGAAAATAATTAAGAATTGTTCATCTTCCGCTTCTGTGATCCGCGCGGCGCCGTAGGAAGCTTTCCTGGAAGTGCTTTAACGCCTGTTGAGAATGGGCCACCGCCGCCGCTTGTTTGATCGCCTCATTCCTGTGCTTGTCACAGGAATCCAGCCAGACCAAGTCCTTGGGCTGAAAGAACGCTTCCCGCGCGCGGACGCGGCGCTGCTCTCATCCCTGTGACGAGCACTGTTGGGGTGGACGGCTCCCAACGGCATCGCAATGTGCCAGAGTGAGTCGTTAAGATCTCAATCGAGGGAGACCGTCCGTGGAGCAGATTATCCGAATTGGCATGGATACGTCAAAGAGCGTTTTCCAGTTGCATGGAGTGAACGCCGCCGAGCAACCGATCCTGCGCCGGAAGCTGACGCGCAAGGAAATGGTGAAATTCTTCCAGAAGGCGGCACCGACCAGTATTGCGCTGGAAGCGTGTGGTGGTTCCCACCATTGGGCCCGACTGCTGCGTTCCTTCGGCCATGAGGTGAAATTGATCGCGCC
>NZ_JBQEMS010000014.1:23694-158888 GCF_052044265.1 Sinorhizobium sp. 22678 | reverse complement strand
CAATCCGGAAACGACCGGGTCTATGGCGGCATCGGCGACGACATCGTCGATGGCGGCGACGGGAACAACTACCTCGATGGCGGTGATGGGAATGACGTGCTCGACTCCGAGGGCGGCATCGACGAAGCCCACGGCGGTAACGGTAACGATCGGATTGCCGCAGGCGCCGGCAACGATCGGGCATTCGGGGATGCCGGAGACGATATCCTGACGGGCGAAGCTGGCGACGACGTGCTTGCTGGCGGCCTCGGCAACGACCTTGTCATTGCCGGAGACGGAAACGACACGCTTCGCGGCGACGCGGGCAGAGATACCCTGCTTGGCGACGCGGGAAGCGACATCCTGTGGGGTGGCGCCGATGCCGACCGCTTCGTCTTCAAGGGCGCGGGTTCGCTCGTCGGACGGGACTCCGTGATGGACTTCCAGGACGGCACGGATCTATTTGTCCTGGAGAAATTAGGCATCAAGCAATATTCAGCCTCCGGCGCCGCCGGCACGATTTTTGCGTATAATGACGCCAGCGGAGACGTGATGTTGAAAGGCTACGATTCCACGGGCAATGCGCTGTCGATCCATGTCGACGATCCGACGAATACCCTCGCCGCCTCGCACTTCAGCAGCGCCGATTTTCTCTTCGCCTGATCGAAGCGGATGAAAGTTCGAGCACCGCGCGTATCCGACGCGCGGTGCGTTCCTTTGAGACTTAAGCCCGATATGAAATGGGCGATAGTCTTAGCCCATTTTGGCTTATCCCATTGAGCAGGCTCCGTAATCCTTGACTGCAACCGGTGCTGTGAGACCCTTCTATCTCGTGCTTGTACTATGCAGGTGAAGCGATGATCTTCGCGGATGACGTTGAGTTGGCCCTCTCTCTGGCCTGCGAAGAACTCCAGATGACCCGGGACGAAATAATCCGCCTCATCCTTCGCGAGTGGCTGGAACAATATGGCTTTATCCAATTCCATGATTTGGACGAAGATAGCGACACAAACAGCAGCGCGTGAGTTCCGCATGATGCCCGTGCGTAGCGGCTTTCCGCCCGGCATTGCGGAAAGCAAGCGGTTAGAGAGTTCCGCGATCGCAGAAAGGCGGAAATGCTCTACCCTACCCTCAAGCTTGCTCCTCGAAGCCGAAGGCCGAGGCGGGCGGCAACGCGCTGCGATGCGTGATTTTCTCGATCCGTGCTGTAGAACAGGGTACGAGAGCGCAGTTCAGGCAAGCGCGACCAGCCGGCGGTAGCGGCTGCTCCGAAGCCCTGCCCCCTGAAGGCCTTCGCCGTTGCCCGATCCCTCCGGATCGTTCTCCCCTTCTATCCGGCCTCCATCTCCCAAGCGAAATAGCGTGCGGTAATCGACGTCGAGCCAATGCAGCATGGTTCAGACGTACAATCCCGTCCGGCCTGTGTCGAGTGGCCCCGCTATTCTACTTCCTTGCACGCTATCCCCGGGTCCTCCTCGCCCTTCATCGTGTCGAAAAGCGTCGCCTCGCCACCCTTCGTCCACCAGACATATCGGCCGCCGGCATATCTGGCACCCGATCCGGAAATCACGTTCGATGCCACGATGAACGTGCCCTCGATGGTGAAGGTCGCGAGCGACGCGGACCCGGCGTCGATGTATTCGACCTCGATCGTCTTGTCGCCGCAGGCATAGAGAACCGTCCGCCGGTCGACTGCTCCGGCGTCGGGAATTTCGATCGTCAGTTCTGCCCGGTTGCCGTTCCGCGACTGCATCGAGGTTAGCTGCAGCACGCGCTTCTCGTTTCGCCCGCCGAGAAAGAGCTTGGTTCCCTCTATTCGCCAGGTAAGCTCCGTCTTCAGCGCTTCGAAGAACTTCCGCTCCTGGTCCATGACCGCCGGTACGCACATCTTGCGGGTGGCGGCAGCCGGCCCGAAGGTGATCGTCGCGCCGGAGAGGCCGAACGTTCCGGTGAAGTGATTGCAGCCGGCCATGCCGCCATAGGTGCCGTCCTCACGAATCTCGAGCGTCGTCTGAAGATCATCGATCACGCCCCGGCCGCCTATGTCCTCGGCAAGCCACGAGCCGACGAGCGCCTCCGGCACCTTTTCGGCAGCCACCGTCTGCATGGAGGCAAGCTCGATCAGCACGCAGGCGCAAGATGCGGCGGTCAGGGCTTGCAGCATCGAAAACTCCTCAGACAAATCATCGTTCGACGGTGTTAACGATTCTTACCCGAGCGCTGCCTCTTGGAGAAGGGCGATGACTTCACCCTTGTTGCCGGCAGTATTCGGCTGTAGAGCCTAGTAAAATCATTAGAACGAGAAGAATACGGGATTTTGGCATGGCATCCGGCGATGATTTCAAGCGCCGTCTGACGATACTGGGTTCCACCGGATCGATCGGGACCAATACGCTCGACGTGGTCGAACGGCTCGGCGGGCGCGATCGATTCGCCATCGCCGCGCTGACCGGCAACGGCAACATCCCGTTGCTTGCGGAGCAGGCCCGCCGCGTCGGCGCGGAGCTCGCAGTCACCGCCGACGAGCATCGCTACGGCGAACTCAGGGAGGCGCTGAGCGGCAGCGGTATCGACGTCGCCGCCGGGCGCAGCGGCCTGATCGAGGCGGCCGAACGGGACGCAGGCTGGGTTATGGCGGCGATCGTCGGCAATGCCGGTCTTGGCCCGACACTTGCCGCCGCCCGCCGCGGCGCCGACATCGCACTCGCCAACAAGGAATGCCTCGTTTCCGCCGGCAGCCTTTTCATCGAAGCTGTCAGCGCGGGCGGCGGACGGCTGCTGCCGGTCGACAGCGAGCACAATGCGATCTTCCAGGTGCTGGAGAACGACCAGCGCCATGCCGTCGAGCGCATCGTGCTTACCGCCTCCGGCGGTCCGTTCCGCACCAGCACCCTCGACGAAATGCGGCATGTGACGGCGGATACGGCCCGCGCCCATCCGAACTGGTCGATGGGCCTCAAGATCTCGATCGACAGCGCCTCCATGTTCAACAAGGCGCTCGAGATGATCGAGGCGCGCCACCTCTTCCGCCTGAAGCCGGACCAGATCGAGGTGATCGTCCACCCGCAATCCGTGATCCACTCGATGGTCGGCTATACGGACGGGTCCGTCCTCGCCCAGCTCGGCTGCCCCGACATGCGCACGGCCATCGGCTATGCGCTTTCCTACCCCGAGCGCTGCCGTCTGCCGGTCGAGCGCCTGGACTTCGCCAGGCTCGCCCGGCTCGATTTCGAAGCCCCGGACGAAGTCCGCTTCCCGGCGCTGAGGCTCGCGCGCCGCGCCATGGAGGAAGGCGGCGTCCAGGGTGCCGTGCTGAACGGCGCCAAGGAGACCGCACTCGAGGCGTTCATCAAAGGCCGCGTCGGCTTCCTGGCCATGGCGGAAATCGTCGAGAGAGTGATGGACGCGCTTGCCGGCCTGCCGGCTGCGGCGAACATGGACGACGTCTTTGCCGCGGATGAAAAAGCGCGGCGGGCGGCTGCCGAGATGATCCGGTAGAGAGTTGTTGGGGGTGAATCCGCCCTCATCCAGCCTGCTGGCCCGTAGGCGGGGCGAAGGGGACAAGTGGCAGCGCCTTGCACCACACGAGCGCTGCTACGAAACAGAGGTTCGGGCGAGGAAGTCCCTCTCCCCGCCAGAGCTCGCCGGAGCTTACGCCACGGCCCTCGCCAGCGCACAGCGCGACCAGAGCGAATGCAGCGCGCCGACCAGATGGTCGATATCGGCGTCAGAATGCAGGGGGGTCGGCGTGATGCGCAGGCGCTCGGTCTTCTTCGGCACGGTCGGGTAATTGATCGGCTGGACGTAGATGCCGAAATTGTCGAGCAGCAGGTCGGATATCCACTTGCACTTGGCGGCGTCGCCGACGATGACCGGCACGATATGGCTCGGATTGACCATATGCGGAATACCGCGCTGGTCGAGCAGCGAACGAAGCCGGCGCACGCGCTCCTGATGCGCGAAGCGTTCGACCTGGCTTTCCTTCAGGTGGCGAATGGAGGCGAGCGCCCCGGCGGCGAGCGCCGGCGGCAGCGCCGTGGTGAAGATGAAACCGGAAGCGAAGGAGCGGATGAAGTCGCAAAGCGCCGCCGATCCGGTGATGTAGCCGCCCATGACGCCGAAGGCCTTGCCGAGCGTGCCTTCGATGACCGTCAGCCGGTGCATCAGCCCCTCGCGCTCGGCAATGCCGCCGCCGCGCGGGCCGTACATGCCGACCGCATGAACTTCGTCCAGATAGGTCATCGCGCCGTATTTGTCGGCGAGATCGCAGAATGCCTCGATCGGCGCGATGTCGCCATCCATCGAATAGACGGATTCGAAGGCAATGATTTTAGGCGCGCGCGGGTCGGCGGCTGCAAGCTTAGCCTCGAGGTCCGCCACCGAATTGTGCTTGAAGATGACCCGCTCGCATTTCGAGTGGCGGATGCCCTCGATCATCGAAGCGTGGTTGCCGGCATCCGAAAAGACGATAACGCCGGGAATTTTGGAACAGAGCGTCCCGAGCGCGGCCCAGTTCGAAACGTAACCGGAGGTGAACAGAAGAGCCGATTCCTTGCCGTGCAGGTCGGCGAGCTCGCGCTCGAGCAGCACATGGTAATGGTTGGTGCCGGAGATGTTGCGGGTGCCGCCGGCGCCGGCGCCGCATTCATCGATCGCGTTCTTCATCGCCTCGGTGACGATGGGACACTGGCCCATGCCGAGATAGTCGTTCGAGCACCATACGGTCACTTCCTGGGCGCCATCGGCCGTGTAGCGCGTCGCCTTGGGGAAGCTGCCGCGATGGCGGGCGAGATCGGCGAAAACCCGGTAACGGCCTTCCTGATGCAGCCCATCCAGCTCGTTTTTGAAGAAACTCTCGAAATCCATCATCATCTCCAGTGCCCTGTCGCCTTTCTTCCTACAAAGCGATCAGTGGTCAACCCCGGACAGGCTCCGACGCGCGGGCTGCGGCAAAAGGCCTCTCGGCCCCCAGACCCCGGTTATTCTGCGCGGCGCGTGTCGTGCCTGGCAAGCGGGAAAGGCGATGGAAAATGACGACACATTTTCAAACCTTTCCGCGGTAATCAGGCTCGACCTCGACACGGAGTCCGAGAGTCCAGTTTTGAACCATTCCAAAATGGCTAGCAAAACTTCATTCTCCCGAACATCGATCGAAGTCAAGCAATTGCGGAAAAAGGACGGCCGCTGCCGCCCTTTTTCGATACCAAAGTTGGTCCGTCAGGCGGCCGCCACGGCGCGTTTCGTCATCACCTTGACGAGATTGGCGCGATAGGCAGCGCTTGCATGAATATCGGAAAGCAGGTTCGAATCGTCCACCTTCACATTGTCGACGGCACCCGGCGACCAGTTGGCGGCAAGCGTCGCCTCGAGGTCCGGATGGCGGAAGACGCCGTCCGACCCGGCTCCGGTCACGCCAACGCGCACTGCGCCATCGTCACGACGGACGACGAAGACGCCGGTCATCGCATAGCGCGATGCCGGATTGGGGAACTTCCGATAGGCCGCTTTCGCCGGCGCTTCGAAGCGGACGGCCGTCACGATCTCACCGTCTTCGAGCGCCGTTTCGAAGAGACCGGTGAAGAAGTCTTCGGCCTTAACCTCGCGCCTGTCGGTGACGATCACCGCGTCGAGCGCCAGCATCGCGGCCGGATAGTCCGCCGCCGGATCGTTGTTGGCGATTGAGCCGCCGATCGTACCCATGTGGCGGACATGCGGATCGCCTATGTGGCTGGCAAGCCCGCAAATGGCCGGACAGACCGCGGCAAGCGCGGCGGAGGTCGCGACCTCCTCATGCGTCGTCGCCGCGCCGATCCTGACCGACCGGCCGTCGACGGTGATGCCCTTCATCTCGGCAATGTGCCTGAGATCGACAAGGTCGCTCGGGGCGGCGAGCCGCTGCTTCATTGTCGGGATGAGCGTCATGCCGCCGGAGAGATATTTTCCCTCCGCGGCGGTCCCCATCAGCTTCGCTGCCTCTTCGACCGAGGAGGCCCGATGATAGTTGGTCTCATACATCTCAAGTCCTCCCGATCAATGCGCGCTATGCACCGCGGCCCAGACCTTTTGCGAGGTCGCCGGCATGGTGAGCTCGTTGGTGCCGATCGCGTCCGTGATGGCGTTGATCAGCGCCGGCGGCGATCCGATCGCCCCCGCCTCGCCGCAGCCCTTGACGCCGAGCGGGTTGCTCGGGCAGGGCGTGTTCGAAGTCGTCACCGTGAACGAAGGCAGGTCGTCGGCGCGCGGCATGGCGTAGTCCATGTAGCTCGCCGTCAGCAGCTGACCGCTCTGGTCGTAATGCACCCCTTCGAGCAGCGCCTGGCCTATGCCCTGCGCCAGCCCGCCATGCACCTGGCCCTCGACGATCAGCGGGTTGATGATATTTCCGAAATCGTCCGCCGCGACGAACTGCACGATCTTCGTCTGGCCGGTTTCCGGATCCACCTCCACTTCGCAGATATAGCAACCCGCCGGGAAGGTGAAGTTGCTGGGATCGTAGAAGGCGCCCTCCTTGAGGCCCGGCTCCATGCCGGGCGGCAGGTTATGCGCGGTATAGGAAGCAAGCGCCACCTGCGACCAGGGGACCGACCTGTCGGTGCCGGCCACCTTGAGCGCGCCGTCCTCGATGACGATGTCGCTCTCGTCCGCCTCCATCAGATGGGCCGCAATCCTTTTGGCCTTGGCCTCGACCTTGTCGAGCGCCTTGAAGACCGCCGACATTCCGACGGCACCGGAGCGGGAACCATAGGTTCCCATGCCCATCTGCACCTTGTCGGTATCGCCATGGACGATATTGACGCTGTCGATCGGTACGCCGAAACGCTCCGCAACCACCTGGGCGAAGGTCGTTTCGTGTCCCTGGCCGTGGCTGTGCGAGCCGGTCATCACCTCGATCGTGCCGACCGCGTTGACCCTGACTTCGGCCGATTCCCACAGGCCGACGCCGGCGCCGAGCGATCCGACGGCGGCGGAAGGCGCCAGTCCGCAGGCTTCGATATAGCAGCTCATGCCGATGCCGCGCTTCATTCCCCGCCGCTCGGCTTCCGCCTTGCGCGCGGCGAAGCCGTCCCAATCGGCCGCCTCCATCGCCCCCTTGAGCGACGCTTCGTAATCGCCCGCATCGTAGTTCATGATCACCGGCGTCTGATGGGGGAAGGTGCGGATGAAGTTGATGCGCCTGAGTTCCGCAGGGGAAACGCCGAGCTCGCGCGCGGCCGTCTCGATCGTGCGCTCCAGCAGGTATGTGGCCTCCGGCCGCCCGGCGCCGCGATAGGCGTCCACCGGCGCCGTATTGGTATAGACGGTGCGGACATTGGCATGGATCGCCGGGATCGCATACTGCCCGGAAAGGAGCGTCGCATAGAGATAGGTCGGCACGCAGGAGGAGAAGAGGGACATATAGGCGCCGAGATTGGCGATGGTGTCGACCTTCAGCGCGGTGATCCGATTGCTGCTGTCGAACGCCATCTGCACCGTCGACACATGGTCGCGGCCGTGCGCGTCCGTCAGGAAGGCCTCGGTGCGGTCCGCGGTCCATTTCACCGGCACGCCGGTGCGCTTCGAGGCCCACAGACAGACGATCTCTTCCGGATAGATGAAAATCTTGGAGCCGAAGCCACCGCCGACGTCCGGAGCGATCACCCGGAGCTTGTTCTCGGGCGCGACATTGTAGAAGGCGCTCATCACCAGCCGGGCAAGATGCGGGTTCTGGCTGGTGGTATAGCAGGTGAAATGGTCGTCGCCGGCATCATAGATACCGAGTGTCGCGCGCGGCTCCATCGCATTCGGCGACAGGCGGTTGTTGATGATCTTCAGTTCCGTGACATGCGCCGCAGCAGCGATCGCCTGGTCGGCCGCACCCGCGTCGCCAAGCTCCCAATCAAAGATCAGATTGCCCGGCGCTTCCGGATGGATCTGCGGCTCGCCCTCGCCCAGTGCCTGGAGCGTATCGGTGACGACCGGCAGCGTTTCGTAAGCCACGACCACCGCTTCCGCCGCGTCGCGGGCTTGCGCAACACTGTCGGCGACGACGATCGCCACCGCGTCGCCGACATAGCGCACGGTCTCGTGGGCAAGCGGCCGCCATGCGCCCATGCGCATCGGTGAGCCGTCCTTCGAGTGGATCATCCAACCGCAGATGAGATTGCCGATCCCATCCGCCAGCAGTTGCTTGCCGTCGAGCACGTCGATAACGCCCGGCATCGCCTTGGCCGACGTCGGGTCGATGCTCCTGATGGTCGCATGCGCATGCGGGCTCCGCACGAAAACCGCATATTTCATGCCGGGCACGACCATGTCGTCCGTATAACGCCCCTTGCCGGTCAGGAAGCGCTTGTCTTCCTTGCGCGCCACCCGCGCGCCGATGCCTTCAACGCCCATTGCCTATCTCCTCCCGAAGTCCTGCAACGAATTTCCGCTCGAGCGGAATGACGAAAATCACGTGCGATGCTCGCCTGGCATCGCGCTCCCTTTGGGTTCCTCATTCTGCCGCCTGGCGAACGCCGCCCGTCCCGGCCGCGGCGGCCAGGATCGCCTGGACGATGTTGTGATAGCCGGTGCAGCGACAGATGTTGCCTTCCAGCTCGGCGCGTACCGTCGCCTCGTCAAGATTGCCGCCATGTCGACGGATCATGTCGACGGCGGTCATGACCATGCCCGGCGTGCAGAAGCCGCATTGCAGTCCGTGATACGTCTTGAAAGCCGCCTGGACCGGGTGAAGCTCGCCGTTCGACGCCAGGCCCTCGATCGTCGTGATCGTCGAGCCGGCCGCTTGGGCGGCAAGGATGGAACAGCTTTTCACCGATTGCCCGTCCATGTGAACGACGCAAGCGCCGCACTGCGTGGTGTCGCAGCCGACATGCGTCCCGGTCAGGCCGAGATTTTCGCGGATAAAGTGCACCAGCAGCGTTCGGTCGTCGCAGGTACCACTTACCTGGCGGCCGTTGACCGTCATCGTTATTTTCGCCATTTCGCTCCTCCGGGTCGGTCCAGAGTCGAGCGCGGCTTCAAATCGGGTGAGATGCGTTCACGCGACTCGAAGTACGCGCCGACCGATATCGATTGCCCTTCCGCCAGCGGTCCACTCCTCCCGAGCCCGCGTGGCGACGTTGTAACATTTGTCTTTTTTTCGGGCTGCCGCAACCGTTTCGCGCCACAAGGGGCAAAAAAATGCGAGCACGTATGTAACCCCGGCAACAGCGCCTTCATGTTCCGTTCAGGAAAGATCGCATTATGTGGCATAAGAACGATCTCGCCGTATCCGTGCATTTTCCTCGGCGGCGGGTTATGTTCCGAATGCAAGTTCAAGTGGAGGGCCGCGGTTCGCACCCTCCCATCACTATAGGACGGACGAGGCGGACGCTGAATCCGTCGAAATCGGAGAGGACATCATGAAGAAAGCCATCGCGCTTGTGTTGGTCGCCCTGTCGGTCGCGAGCTGCACGCAAACCGAAAAGGGTGCCGGTATCGGCGCCGTATCGGGGGCAATCATCGGGGGCGCGGTCACCGGCGACGTCCGCGGCGCGGCTGTCGGCGCGGCGATCGGCGGCGTATCCGGCGCCGTTATCGGCCACGTCACCGACCAGCCGGGCCAGTGCTACTACCGCGACCGCTACGGCCGCCGCTACATCGACCGCTGCTGAGTGCCGCAACGGCCGGATCGACGGCCCCGGAACGATCCGGGGCCTTCATGTCCGCCGGAATGTTCCCGAAGGAGCGCTATTGCGCTGCGATCCCGTTCGCCGCCGATCCGCCCTTCGCTCCCGCTTTGACAAGCCCTTCGCTGAGGTGTTGCAGGTCCGATTCCTGGACGTAGTGCTGCGTGGCGAGGAACGCGTCGAGGTCGAAATCCGGGGCGAGCGCCCGGACCTTCTCCATATGGGCGTGAGCCGCAATGTCATCCCCGAGCCAGCCATAGCAGGCCGCGACGAATGCATGCTGGACGTGGTCCATCACCGAGAGGTGCATGAAGGCCTCGACCGCCTCTCCATACTGCCGGGCGGCGAAATGAGCCTTGCCGAGGTGGCTCCAGAAGCGTTCCGGATGATGAGGATTGAGCTGCATGGCCTTGCGGATCCACTCGACGCCCTCTTCCGGGCGCCCCAGCCAGGTCAGCAGTTCGCCCTGCTGGACCACAACCAGGTCGTAATTGGGATTGAGGGAAAGGGCACGCTCCTGATGGTAGCGCGCCGTCGTCAGCGCGTTGTTGTTCACGTTTACCGCCGCGAGGATGCGATGCACGTCGGCGTCGTTGTCGTCGAGCGCCAGCGCCCGGTCCAGCTCCGCAACGATCTCGGCCCAGACCGCATCCTTGTCTTCGCACCAGCCGTGGACCCAGGCTTGCCCGAGGATGCAGGCCCGCCAGGCATGGGCATGCGCATAGTCGGGATCGAGCGCGACAGCCCTGTCGATGAGGGCCCGGGCCTGCTCGTTATCCGCGACCGTGCTCCGGTGATGCAGGACCTTGGCGGCAAGGGCACATTCGTAGGCGGCCATATTGGCCGGCTTCGTGCGGGCGAGCAGGTCCCGCTGCGCGGCCTCGACGCGCCCCGGGAGCGTTGCCGCTATCGCCGCCGTCACCTCGTCCTGGATGGCGAAGATGTCGTCCAGTCTCCGGTCGTATTTGTCTGCCCAGATATGAGCGTCGTTGACCGCGTCGATGAGCTGGACCGTCACGCGCACCCGGTCGCCGATCTTGCGGACGCTGCCCTCCACCAGATATTGCGCTCCGAGCTTCTCGGCCGCCTCGCGCACGTTTACCGGCTGGTTCTTGTAGACGAAGCTGGAGTTGCGCGAGATGACGAACAGCTCGTGCCGGCGGGACAGCTCGGTGATGATGTCCTCCGTCAGGCCGTCTGCGAAAAACTCCTGGTCGGGATCGCCGCTCATATTGTCGAACGGCAGCACCACGATCGAAGGTTTGGAAACGGAGCGCGGCGCATCCGTAGCCTCCGGGAAGGATGGCAGGACAGGCCCCTCGATCCCGACTCGGAAGAGATGAATCGGGCGGCTGATGTTCTTCAGCATCTTCTCGCCCAGATCCTCGATGGGGACATCGATCCGGTCGGCGACCTGCGTCGCCACCGCAGCCGTCACGCAGATGCCGCCCACATCGGCCAGCTGCTCAATACGGGCGGCGATGTTCACGCCGTCGCCGAAGATGTCGTCCTCCTCGAAGATGATGTCGCCGAGATTGATGCCGATCCTGAATTCGATCCGCCGGTCCTGCGCCACGTCGGCATTGCGCCGCTTCATGCGGCTCTGGATCTCGACGGCGCATTTTACCGCGTCGGTCACGCTCTGGAATTCGACCAGCATACCGTCGCCCGTGGTCTTGATGAGGTGGCCCTTGTTCTTTGCAATGGCCGGATCGATCAGTTCTATCCGATGAGTCCTGAGGCGGGCGATCGTACCGGCTTCATCGGCCTCCATCAGGCGGCTATAGCCTGCCATATCGGCTGCCAGCACTGCGGCTAGTCTCTGTTCCATCGGTTTGCCAACAAACGTTTGGCGGGAGCACCTTCTTCCGGACTCCCGGGTTCAAGCGGTCCAGGGCGATTCTATAGCACCCCGACGTGATCGCCTATCTAAATTAGCAGCCACTTGAAAAGAAGCTGCGGAGCAGCCTGCCGACAGGCATGGAACCATCGCATGCGCTCATTGTTCGGCACTGGTCAGCGCATGTGAGGTGCTCCTATGATCGATTCGCCAGGCTCCGTGAAACACCGCTTCCTCGATCTGGACGGCATCCGGGTCTTCTACCGGGAGGCAGGACCGCCGGACGCGCCGATCGTGCTCCTTCCCCACGGCTACCCGTGCTCATCCTACGAGTTTCGCAATTTCATGCCGCTGCTGGCCGACCGGTGGAGGCTTGTCGCTCCGGATTTCCCCGGATCCGGATACAGCGACACGCCGGACGACTTCGCCTACGGCTTCGACGGCTTCGCAGATTTTCTCGAAGCCTTCATCCGGCGCCTGGGCCTCGATCGTTTCGCACTTTATCTACATGACTTCGGCTCTCAGATCGGCCTTCGGCTAGCCATCCGCCGGCCGGAGCGCATTTCCGCACTGATCATTCAAAACGGCGACATCTACGAGGATGAGTTCGGACCTAAATACGCACCGTTGCAGGAGTATTTCCGCAATCCCACGCCGGAGGGCCGGGCCAAACTCGGCGAAGCCGTAAGCGAGGAAGGATACCGCGACGAATACCTCAACGACGTCCGGCCCGAGCTTGCCGAGCGGATTTCTCCCGACCTGTGGAAGCTCCATTGGTCCATGACAACGGCCAAGCGGCGTGAGATCGCCATAGACGTGATCGCGGGGTTGCGGGAAAATCTCGCCTGGTTCGATCGCTACCAGAGATACCTGCGCGAACATCGACCGCCGACGCTGATCGTCTGGGGTCCGCAGGACGGCTACATGCCCGAGGGCTCCGCCCGAGCCTATCTCCGCGACCTGCCGAATGCCGAACTGCATCTCATCGACGGGGGCCATTGGTTGCTGGAGACCAACCTGTCCGAGGTCGTCTCCCTCTGCCGAGATTTCCTCTCGCGCGCTTCGGCAAAATGACGCCCTCGCTTCCACCGGTCGCTACTTAAGCTGAGCGTCGACCGGCCTGCTTCGTGGCAGAAGCCGCTTGCCGCTTAAAAGCATTTCCGTTGTGCCTGAAGCACCACAGGGGAGTCCTTTCTGCCAAAAAATCGTCTTCGAATCGCCGCTTCGGGGTGGATGCGGCGAGCGGTCATCGTTAACAGATGGAAAACTATGTCCTGCTAGCTTGGCCGACGCCGCGTATGCAGGCAGTTGGTACAGAGTCGCCTGAAACGGGATGCGGAGAGGAATGTCTCCACCACGATCGAGTATTGCGCACTGGAAGACAGCGACCGCGCTCACAATCGTGGCATCGGCCGTGCTCGGCCCGGTTTCCGTCGAGCAGGCCCACGCGTTCAAGATCTTCGGCATGCGCTTCTTCGAAAGCGCGGAAGAAGAAGTTCAGGTCATAGACCCGGTTCGCTATACGCTGACTTTCGATGCGGGAACGGATGACGAGGAGCTCCGGGAGGCGCTGGAAAACGGCTCGCGGCTCGTTCAGGATCAGGAAGAACCGGTCTCGGGCGATCTTGGCCTGGCGATCAAGGCGCGCGACGACCGCGATCGGCTCCTCGCCGTCCTCTACGAAAAGGCGCGTTACGGCGGCACCGTCAGCATTCTGGTCAACGGCCAGGACATCGATAGCCTCCCCCCGGACCCGGCTTTCCCCGACGGCCAGCCCGTACCGGTCGTGGTTCGCGTTGCTCCCGGGCCGGCATTCACGCTGGGCTCGGTCAGGCTCGAGGGAGACGCCGCGCGGCTCGACCCAGCCGCCTACGACCTCAAGCGTGGCGCCCGCGCCGACTCGACCTTGATCATCAAGGCGGGCGAGCAGATCGTGAACGATCTCAAGGAACAGAGCAGGCCGCTGGCCAAGCTCGCCGAGCGCAGCGTCGTTGCCGATCACGCGACTTCCACGGTCGATGTAACGATCCGCGCCGATGGCGGGCCGGTCGCGCCCGTCGGCGACCTGACCGTCAGCGGCGCCAGAACGGTCGACCCGGATTTCGTCAAGGATTATTCCCGCCTGAACCACGGCCGCCCATATTCGCCGGAGAATATTCGCAAGGCCGCCGAGCGGCTGCGGCAGTTGAACGTGTTTTCCAGCGTCACCATCAACGAAGCCGACGGGCTCGCGCCCGACGGCACGATCCCGATGAACATCCAGGTGTCCGAAGGCAAGCACCGCTATTTCGGTTTCGGCGGACAGGTCTCGACCACGGACGGCCTTGGGCTTCAGGGCTATTGGGGACACCGCAATCTCTTCGGACGCGCAGAATCGCTTCGGATCGAAGGCTCGGTCGACCGCCTCGGCGAGACCACGGATGTCGCCGGACTCGATTATTCGGCCGGCATTCTCTTTGCGAAACCCGGCGCCTTCGGACCGGCATCGACCTTTACCGCAAGCGTCAAGGCGGCAATCGTCGATCCGGACGCCTATAGTGCCAAAACGGTTACCGCTGCGGCTGGCGCCGCTTTCGAGCTTTCGCCCGAAGACACGTTCTCCGTCGGCGCGGAAGTGGGCTGGGCGGATGTCGACGACGCTTTCGGTTCGAATTCCTATATCACCGCCGCCCTCCCGTTCGAATATGTCCGCGACGCACGCGACGATAAGCTGAACCCGACGGAGGGTTACCGGGCGCTGATCAATGCCAAACCGAGCTACGAAATCGAAGGAAAGACCTTTTTCAGCTCCTTCGAAGCTTCCGCGTCCGGCTATTACGCGTTTGGAACGGAAAAGCGCTTCGTGCTGGCCGGCAAGCTCGGCGCCGGCGTGCTCGTCGGTGGCGACGAACTCTTCGATATTCCCGCGACCCGGCGGTTTTTCCTCGGCGGTGGCGGGTCGGTGCGCGGCTATTCCTATCAGGAGATCAGCCCCCGCGACGCCGATGACGAACTGACCGGCGGACGCTCCTATGTGAGCGGCTCCCTCGAAGCCCGCATCGCCGTCACCGATACGATCGGCATCGTGCCGTTCATCGACGCCGGCACCGTTTCGGAAAACACGGCGCCCAATTTCTCCGACATCCGGGCCGGCGCGGGCATCGGTCTGCGCTATGCGACGCCCTTCGGCCCGATCCGGCTCGACTTCGCCGTGCCGCTCAACAAATATCCGGGGGGCACCACTTACGGAATCTATGCTGGTATCGGCCAGTCCTTCTAATGCCCGGACTATTTGCTGCATGCGCGCGACACCGTGGTAAGATGAGCGAAGTCCCGCCTGCCGGGCGATGTGCCGGCACTCTACCGATTCCAGAGCGGCGCAACATGGACTATGGATAGGACATGAATCAGGTCACCTTTTTCCTTCGATCTGCGCTACGGTACTTCTTCGCCGCCCTCGGCACGCTCGTGGTCGTGCTCCTCCTGCTCGTCGGCTTTCTGGGCTTCACGGTGCCCGGCGCCCGCGTCGTCGCCTGGGCGATCGAGAAATATGCGGCAACCCCCGACCAGATCGTACGCATCGCCGACCCGGGCGCGCTTCTGACTGGCGACTTCACGGCCGGCACCATTACGCTCTTCGATGGCGAAGGCATTTATGCGGAGGTCCGCGACCTTTCGGTGGACTGGACGCCCGCAGAACTATTCTCGCTTCGCTTCGACGCCAGCAGGATTTCGGCCGGCACGGTCCGCGTCGAACGGTTGCCCGTCCCCTCGACCGAGACCCAGGAAGTGCGCTCGACATTTGCCCTTCCGGTGGACGTGAAGATCGATGCCTTCGACCTCAAGGAAATCGTGCTCGGCAAACAGATCGCCGGCGAAGATCATTTCCTGACGGCCAAGGGCAAGCTCTACGCGACGAATTCCAGCATCGCTCTCGAGCTCGATGCCGCCGAACGGGACCGCCCTGATGCGCGCGCGACAGCCGATCTCGTCTTCAACCCGGCCGGCAACCAGCTGAAGCTTGAAGCCGCGCTCGCGGAGCCGAAGGGCGGCCTTCTGGCGAGGCTGCTCCGCCTGCCGGGAGAACCTGCCGTCAACATGACCGTGACCGGACAGGGACCGCTTTCCGATTGGGCGGGCTCGGGTATGGTTACGCTCGACGGAAGCGAGATCCTTCGGCTCGACGGGCAGCACGTGCTCGCGGCCGACGGAATGCACATGCTTACCATATCCGGCGGCGGCGCTTTCGCCACGCTGACGCCACCGGCCTTCAGGCCGCTCTTCGAAGGGGAGAGCAGGATCGACCTGAGGGCCGCCTTCGACGGCACGAGCAAGGTCCGGATCGATGCAGGCAAGATTTCGACCGGCGCCATGACGCTCGATGTCTCCGGCACGGTCGACAGCCGCGGCGAGAACAACCTCCAGGCAAGGCTCGCCGGTACGAGCGGACCTTTCGATTTCCGCTGGCCGCTGAAAGACGGCGAGTTGCAGGCGCTCGTCGAGACCGCAAATCTGTCGCTGATCGGCGACGGGCAGTCGGCAATCCTCGACATCGCCGCCAATGTGCCGTCCGTGAACCTGCCGCAGGGACGATTGGGCGGCATCCGGCTGTCGGCACAGAGCGACGCCTTCAATCTGGCGACCCGGTCCGGTCCCCTGAAGACGACCGTAGAAATCGCCGAGAGCCGCTTTGCAAATGCCGATCTCGATCGGGCGGTGCAGGCGCCCCTGAAGCTCGACGGCACCATCTCCGTTACTCCGGAAGACATCCGTTTCGACCCGCTGGAAATCGAAAGCGCGAGCATCGGCGGCACCGTCACCGGCAGCTTCGATCGCGTAGAAACGACGCTCGAGGCGGCATTCAAGGCCTTTGCCGTCAGAGAGGTCCTGCCGCCGGGGCTCGCCGACAAGTTCGACAGGACCATCGCTCTTGCGGGCAATGCGGTCGTGGAACAGGACGGCAGCGTCCGGTTGAGCGAACTCGACATAAAGTCCGGTGCGGTCGACGCCTCCGGCTCCGTTGCGCTTGCCGGAAGCACATTGACTGCGGACATCCAGGGGACGCTGCCCGATCTCGGACGGCTGCTCGCCGATGCGAAGGGCTCGGCCGCCTTCCACGCGGTCGCCTCAGGCCCTCTGAACAAGCTCGGCATCGAAGCAGAGATAACCTCAAGCGGAGCGACGCTCGCTGGCCGCACACTGGACGATCTCGTCGTCAATGCCGACGCTACCGTGACGCCGGGGAGCCCCGAAGCGAAGCTTACGGCAACCGGTACTCTCGACGGCCAGGCGATCGACGTCCGCGCCGACGTCGTCACCCGGGATGGCCGCACCTCGATCCCCGCCCTCGAGGCAAAGATCGGCGAAAACCGGCTGACCGGTGCGATGGAGCTTACAGCCGACTTCAAGCCGAACGGGACGATCGACTTCAACCTGCCCGATCTCGGCCTCCTTGCCGCCATGGCCGGGCAGCAGGCATCGGGCGACCTTGCCGGCTCCGCGACAATCCGGACCGCCGACGGCGTCACGTCGCTCGCGCTGACGGCCCGCGGCGAAAGCATCAGGCGGGACGCATTGACCATTGCCAAGCCCGTGGTCGACGTCGACGTCGCCGATCTTGCCAGCCTGGCGATCAAGGGCAGTGTCAGGGCCGAAAGCGTCGTCCAAGGCGAAAACCGCCTGACGGACATCGATATCGCCTTCGAGCAACAGGCGGAAAGAACCGGCTTCTCGGTCGGTGCCGAATATGAGGGCTCTCCACTCGCAGCGACCGGCGATCTCGCGAGCCGTGACGGCCGGACCGAGATAAGCCTTGCATCGGCCTCGACGACAGCCAAGCGCATCCCCTTGCAGCTTGCCCGGCCGACCGTCATCGCCATCGAGAACGGCGTCGTGCATATCGATGGGCTGACGATCCAGGCATCGACAGGTACGGTCGCCGTCACCGGTACGGCAGGCGAGACGCTTGATATTTCGGCGGATATCAGCGAGCTGCCAGCCACCTTGATCCACACCGTCGCGCCGACGCTCGGGGCCGAGGGCACGATTGCGGGCAAGGTGGACATTGCCGGGAACGGCGCGGCACCGGTCGTCCGCTACGATCTCACCTGGAGCGGCGCCTCGATCGCCTCCGTGCGGTCGGCCGGCATAACGGCGGAAGACCTGTCGGCGAAGGGAACCGTGACCGTCTCTGACGACAGCATCCGCCTCGACCCCTTGGCCATCGAACGCGCCGGCTTTCGCGGCGATGTGACGGCTAGCCTCGACCGCGCCGGAAACGCGGCCGAGGCGAATTTCCAGTTCGTTGCCGAACCCGCCGCGCTGCCGCCCGGCATCGGCGCAAAATTCGATGCGCCGATCACCGTCTCCGGCAAGGTCGCAACAGGGGCCGGCGGCGCCGTCGAACTGAGCGCACTCGAAGTCAAATCCGGGACGGTCAACGCCACCGGGTCGGCCGCCCTTGCCGAGGGCGCGTTGACGGCCAAGATAGAGGGCGCATTACCGGATCTCGGCAAGCTGCTCGCCGAGGCAGAAGGCAAGGCCGCTTTCACCGCCGACCTGTCCGGACCGCTCGACGCGCTCGGCGTCAAGGCGGAAGTGACCTCCAGCGGCGCGGTCCTCGCGGGACGCACGCTTTCGGATTTCGTGATCACAGCCGATGCGACGGCGAAACCCGGCAGTCCGCAGGCGAAGCTGACGGCGACGGGAGCTTTGGACGGCCAGGCGATCGACGTGAAGGCCGAGGTGGTCTCGAAGGACGGCCGCACTTCGATCCCGACCCTGGAGGCGAAGGTCGGCGACAACAGATTGACGGGTGCGATCGATCTGACGGCAGACTTCAAGCCCGAGGGCACGGTCGACTTCAATCTGCCCGATCTCGGCCTTCTTGCCGCCATGGCCGGCGAGAAGGTCTCGGGAGACCTATCCGGCTCGGCAGCGATCAAAACGGCGGGCGGTGTGACCTCCCTTACGCTGAAAGCGAACGGCAGCGGAATCAAGCGCGGCGATCTGATGATCACAAAACCGGTCGCCGATATCAGCATCGCCGATGTGGCGGCACTCGCGATCCGGGGAAGCGTCAAGGCGGAAAACGTCGCTCAGGGTCAAAACCGTGTCACCGGCCTCAATCTCACCTTCGATCAGCAGGGCGGCAGGACCGGCTTTACCGTCGACGGCAGATATGACGGCGGTCCTCTTTCGGCCAAAGGCGACATGGTCGCAAGCGGCGGCCGCACCGAAGTCCGCCTCGCCTCTTTCGCGGCAACGCCCAAGCGGATACCGCTGAAGCTTGCACGCCCGACCGTCGTCGCGATCGAGAACGGCACGGTGCTCCTCGATGCCCTGACCATCGAGGCTTCGAGGGGAACGATCACGGTCGCCGGCTCTGCCGGACCGAAGCTTGATATTTCAGCAAGACTCAACGCGCTGCCTGCCGCACTGATCAACACCTTCGCCCCGACGCTCGGGGCGGAAGGCACGATCGCCGGGACGGTGGACGTGGACGGAACTGCGGCGGCTCCGGTCGTCGTCTACGGCCTCAGATGGAGCAACGCCTCGGTCGCAGCGGCGCGCGGCGCCGGCGTATCGTCGCTGGCGATTGCTGCAAAGGGGCGCTTCGCCGACAACCGGGTCACCGTCGATGCCACGGTCTCCGGGCCCGGAGACCTTTCCTTCCGGGGCGGCGGCAATGTCGAGCTTGGCGGCAACATGCCGATCTCGATGAAATTCGCCGGCGACGTACCTTTCGCGCTGCTCGCCAATATCATGGCGCAACAGGGTTTCACCCTGACCGGATCGGCCAAGGTCGACCTTTCGCTCTCCGGCCCGGCCAAGGCGCCGCAGATTGCCGGCACGGTCTCGACCGCCGGCGCCCGGCTCGTGGACGTTCGCCGCAATCTCGCCCTCAACGACCTCACCGCCAATGTCGCACTGGACGGCAGGCAGGCGACGATCTCTCGGCTCTCGGCCAATCTGGCCAGCGGCGGATCGATCGAGGCGAGCGGCACCGTGGGCATCGTTCCCGGTTCAGGTTTCCCGGCGGATCTCAGAATCCGGCTCAACGATGCGACCTATGTCGACGGCACGCTGTTCACCGCCAACCTTGCAGGCGACCTGACGCTCAACGGGCCGCTCGTTTCGACACCCGTACTTGGCGGAAGGCTGACGATCCGCAGGGCCGCGATCACCATACCGGAGAAGCTGCCGGCCTCGCTCTCGCAGATCGACATCAAGCACCGGAACGCCCCGGCACGCGTACAGCGGATGACGAAAGATCTGCGCCGCGATACGTCCGCCGGCACCGAGGCAAGCGGCGCGATCGCCTTCGATCTCGCCGTCAGTTCGCCGGGCCAGTTCTTCGTACGCGGTCGCGGCATCGATGCCGAACTCGGCGGCGATCTGACCATCCGCGGCACCGCCGTCCAGCCGATCGTTTCCGGTGGATTCGACATGCGTCGCGGGCGCCTGGAGATTCTCGGCAAGCGCCTGACCTTCACCGACGGTCACATCGGCTTCGGCGGCGACCTCATCCCGACGCTCGATCTCGACGCGACCTCGAGCGCCGGATCGACGACGATCACGGTCAACGTTGCAGGCCCGGCCAACAACCCGACGGTGACCTTCTCCTCGTCGCCCGCCCTGCCGCAGGACGAGATCCTGGCGCAGCTCATCTTCAACCGGTCGCTGAACAATCTCTCCGCCTTCCAGATCGCGCAGCTCGCCTCGGCCGTGGGCCAGCTTGCCGGCGGCGGATCGACGTCGCTGCTCGACGGCCTGCGCAACAAGCTCGGCGTCGACGATCTCGACATCACGACCGACGAGAGCGGCGGCGCCCAGGTCCGCGCCGGCAAATATCTCAACGACCGCACCTATCTCGAATTGCAGCAGGGCTCGGACTCCGCTTCCAGCAAGGCGGTCATCAACCTCGACATCGGCCGCGGCGTGAAGCTGAAGGGAGAAGCGGCCGGCGACGGCTCGGCCGCCGGAGGCATCTTCTTCGAAAGGGAATATTGAGGCCTGACGATGCCGCCCGCCGGCCGATCCGGCGGACGGGTTCATCGTTTCGGCCGTCCCATTATTTTTCGAACCGGAGTCTTGACCTCAAGCACGGTTGAGGTTGCAGAAATCACTCCGTGTAACGGACACGGAGGTACGACATGACTGAGCAGATACTCTTCCGGAACGTGATGAAGATCACGGAAGGCAGCCTGGAACCCTTTCGCGAAGCGGTGAAGCAAGCGATCGAGTTCGTCGAGCGAAACGGACCTCAACTCATGGTCCAGACATTCATCGACGAGCAGGAAATGCGTGCGGTCAGCTTTCAGCTCTACCGGAATAGCGAAGACGTTCTGCGCCATTGGGAAATATCGGACCCTCACATCCGAGCGGTATCGGAGCATTGCAGCGTCGAGAAGTTCGAGGTTTACGGCAATCCGAGCAACGAGGTCGCAGCCGGCCTATCCCAATTCTTCGGCGACGGCCGCGGACACATCATGAAACCACTTGCGGGATTCACCCGCTTCCAGAGCACTTCCAGGAAAAGTGTATAACGGTTCTCCGTCCGAAAGTGCGTTGGGTCAAAGGGTCAGAGCACTTTCAGGAAAAGTGTGTAACGGTTTTCCGTCCGGAAGTGCGTAATCTCAAGGGCTGGATCATCTCGCTGTTTCAGTGAAATGATCCGATTCGCCCTTTACCGGCTGCTGGACGAATTTTTCTGAAGCGAACAGGGGAGCTCGGGTCAGGCGTGAAGGCGTGAAGGAGCGCCCCTTCACGCCGCGTTGCGATCGACCCCGAACGCATCCAGTACCTCGCTCTCGTCCGTTGCCGTGAACAGCGCCCAGATATGACCGAACGGATCGATGAGGGCGCCGACCCGGTCGCCGGTCGGCAGCGTTTCGGCGACATTGCGCAGACTGGCGCCGGAGCCCATCGCCCTTTCGAGCACGCGGTCCACGTCGTCGACGTGCAGTTCCAGGATCGCCGCCGTTGTTCCGAGCGCGTGCGGCGATCGCGGTCCGCCGAGCCTCGGTTCGGCGTCCCGGCGTGGATTGGCGCCGGCCACCCGGAAGACCGAGTCGCCGATGCAGAGGTCGGCACTCGTCAGAATGCCGCTCCACTCGTGCCGCTGCAGCAGCTCGGCACCGAAGACATCGCGGTAGAACGCAATCGCCCGCTCCTCGTCACCATGCCGGACGAAGAGCTTTATGCAGATCTGCCGTACCGACGGGCCGCCGGAATAACTAGCCATGGCAATCTCCCTGGATCGCAATGATGTCGAGCGGGTGGAACCCGCGATCAAATACGCCATCGTTCAAAATGAGACCGCATGCCGCGGAGACCGCGCCCGTGCTCATGCCTCTCTTGTTTGCTGAGAGGAACATCTTATCCGAAGATAAGAACAAATCAAGAACAAAAGCAGCCGTGCGTCGCCAATTCGCGCCGCGGCGATCGCCTCACGAGGACCCGGTCAACTTGCTGGTCTTCAGCAGAATGTTCGTTTCGGTCACGTTGATGCCGTCGATCAAACGGATGCGCCGCAAGGTCTCATCGAAGCTCGCGAGATCCCGGTCCTCGAGTTCGGCAATGAAATCCCACCTTCCATTGGTGCTGTGCAGCGCCCGCACCTGCGGCAGCCCGCGCAATTGTTCGGCGACGCGGTCCGCCATCTTTCCGTGAACCTCGATCATCACCACGGCCCTGACGCCGGAGGCGGGGATTTCCGCGCCCGTGCGGATGGTAAAAGCGGCAATGGTCCCATTCGCGACGAGCCGGTCGATGCGCGCAGCAACCGTGGCACGCGAGACGCCGGTCATCGCCGAAAGCGCGGAGACGGGCATGCGGGAATTTTGCCGGAGAGCGCCGATGAGCGCCTGATCGAGATCATCCATCTTATCACTTCGTCCAAGGGGACTTTACACTTTGCGCATCTTATCTTCCCAATCGACAGTTTTCCATCTTTTTGCCGCCACGCTTTTTGACGATAATCCGCCGGACTTCACGGGAACCGAGCTTCCCGGCAACCGGGCCCAGGGACGAGGCGGACATGAAAACCATCACATTGATCGGCGCACCCATCGAGGAAGGCTCGGGCCGCCGCGGCGCAGCCATGGGGCCGACGGCGCTCAGAATCGCCGGAATAGACACGGTTCTCGCCGAACTCGGCCATACGGTCAATGACGAGGGGGATCTGAGGCCGCTGCCGGCATGCGATCTCGCCAACCATCCCGGCGCCAACAATCTGCAATCCGTCGCAGCTTTCGCGCGCGCGCTCGACGAAGCCGTGCATGAAACCGCGCACAAGGGACATTTCCCCATCATTCTCGGCGGCGACCACGCGCTCTCGATGGGAAGCGTCTCCGGCATGGCGCGTCACGCCCAGGACGTCGGCCGGCCTCTCTTCGTCCTATGGCTGGACGCGCATGCCGACTTCAACTCGCCGGCGACCTCGCCCTCCGGCAACATGCACGGCATGCCCGTCGCCTTCTTCTGCGGCGAAGCGGAGTTCGCTCCGATCCTCCCGAAGGACCGGCCGCTGGTCGACCCGAAGAAGGTCTATCAGGTCGGAATCCGCTCGGTCGACGCGCGTGAGCGCGAGGAAATTGCCGAGCACGGCGTCAATGTCTTCGATATGCGTGCCATCGACGAGATGGGCATGGCCCATATCATCCGCCAGATTGTCGATGAGGTTCGCGCCGCTAACGGCCTGCTGCATGTGAGCCTCGACGTCGATTTCATGGATCCGGAACTGGCCCCCGGCGTGGGGACGACGGTCCCGGGCGGCGCGACATTCCGCGAGGCTCACCTCATCATGGAAGTGCTGTGCGACAGCGGCCTCGTCTCTTCCCTCGATGTGGTCGAGCTCAACCCGTTCCTCGACGACCGGGGCAAGAGCGCACGCATTCTGGTCGAACTGACGGCAAGCCTCTTCGGACGCCGTATCCTCGACCGCCCGACGCGCGCGGCCTGAAGCCACGCCCGCCTGCTCTCCTGCGAGGGGGGAACGTTCAGCAAAGGCTTAACGAATCCGCGCCTAATATAGGCATACAGAGCGCAAGGCGGATTTTCCGCGCATGAAGCGGCTTGCGCCTCGCCGGATGTCATCGGCGGACCACCACGACCGGAAAGCTGGAAGGACCTTCGATGACAAGCACGCAGAGAGCAGCCGGATTCGACGGCGAGACGCTCGAAATCATAGCGTTTCGTCTCCACGATCAGGAATTTTGCGTCAAGACCACAACGATCCGCGAGATACGCGGCTGGGCCCCGTCGACGCCCATCCCGCATGCCCCGCCGGAAGTGATCGGCGTGATGAACCTGCGCGGGACGGTGATCCCGATCATCGATCTCGCCCATAAGCTCGGCATGAAATCGACCGTCACCAACGAACGCAGCGCGATCGTCGTCGCCGAGGTCCACAACATGGTCATCGGTCTCGTCGTCGACCGCGTTTCCGACATTCTGACCGTGCAGGGCAGTCAGGTACAGCCTGTGCCTGAAGTCACCGCATCCTTCGACAAGAGCTTTGCGGAAGGCATCATCGCCAATGAATCGGGCATGATCTGCTTCCTCAATCTCGCCCGCATGTTCAAGGAGCGGGAAACCGAAGAACTGGCGGCCTGAGCCTGCGCATCTGCATATCGGGAGCGACTCACTATTTCCTTGAAACAGTTGAGTCGCTCTGCGCGGCAAAAGACCACATCTTTTTACGAGTATGTAAGCAAAAATTCTATTTTAACGCGATTTTAAGCCCGCTTTACTAATTTAGATCGCACAGCGGCATGAAGCCCTTCGTGATTTCGAAATCTCCCCAGCAACCGCCAGCCGCCCTTTCCTGAAGGACGGCGAAGCAGATCACAAACGTCCGCTCCGCGGCCGTTTCTTCGCGAAAATTTCAGAGGGGATCATGTTTTCATTTACCAGAAGCCGTGACGCACGGCAGATCATCGAAGCCTTGTCCAAATCGCAGGCCATCATTCAGTTCGACCTCGCCGGCAACGTCCTCGACGCCAACGAGAACTTCTGCAAGGCTCTCGGCTATAGTCTGCAGGAAATCGTCGGACAGCACCATCGCATCTTCTGCGCGCCGGAATACGTGGCGACTGAGGAGTATCGTGAGTTCTGGGCACGTCTCGGCCGCGGCGAATTCGACAGCAACAGCTACCGGCGCCTCGCCAAGGGCGGACGGGAGATCTGGATCCAGGCGAGTTACAACCCGATCTGCCGAAACGGCAAGCCCTACAAGGTGGTCAAGTTCGCAACCGACATCACCGCCGTCAAGATGAAGGCCACGGAAGATGCCGGCAAGCTGGACGCCATTTCCCGCTCGCAGGCGATGATCGAGTTCACGCCTGCCGGCGAGGTGCTCACAGCCAACGAGAACTTCTGCAACACGCTCGGCTATCAGCTCTCCGAAATCCAGGGCCGGCACCACAGCATGTTCTGCGAGCCCGGTTATACCGGCACGGCCGAATATGCCGATTTCTGGAAGCGCCTGGCCCAGGGCGAATTCATCTCCAACGAATTCGTGCGCTATGGCAAGGCCGGCAAGGAGGTCTGGATCCAGGCCGCCTACAACCCCATTCGCGATCCGAACGGCCGGGTTTACAAGGTGGTCAAATTCGCGACAGACGTTACCGAACGCATGGCCGCGATCAATGCGCTCGGAGCCGGCTTGCGAGCGCTTGCCGACGGCGATCTGGCACAATCGCTCGACACGCCCTTCGTTCCCAGCATGGAAACGGTGCGCAAGGACTTCAACGAAGCGCTTGTCCGCCTCTGTCGGGCCATGCAGACGGTCGGCGAAAATGCCAGCGCGATCGCCGGCGGCGCACGCGAGATCCGGTCTGCAGCCGACGATCTGTCGAAACGCACAGAACAGCAGGCGGCCTCCGTCGAAGAAACGGCCGCAGCGCTGGACGAGATCACCACGACCGTCGCGGATTCCAGCCGCCGTGCCGAGGAAGCGGGCAATCTGGTCGCAAAGACGAAGGATGGCGCCGAACGCTCCGGACTTGTCGTCAAAAGCGCAATCGGCGCCATGGGCCAGATCGAGCAATCCTCGCGCGAAATCAGCAACATCATCGGCGTCATCGACGACATCGCCTTCCAGACGAACCTGCTGGCCCTCAATGCCGGTGTCGAGGCGGCGCGTGCCGGAGAAGCCGGCAAGGGCTTCGCCGTCGTGGCCCAGGAGGTCCGCGAACTGGCGCAGCGATCGGCCAGCGCGGCAAAGGACATCAAATCCCTGATCACCGCTTCAGGCGAGCATGTGAGGAACGGCGTATCGCTGGTCGGCCAGACCGGCACCGCCCTGGAAACCATCCTGGCGCAGGTGCAGGAGATAAATCACAACGTCTCGGCGATCGTGGAAGCCGCCCGCGAACAGTCGACCGGTCTCAAGGAAATCAACCAGGCAGTCAATGCGATGGATCAGACGACGCAGCAGAACGCCGCCATGGTGGAGGAAAGCACGGCCGCGAGCCATCGGATGTCGCAGGAGGCGGACGCGTTGCACGCCCTGCTGCGTCAGTTCCGCATCGGACGGAACGCTTCGCCCGCAAGCGACAACAGGATGGAAGCGCCCCATTCGCCCACGCGTCTGCACGCAACTGCAAAGGCGCTGCGTAGCGGCACGAGGTCCAATCTCGCGCTCGCTCCCGCCTCGGACAACTGGGAGAATTTCTGACCGCACTCCCGCCCGCGCTCTTCTTCGAACGCAACGGCTCCCGTCAGGAAGAGCGTAAGCCTCTCCCTCCTCTACCTGTCACCGGGATGAGGGCAGCGACGCGCCTGCGGGGCGGAAAGGGTCTTTTCCAGCCCAAGGACTTGGGCTGGCTCGATTCCTGTGAAGGCACAGGAACGAGGATCGAAGGACAAACTTCCTGGAAGCGCTCTAAGGGCGTGTCGAGATTCGGGCCACCCGCCGCCGCTTGTTTGATTTCCTCATTCCTGTGCTTGTCACAGGAATGCAGCCAGACCAACAGGCCTTAAACCGCCTCCGGACGGCGGATCTTCTCAGCCGCCTCGAGCACCAGCGGGTTCAACCCTTCACCGCCATGCGCGATATGCTCGAAGAGCTTGCGGCGCATGCGCGGCTCCCAATATTTGTTGATATGCGTGGCCACGCCCTCGGCCGCCCCCTCCGCCGGCTGGGTCAGGAAGAAGGTGGCAATCTGGTTCGCCATATAGACGAGCTTGGCGTTGGGGTGGTTTTCAGACATGGACGATTGCTCCGAATTCAGAATAGCGGCACGCGGGCGGACAAGGACGCAGGCTCCTCGTCATTCCGGATGATGCGCTCCGCATGGGTGAAGATTTCAAACTCGTCGCCGCGGACAAGTGCGATGAGGGTCATGCCCGCCCCTTCCGCCGTGCGGATGGCGAGCGCCGTCGGCGCAGAAATGGCAATGATCACAGGGCTCCCGACGATCGCGGTTTTCTGCACCATCTCGACCGATACGCGGGACGTGACGACAACCGCGCCCTGAGCGCCCCTGAACCCGGCGCGCGCGGCCGCTCCGGTCAGCTTGTCCAGCGCGTTGTGACGCCCGACATCCTCGCGGACCGCGATCAGTCCGCGTCCGGGCACGTAAAAAGCGGCACCGTGCACCGCCCGTGTCTCGAAATGCAGCGGCTGTTGTCCATTGAGAAGCGCAACTGCGTCCACCACGTCCTGATCGGAAAGGCGAAGCAGCGAGGCGGAGACATCGGGCGTCGGGCGAACGGCCTCCTCGATCGACTCTATACCGCAGAGACCGCAGCCGACCGGCCCGGCCATGTGGCGACGTCTGAGGCGCAGAATGTCGTTCTGTTCGTCCTCGAGCCTGATCTGCAGATCGATGCCCTTGTCCTCGACGACGATGTCTATGTCGTCGATCTGTTCTGGACGGGTGATGATCCCTTCGGTCAGGCTGAAGCCGGTGGCGAAATCCTCGAGATCGGCAGGTGTCGCCATCATCACCGCATGCGTCGAACCGCCATAGGTGAAGGCGACCGGCGTTTCCTCGGGCACGACGCGCGACTGCGCGACGAGGATGCCGCCGCGCCGTGCAGCCTCCGGCACCGTCGCCGTCGTTCCGGATGGAGAGGACGAAACTCGCTTGCCCGCCATTCTCGCTCCTATTCCGCCGCCTCCAGCTTGCCGGAAATGCGACGCGACCGGCGAGCCTGCTCGTCATAGTCGCGCTGCCAGTCGGAAGGACCGTTCGACGGCGAGACCTGCACCGCGGTCACCTTGTATTCCGGGCAGTTGGTCGCCCAATCGGTAAAGTCGGTGGTGATGACGTTCGCCTGAGTCGAGGGGTGATGGAAGGTCGTATAGACGACACCCGGCGCGACGCGATCGGTGATCAACGCGCGGAGCGTCGTATCGCCCGAGCGGCTGGCGAGCCTGACCCAGTCGCCGTCGCGGATGCCGCGCTGCTCGGCGTCGTGCGGGTGAATTTCCAGCCGGTCTTCCGCATGCCAGACGACGTTCTCCGTGCGACGCGTCTGGGCGCCGACATTGTACTGACTGAGAATACGGCCGGTCGTCAGAAGCAGCGGGAAGCGCGGACCGGTCCTTTCGTCGGTCGCCACGTATTCGGTGCGGATGAACTTGCCCTTGCCGCGCACGAAACCGTCGACATGCATGATGGGCGAGCCGAGCGGCGCCTTCTCATTGCACGGCCACTGCACCGAGCCCATCTTGTCCAGATAGTCGTAGGAGACCATGGCAAAGCTCGGCGTCGTCGCCGCGATCTCGTCCATGATCTCGGACGGATGGCGATAGTTCCAGGCAAGCCCCATGGCTTGCGCCATCTTCTGCGTCACCTCCCAATCGGCATAGCCGTTCTTCGGCCGCATGACGCGCCGGACGCGGTTGATGCGGCGCTCGGCATTGGTGAAGGTTCCGTCCTTTTCGAGGAAGGTCGATCCGGGCAGGAAGACATGGGCGTAGTTGGCCGTCTCGTTGAGGAAGAGATCGTGCACCACGACGCATTCCATCGCCGCAAGGCCGGCGGCGACGTGCTTGGTGTCCGGATCCGACTGCAGGATGTCCTCGCCCTGCACGTAGAGGCCCTTGAAGGTGCCCTCGACGGCGGCGTCGAGCATATTGGGGATGCGCAGGCCCGGCTCATGATTGAGCGTCACGCCCCAGAGCTTCTCGAAGATCTCGCGCGTCGCATCGTCCGAAATATGTCGGTAGCCGGGAAGCTCGTGCGGGAAGGAGCCCATGTCGCAGGAGCCCTGGACGTTGTTCTGGCCGCGCAGCGGATTGACGCCGACGCCCGGCCGGCCGATGTTGCCGGTGAGCATGGCGAGGTTGGCGATCGCCATCACCGTCGTCGAGCCCTGGCTGTGCTCCGTGACGCCAAGGCCGTAATAGATCGCGCCGTTGCCGCCGGTGGCGTAAAGCCGCGCAGCCCTGCGCACAAGTTCCGGTGAAACGCCGGTATAGGCTTCGGTTGCTTCCGGGCTGTGATGGGGCTCTGCCACGAAGGCCGCCCAATCCTCGAATTCCGACCAGTCGCAGCGTTCGCGAATGAAGGCTTCGTTGGCAAGGCCTTCCGTGACGATGACATGCGCAATCGCCGTCAGGATGGCAACGTTGGTGCCGGGCTTCAGCGGCAGGTGGTACGACGCTTCGACATGGGCGGAGCGGACGAGGTCGATCCGGCGCGGATCGATGACGATCAGCTTGGCGCCCTGGCGCAGCCGCTTCTTCAGCCGCGAGGCGAAGACCGGGTGGCCGTCGGTCGGGTTGGCACCGATGATGACCGCAACATCCGTGTGCTCGACACTGTCGAAATCCTGCGTACCGGCGGAGGTGCCGAAGGTCTGGTTGAGGCCGTAACCGGTCGGCGAATGGCAGACGCGGGCGCAGGTGTCGACATTGTTGTTGCCGAAGCCGGCGCGCACCAGCTTCTGCACCAGAAAGGTTTCCTCATTGGTGCAGCGCGAAGACGTGATGCCGCCGACCGAATCGCGGCCATACTGATACTGGATGCGGCGGAACTCGGAGGCGATATGCGCGAAAGCCTCTTCCCAGGTGACCTCGCGCCAGGGATCGGTAACCTTCTCGCGGACCATCGGATTGAGGATGCGGTCCCTGTGGTTGGAATAACCATAGGCGAAGCGGCCCTTGACGCAGGAATGGCCGCGGTTCGCCTGGCCGTCCTTCCAGGGCACCATGCGCACCAGCTCCTCGCCGCGCATCTCCGCCTTGAACGAGCAGCCCACGCCGCAATAGGCGCAGGTGGTGACGACCGAGTGCTCCGGCTGGCCGATCTCGATCACCGATTTTTCCGTCAGCGTCGCCGTGGGGCAAGCCTGCACGCAGGCGCCGCAGGAGACGCATTCGGAGGAAACGAAATCCTCGTTCATGCCGGCGGAGACGCGCGAATCGAAGCCGCGGCCGCTGATCGTCAGCGCGAAGGTGCCCTGCACTTCCTCGCAGGCCCGCACGCAGCGCGAACAGACGATGCACTTCGCCGGATCATAGGTGAAATACGGATTCGATTCGTCCTTCGGCGCCCATTTTGCGTTGATCTCGCCATTGTTGCGCGCCGTCACATGGTTCTCGCCGTCATAGCCGTAGCGCACGTCGCGCAGGCCCACGGCACCGGCCATGTCCTGCAGCTCGCAATCGCCATTGGCTGCGCAGGTGAGGCAGTCGAGCGGATGGTCGGAAATATAGAGCTCCATGACGCCGCGGCGGACATCCTTCAGCCGCTGCGTCTGCGTCGAAACGCTGATGCCTGCCGCCACCGGCGTCGTGCAGGAGGCCGGCATGCCGGCGCGTCCCTCGATTTCTACGAGACAGAGCCGGCAGGAGCCGAAGGCATCCATCATGTCGGAAGCGCAAAGCTTCGGCACCTCGATGCCCGCTTCCATTGCCGCACGCATGATCGACGTGCCTTCCGGAACCGTGATCTCGCGCCCGTCTATCGTCAGCGTCACCGTCTTCTCGGACTTGGAGGCAGGGGTGCCGTAGTCGATTTCGTGAATGAGAGACATTAGCGGGCCTCCTGAGAAATTGCGTTCAAGGGAGCGGCTTCACCCCCCTCTGCCCTGCCGGGCATCTCCCCCACAAGCGGGGAGATCGAATCGTGGCCGGCCACTTGCTCCAAAACAAACGCTTCTGCACGTGGGGCGCTCCGGTCAAGACGCCGAGCGCGCCGCATCCATTCTCCCCCCTTGGGGGGGAGATGGCCGGCAGGCCAGAGGGGGGTACGCGCCGCCGCCGATACCGGCTTCCGCCCCTCATCCGGCTGCCGCCACCTTCTCCCCGCTCGCGGGGAGAAGGGATATGCCGTGCCCTTCCGGTCCCCTCTCCCCGCCTGCGGGGAGAGGGTTAGGGTGAGGGGCAAAAATTCAAGTGCCATCGCAGCCATCATTCCGCAGCCTCCACGATCGGCACCGGTGAAAAATCCTCCGGAAAATGCGTCATGGCGCTCATCACCGGATAGGGCGTGAAGCCGCCAAGGGCGCAGAGGGAGCCGAACTTCATCGTGTTGCAGAGATCGGCGAGCAGTTCGCGGTTCTTCTCCGGCTCGATGCCGGCGGCGATCCTGTCGGCCACCTCGACGCCGCGCGTCGAACCGATACGGCATGGGGTGCACTTGCCGCAGCTTTCGACCGCACAGAACTCCATGGCGAAACGCGCCTGTTTCAACATGTCGGCCGTGTCGTCGAAGACGACGATGCCGGCATGACCGATGAGCCCGTCTCTGGCGGCAAATGCCTCGTAGTCGAAAGGCGTATCGAACAGCGCCCGCGGGAAATAGGCGCCGAGCGGGCCGCCAACCTGAACCGCCTTGACCGGCCGGGCGCTCGCCGTGCCGCCGCCGATCTCGTCGACGATCTCGCCGAGCGTCAGGCCGAATGCGGTCTCGAAGAGGCCGCCATGCTTGACGTTGCCGGCGATCTGCAGCGGGATCGTTCCGCGCGACCGGCCCATGCCGAAATCGCGATAGTAACCGGCGCCCCTGTCGAGGATCACCGGCACGGAAGCGAGCGAGATGACGTTGTTGATGACGGTCGGGCGGTCGAAAAGGCCCTTGTGTGCCGGCAGCGGCGGCTTGGCGCGCACGAGCCCGCGCTTGCCTTCGAGGCTGTTCAGGAGCGAGGTCTCCTCGCCGCAGACATAGGCGCCGGCGCCGGTGCGCACTTCCATGTCGAAAGCGTGCGCCGACCCGAGCACCGACGCCCCGAGAACACCGGCGGCACGGGCAATCTCGATCGCCGCGCTCATCACCGCGATCGCATGCGGATATTCCGAACGGGTATAGATGTAGCCCTTGGTCGCACCGGTCGCGATACCGGCGATCGCCATACCCTCGATCAGCACGAAGGGATCGCCTTCCATGATCATCCGGTCCGCAAAGGTCCCGCTGTCGCCCTCGTCGGCATTGCAGACGATGTATTTGCGCGGCCCTCGTGCTTCCAGGACGGTCTTCCATTTGATGCCGGTCGGGAAGCCGGCGCCGCCGCGGCCGCGAAGGCCGCTTTCCGTGACCTCGGCAACGATCGCCGCCGGTTGCATTGCGATGGCCCGCTTGAGACCAAGCAAGCCCCGATGGGCGCGATAGTCTTCGAGCGAGAGAGGATCGATGACGCCGCAACGGGCAAAGGTAAGCCGGGTCTGTCGCTTGAGAAACTGAATTTCCTCGGTCTTGCCGAGGCAGAGAGGATGCGCGCCACCCGAAATCAGCCCGGCATCGAGAAGCGAGGCGACGTCGCGCGCCTTCACCGGACCGTAGGCGACGCGCCCTGCGGCCGTTTCGACTTCGACCAGCGGCTCCAGCCAGTGCATGCCGCGCGAGCCGTTGCGCACGATCGTGGCGTCGAGCCCGCGTGCGGCGATCTCGCCGGCCATCGCCTCCACCACCTTTTCGGCGCCTAGCGCAATGGCCGCCGCATCCCGGGGAATGTAGATCCTGACGGTCATCGGCGCGCCTCCGCAACCAGCGCCTCGAGCTCTGCTTCGTCGAGGCGCGCATGAACCTCGCCGTCGAGCATCGCCGACGGCGAGCAGGAACAGAGTCCGAGACAGTAGACCGGCTCAAGCGTCACGGCGCCGTCCGGCGTCGTCTCATGGAAATCGATCCCGAGAAGCGCCTTGGCGCGCTCCGCAAGCCGGTCGCCGCCCATCGACTGGCAGGCCTCGGCGCGACAGAGCTTCAGCACATGGCGCCCGGCCGGGTGCTCGCGAAAATCGTGATAGAAGGTAACCACGCCATAGACTTCGGCGCGCGACAGATTGAGTTCCCGCGCGATCACCGGCAGGCTCTCCTCCGGCACATAGCCGAACTCGTCCTGGATTTCGTGCAGGATGGGAATAAGCGGGCCTTCGAGCCCCTTGAGCTCGCCGACGATCGCCAGCGTCCGTTCGGTCACGTCTGCGCGCGGCAGATGGATATTCACTGAAGGAGCCCTCCCGGCTCGCGGCCGCGCCGCCAGGATCTCCCGACCGTCGTCGTGCCGCTGTCTCAACCAGTTGGCAAAGATCGGAGATTTCACGCTCTTTGCCCATGAAACAAGCTTCGCGCTTATGCTTCCATGGGTCAATATGGCTGTTCCGTCGATCGATAGAAAATTTCTATTGAACCTGGTTGCGCTCACCGAGGATACGCGCCTCGTGCAACAGCGCGGAGACGAGCGGCGTGAACGGCTCACGATAGGTGGCGACCAGGCCGACCGTATGGCGGACGTCCGGATCGACGATCGGAATCATCCGTATGTCTTCGTGAAAACCGAATGATTTCGCGACGTTATACGGCATGATGCTCGCCCACCGGCCGGTCCGGACGTGGGAAAAGAGCACGATCATCGAATTCGATTCGAGGGTCGGCTTCGGGACCGCGCCCGCCTCGGCAAAGTGCTGATTGATGATGCGCCGGTTCTGCATGTCGGCCGTCAATAGACAAAGCCGAATGTCGCTCACTTCCTTCCAGGTCACGCTTTCGCGATCCGATAGCGCCGTACCGGCGGCCGTAACCAGATGATATTGCTCGATCTGCAAGGGCACGCTCGTCACCCGGCCGAGCGGCTCGTTCTCCAGATAGGTCAGACCGGCATCGATCTCCAGGTTTTCGAGAAGCGCGAGGATCTGCAGCGAGGTGGTCGAAAGCACCGAGAAGGTGACGTCCGGATGCTTCTCCTGGAAGGGCGCGGTGATGAGCGGCACCATGGAGAGCGTCGTCGGCACCGCGGCGAGGCGCATATGCCCCGAAAGACCTTTTCGCGCTGCACGCATCTCCTCGCGCATCGTACGGCTGTCACTGACGATCCGCCGTGCCCATTCCAGCACCCGCTGCCCTTCGGGCGTCAGTCCCTGGAAGCGTGATCCGCGATTGACCAGAATAACGCCGAGCTGCTCTTCGAGCTGCCGGATCGCTGCCGAAAGCGTCGGCTGCGTTACCCCGCACTCCTCCGCCGCCCGGCCGAAATGCCGTTCGCGGGCCAGTGCGAGAAAAAATTCCAGCTTGTCGATCATATCCGGATCACTCAGTGCACACGTTTTTGCGCCTCTCCTCGAGTTTGACCCGAGGACTGGCCTTCTCCCCGCCAAGCGGGGAGAAGGTGCCGGCAGGCGGATGAGGGGCGGACGCGCGCTTAAGCGATGAGCTGCCCGCCATTCACCTCCAGGACCTGTCCGGTGATATAGCCCGAAAGCGCGTGTGCGGCGAGGAAGAGATAGGCCGGCGCGCAATCCTCCGCCGTCCCGAGCCGGCCGAGCGGGATGGTCTTGCGCGTCGCCTCCAGCTTCTCCGGCGTCGAATAGCGCTCGTGGAAATCCGTCGTGATCGTGCCGGGCGAGACGCAGTTGACACGGATGCCGTCCGGCGCAAGTTCACGCGCCAGCGCCTTCGAATAGGTTGCGACGAAAGCTTTGGTGGCAGAGTAGATCGAGGAGCCGGGACTGCCGCCCATGCGCGCCGAGATCGAAACCGTGTTGACGATCGCAGGATGTCTGCCCTTGCGCAGGAGCGGCAGCATCGTCCGGGTCATCTCGACGACCGAGGTCTGGTTGAGCTGCACGACCGTGCGGTATTGCTCATCGGTGAGATCGGACGCCGGAAAGCGGCCAACCATCGTGCCGGCATTGTTGACGAGGACATCGACGCTGTCGAAGCCGCTCCTCACCACATCGGCGAGGCTCTCGACGCCTCCGTCGGCAACGAAATCCGCCGCCGCGAGGAACGCCCTGCCCTCGGCCGCTGCAAGGTCGAGAAATTCGGGGCGGTCGGCGGCGATCGTCCGCCCCATATGCACAACCACGCGCGCACCGCAATCGAGGAACAGCCGCACGACCTCGAGGCCGATGCCCCTTCCGCCGCCGGTAACCACCACGTTCATGCCCTGGAACAAGGCCGGATGATACATGCGCTTTCTTCCTCCCGATAACGTCAGACTGGCGTGCCCCCACCGATTACAGCGCAGATCGGGCGCGAGCCGCAACGAAAATCGAACGCGCTGGATATTCCTAATCTGAAATTGCGCCGCTTTCGTTTTTGCATATTATGAAAGAAAACGAAACGCGAGGGGCGGATGTATCTGACCGGACGACAGGCGGAGATTTTGGAACTGGCGAAAACGGAAGGCCGCGTGCTGGTCGAGGATCTCGCCCAGCGCTTTTCCGTTACGCCGCAGACGATCCGCAAGGACCTGAACGATCTCTGCGACGCCAGGGTTTTGAACCGCATTCACGGCGGCGCCATTTTTCCGAGCGGCAAGGAAAACGTCAGATACGAATCCCGCCGCCAGATCGCCGCGGCGGAAAAGCAGGCGATCGGCCGGGCCGCGGCCGCGCTCATCCCGGACAATTCTTCGCTCTTCATCAATATCGGCACCACGACGGAAGCGGTGGGAGAGGCGCTCCTCGACCACCGGGAACTGATGATCATCACCAACAACATCAACGTAGCCAACAGGTTGCGGGTCTTCCCCTCGATCGAGGTGGTGATCGCCGGCGGGGTCGTCCGCGGCTCCGACGGCGGCATCGTCGGAGAGGCCGCCGTCGACTTCATCAAGCAGTTCAAGGTGGATTTCGCGGTGATCGGCGCCTCGGCGATCGACCCTGACGGGGCCCTGCTCGATTTCGATTATCGCGAAGTGAAAGTTGCGCAGGCGATCATCGCCAATGCGCGCCATGTCATCCTCGTTTCGGATTCGACGAAATTCGAACGCACCGCGCCGGTGCGTATCGGCCATATCTCGCAGGTGCAGACATTCATCACCGACCGCTGCATCGTTGAAAACGTTCGCAAAATCTGTGCCGACCAGGATGTGAGGCTGGTCGAGACCGAGGTGTGATCCGGTCCCCGATTCCCAAGCGTGAAGCCGGAACATTCGTTTGACATTCGAAATATTTTCGCTTTAACTGCTTTCACTTTCGCGATTGCACAAATTCTGCGTCGCGGAGTGTGGAGGGGAAAACAAGAGTGTCAGAGCAGACGATATTCGACGTCTTCGTCATAGGCGGCGGCATTAACGGATGCGGCATCGCGCGTGATGCGGCTGGCCGCGGATATTCCGTCGCGCTTGCGGAGATGAGCGATTTCGCCTCCGGAACATCGTCCGGCTCGACCAAGCTCATCCATGGCGGCTTGCGCTATCTCGAACATTATGAATTCCGCCTGGTGCGCGAAGCCCTGATGGAGCGCGAAGTCCTCTGGGCGATGGCGCCGCACGTCATCTGGCCGATGCGCTTCGTGCTGCCCTTCCACAAGGGTGGTCCGCGGCCGGCCTGGCTGATCCGCCTCGGCCTCTTTCTTTACGATCACATAGGCGGTCGCAAGCTTCTGCCGGCGACGAAGACGCTCGACATGACGCGCGATCCCGCAGGCGCACCGCTGAAGCGCCTCTTCACCAAAGCATTCGAATATTCGGACGGCTGGGTCGACGATGCTCGCCTCGTGGTGCTGAACGCGCGCGACGCCGCCGACCGCGGCGCCAGGATCATGGCGCGTACCCGCGTCGTCTCGGCGCGCCGTGAGGGCGGCCGTTGGGCGATCGAAATCGAGAATGCGGCGACAGGCGCGCGCGAGACGATACGCGCCCGCATGCTCGTCAATGCCGCGGGCCCCTGGGTGGACCGGGTTCTCTCCGAAGCGGTCGGCAACAACGACGTCCGCAATGTCCGCCTGGTCCAGGGCAGTCATATCGTCGTTAAGAAGAAGTTTGACGATCCGCGTGCCTATTTCTTCCAGAACCCGGACGGGCGGATCATGTTCGCCATTCCTTACCAGGACGAGTTCACGCTGATCGGAACCACCGATCGCGATTTCACCGGCAATCCGGCTGACGTGCGCATCAGCGACGCAGAGATCGATTATCTCTGCGAGGCGGCGAGCGAATATTTCAGCGACCCGGTGGGCAGAGAGGCTATCGTGTGGACCTATTCCGCCGTGCGCCCCCTTTTCGATGACGGCGCGAGCAAGGCGCAGGAGGCGACCCGCGACTATGTGCTGCGCGTCGAGAACGGCGATGCACCCCTGCTCAACGTCTTCGGCGGCAAGCTCACCACCTACAGGCGCCTTGCGGAATCGGCGCTCGAGAAGATCGGCGAGACCATCGGGGAAAAGGGCAGGAAGTGGACGGCCGGATCGCAGCTTCCGGGGGGCGATTTTCCGACCGGCGGCTATGACGACGAGGTCGCGAAGCTCAAGACGCGCTATCCTTTCCTGGCCGCCTCCCACGCCCGCCGGCTGGTACGGCTCTACGGCACGCGGGCGGCGCAACTTCTCGGCAATGCCGCGAGCGAGGCCGACCTCGGAAAGCAATTCGGGGCGGATCTCTATGCGGCGGAAGTGGATTGGCTGATCGGTCAGGAATGGGCATTGCGCGCGGAGGACGTGCTTTGGCGCCGCACGAAACTGGGACTGAAGTTTTCGCGGGCGCAAACCGCGGAACTGGAGGAATATATGCGGGGCGCGGTCAACGCGGCCGCCTGAGGTACCACGGCTGAACTGCCGTTGGGGTGGAGAATTCAATGCTTGAAATGAAGAAGATATCCAAGGTCGTGGGTGGAGAGACGCACATCCACCCGACCGACCTTGTGCTGGAGAGGGGGTCGCTCAACGTGCTGCTCGGCCCGACGCTCTCCGGCAAGACGTCGCTGATGCGGCTGATGGCCGGTCTCGACAAGCCCGCCTCCGGTTCGATCCATCTCGACGGTGCCGACGTGACCGGCGTTCCCGTGCAGAAACGCTCGGTCGCCATGGTCTATCAGCAATTCATCAACTATCCGGCGATGACGGTCTACGAGAACATCGCCTCGCCGATGCGGATCAAGCGCGCCGACAGCGCCGCCGTCGACCGCGAAGTGCGAAAGGCGGCGGAACTCCTGAAGCTCACGCCCTATCTCGACCGCACGCCTCTCAACCTGTCCGGCGGTCAGCAGCAACGCACCGCGCTCGCCCGCGCCATCGTCAAGAATGCCGATCTGGTGCTGCTCGACGAGCCGCTTGCCAATCTCGACTACAAGCTGCGGGAGGAATTGCGCGAGGAACTGCCGAAGATCTTCGCCGCATCCGGCGCGATCTTCGTCTACGCCACGACAGAGCCGTCGGAAGCGCTTCTGCTCGGCGGCAACACCGCCACACTGAGCGAGGGAAGGATCACCCAGTTCGGCCGCACCATCGATGTCTATCGCCGCCCGGTCGACATCGTCACGGCCCGCACATTCGCCGATCCGCCGCTGAACACCATCGGCCTCGTGAAGGCGGGAACGCATTTTGCGCTCGAGGGCAAGCCGGTGCTTCCCGTTCCCGCACATCTTCGTTCCCTTGGAGATGGCCCTTGCACGGTGGCCTTTCAGCCGCACCATCTTTCTTTCGGCCAGCCGAACGGCAGCGACGAACCGCTGACGGTCAAGACGGCGATCTCGGAAATAACCGGGTCCGAAAGCTTCATTCACGTCGCCTTCGCGGGCGCACGCTGGGTCATGCTCGCACCCGGCATTCACGAGATCGAACCGGACGCAACGCTCAATGTCTTCGTCGACACACGCCACCTCATGGCCTTCGGGCCGGACGGCAGGGCGGTCGGCGGGACGGCCTGAGGAAAGGGCGTCGGGGAGGAAACCATGGCACGCATCAATCTCGAACACATCCGCCACGCCTACGGCGCCAGGCCCAAATCGGAAGCGGACTACGCGCTGAAGGAAGTGCATCACGAGTGGAACGACGGTGGCGCCTACGCTCTGCTCGGGCCCTCCGGCTGCGGCAAGACCACGCTGCTCAACATCATTTCCGGGCTGATCAACCCTTCCGAAGGGCGCATTCTCTTCGACGGAACCGACGTCACGCATCTGACGACGCAGCAGCGCAACATCGCCCAGGTGTTCCAGTTCCCGGTCATCTACGACACGATGACCGTCTACGACAATCTCGCCTTTCCGCTGCGCAACCGGCATGTGCCCGAAACGGAGGTCGACCGCCGCGTCAAGGAAATCCTCGAGATGACCGGACTCGGCAGCTGGGCCAGGAAGACTGCGCGCGGGCTGACCGCCGACCAGAAGCAGAAGATCTCGCTCGGCCGCGGCCTCGTGCGCTCGGACGTCAGCGCCATCCTCTTCGACGAGCCGCTGACCGTCATCGATCCGGAAATGAAATGGGTCCTGCGCTCGCAGATCAAGCGGCTGCACAAGCAGTTCGGCTTCACCATGGTCTATGTGACGCACGACCAGACCGAGGCGCTCACCTTCGCCGACAAGGTCGTCGTCATGTATGACGGCCAGATCGTCCAGATCGGCACGCCGGCCGAGCTCTTCGAGCGGCCGCGTCACACCTTCGTCGGCTACTTCATCGGCTCGCCGGGCATGAACGTCCTGCCGGCCGAGATCGCCGGCAACACGGCCGCCGTCGGCGACCAGAGGATCGCGCTCGATTTCCAGCCGCAGATCAAGCCGGGCGCTAGAACCGAACTCGGCATCCGTCCGGAATTCATTTCCCTCGGCCGCGAAGGCATGCCGGTCGCCGTCACGAAGGTCGAGGATATCGGCCGCCACAAGGTCGTACGCGCCCGCTTCGCCGACCGGCCGATCTCCATCATCGTCGACGAGGACGGCGAGATCCCCGCCGAGCCGCGCGTGACCTTCGATCCGAAGGCAATCAACATCTACGCCGATTCCTGGCGCGTCGGCGGGGAGGCCTGACATGGAAAAGACCTGGAACAACAAGGCCTGGTTCATGGTCCTGCCGGTACTGGTGCTCGTCGCCTTCTCGGCGGTGATCCCGCTGATGACCGTCGTCAACTATTCGGTACAGGACACCTTCGGCAATAACGAGTTCTTCTGGGCCGGCACCGACTGGTTCCTGGACGTGCTCGAATCCGACCGTTTCTGGGATGCGCTCACCCGCAATCTGATCTTCTCGGCGATCATTCTCGCGATCGAGATCCCGCTCGGCATCGTCATCGCGCTCAACATGCCGAAGAGAGGCATCGGCGTGCCGATCTGCCTCGTTCTGATGGCGCTGCCGCTGCTCATTCCGTGGAACGTCGTCGGCACCATCTGGCAGGTCTTCGGCCGGGTCGACATCGGCCTGCTCGGGCGCACGCTGGCCTCGCTCGGCATCAACTATAATTACGTGCAGAATCCGCTCGACGCCTGGGTCACGCTGATCGTCATGGATGTCTGGCACTGGACGAGCCTCGTCGTGCTGCTCTGCTATGCCGGCCTCGTCTCGATCCCGGACGCCTACTACCAGGCCGCCAAGATCGACGGCGCCTCGCGCTGGTCGGTCTTCCGCTACATCCAGCTTCCGAAGATGAAGCGCGTGCTCCTGATCGCCTTCCTGCTGCGCTTCATGGACAGCTTCATGATCTATACCGAACCTTTCGTCGTGACCGGCGGCGGTCCGGGCAATTCGACGACCTTCCTGTCGATCGATCTCGTCAAGACGGCAATCGGCCAGTTCGACCTCGGCCCGGCCGCAGCCCTCTCGATCATCTACTTCCTCATCATCCTGCTCCTGTCGTGGATCTTCTACACGGTGATGACCACGAGCGACGCGCAAGGCTGAGAAGGAGGGAGGAGACATCATGATGACCAACAAGCAACCACTTTCGCAGCGCCTCTCCTGGCTGGTGCCGACGATCTACATCGTCTTCCTGCTCCTGCCGATCTACTGGCTCGTCAATATGAGCTTCAAGGAGACGAGCGAGATCCTCAGCACCTTCTCGCTGTGGCCGCAGAATCCGACGCTTCGGAACTATGCGGTGATCTTTACCGATCCCTCCTGGTACAACGGCTACATCAACTCGATCACCTATGTGGTCCTGAACACGCTGATCTCGGTGACGGTGGCGCTGCCGGCAGCCTACGCCTTTTCGCGCTACCGCTTCCTCGGCGACAAGCACCTGTTCTTCTGGCTGCTCACCAACCGGATGGCGCCGCCGGCGGTTTTCGCGCTGCCCTTCTTCCAGCTCTATTCCGCCTTCGGTCTCATCGACACGCACATCGCGGTGGCGATCGCGCATTGCCTGTTCAACGTGCCGCTCGCCGTGTGGATCCTGGAAGGCTTCATGTCCGGCGTGCCGAAGGAGATCGACGAGACCGCCTATATCGACGGCTACTCCTTCCCGCGTTTCTTCGTGAAGATCTTCGTGCCTCTGATCGCGTCCGGCATCGGCGTGGCCGCCTTTTTCTGCTTCATGTTCTCGTGGGTCGAACTGCTGATCGCCCGCACCCTGACGACGACCGACGCCAAGCCGATCGCCGCGACGATGACGCGCACGGTCTCCGCCTCCGGTCTGGACTGGGGCGTGCTCGCCGCCGCCGGCGTGCTGACGATCATCCCCGGCGCGCTCGTCATCTATTTCGTTCGCAACTACATCGCCAAGGGCTTCGCCCTGGGGAGGGTCTGATGGCAGCCATCGCCACTCGCAAGAACCGCTGGCCCGTCGCGCTTGCCGCCGTGCTCGTCGTCTATCTCACCGCGGCCGGCCTGCTTTTTTCCGTTCTGCCGGCCAAGGACGGCAAGACCGACTGGTTCGCCCCGCTGATCCCCGGCGGCTGGATGGCCTGGTCTTTCCCTACCGCCATGTTCTTTCTGACGATCTTCGCGCTCCTGTCGCTGATGGCCGTCTGGGAATATGCCCGGCCGGGCGGAAACCCGCGCGTCGGCATCCTGCGCTTCGAGACGACCCGCGGCGACCGGCTCTTCGTGTCGCTGCTCGGAAGCGCATTCATTCACCTCGCCTGGCTGGGGCTGGTCGGCGCAAATCTCTGGTGGGCGGTCGCCCTGTCGGTGATCTACGCGGTCGGCGTCTTCCGCTACGTCTGAGGAACCAAACGAAGGGCGCTCACCGCGGGCGCCCTTTGAAACTGCAAGTGAACGCAATCGCAAAACCCAAGGGAGGATTTAATGCGAAGGCACCTTTTGACAACGACGGCGGCTATGCTGCTGGCATTTACCGGCTCGGCATTTGCCGGGATGGACGAGGCAAAGCAGTTCCTGGACAAGGAAGTCGGCGACATGTCCTCGCTCGACCGCGCCGCCCAGGAAGCGGAAATGCAATGGTTCGTCGATGCGGCAAAGCCTTTTGCCGGCATGGAGATCAAGGTCGTTTCCGAAACGATCACCACGCATGAATACGAATCGAAGGTGCTCGCACCGGCCTTTACCGCGATCACCGGCATCAAGATCACCCATGACCTGATCGGCGAAGGCGACGTGGTCGAAAAACTGCAGACGCAGATGCAGTCGGGCGAGAACGTCTATGACGCCTATATCAACGACTCTGACCTGATCGGCACGCACTGGCGCTACCAGCAGGCCCGCAGCCTGACCGACTTCATGGCGAACGAGGGCAAGGATGTCACCAACCCCAACCTCGACATAGACGACTTCATCGGCAAATCCTTCACGACCGCGCCGGACGGCAAGCTCTACCAGCTTCCCGATCAGCAGTTCGCAAACCTCTATTGGTTCCGCTACGACTGGTTCAACGACGAGAAGAACAAGGCGGACTTCAAGGCCAAGTACGGCTACGAACTCGGCGTTCCGGTCAACTGGTCGGCCTATGAGGACATCGCCGAGTTCTTCACCGGGCGCGAGATCGACGGCAAGAAGGTCTATGGCCACATGGACTACGGCAAGAAGGACCCGTCGCTGGGCTGGCGCTTCACCGATGCCTGGCTGTCGATGGCCGGCAACGGCGACAAGGGCATCCCGAACGGCAAGCCGGTCGACGAGTGGGGCATCAAGGTCGACGAAAACTCGCGGCCCGTCGGATCCTGCGTCGCGCGCGGCGGCGACACCAACGGCCCGGCCTCGGTCTACGCTATCCAGAAATATCTCGACTGGATGAAGGCCTATGCGCCGGCTGCTGCCCAGGGCATGACCTTCTCGGAATCCGGTCCGGTACCATCGCAGGGCGAGGTCGCCCAGCAGATGTTCACCTATACGGCCTTCACCGCCGATTTCGTGAAGGAAGGCCTGCCGGTCGTGAACGAGGACGGCACACCGAAGTGGCGTTTTGCCCCGAGCCCGCACGGCGTCTACTGGAAGGACGGCATGAAGCTCGGCTACCAGGACGCCGGGTCCTGGACGCTGCTGAAGTCGACGCCGGACGATCGCGCCAAGGCCGCCTGGCTCTACGCGCAGTTCGTGACGTCGAAGACGGTGGACGTGAAGAAGAGCCATGTCGGCCTGACCTTCATCCGCCAGTCGACGCTCGACCATCAGAGCTTCACCGACCGCGCCCCGAAGCTCGGCGGCCTGATCGAGTTCTACCGTTCACCGGCCCGCCTGCAGTGGTCGCCGACCGGAACGAACGTGCCCGACTATCCGAAGCTGGCACAGCTCTGGTGGCAGGCGATCGGCGACGCTTCCTCCGGCGCGAAAACCGCCCAGGAAGCCATGGACTCGCTCTGCGCCGAGCAGGAAAAGGTGCTGCAGCGCCTGGAACGTGCCGGCGTCCAGGGCGACATCGGTCCGAAGCTCGCCGAAGAGCACGATCTGGAATACTGGAACGCCGAAGCCGTGAAGGCCGGCAACCTCGCACCGCAGCTCAAGATCGAGAACGAGAAGGAAAAGCCGACCACCGTCAACTACGACGAGCTGGTCAAGAGCTGGCAGACGAACTGATCGACAGACGCTGCCCGATCCGTCGGCGGCGTTCGTAAAAGGAGATGCGGCACCGGGGCTGGAAACGGCCCCGGTTTTTTCGTTTCGAATCGAGGGGGCCACCCCACGCTCGCCGCTGCGATCACCGCAGCATTACCGCCCGCGAGGCGAAAACTGTTTCCCCTATTTCGGTAAGGCAGCGCCTCATCGTCGCTGACATTATTCGCCACCTTCTTCGTAAGAAGTGGATGACATGCAAAGGTATTGGAGGAGATTACCTTGGCAAACAGTGCAGAGGAAACCCTATCACCAACGCGTCCGGAGGATGAGAAGCTCGGAATCGGCGCCAATCTGGCCTATGGCCTGCAACACGTGCTGACGATGTATGGAGGCATCGTCGCCGTGCCCCTGATACTGGGCCAGGCCGCAGGCCTCGGCCCCGGCGACATCGGCCTGCTCATCACGGCCTCCTTATTTGCCGGCGGCCTCGCCACCATATTGCAAACCATCGGCCTGCCCTTCTTCGGAAGCCAGTTGCCGCTGGTCCAGGGCGTTTCCTTTTCCGGCGTGGCGACGATGATCGCCATTTCCGGCAATGGGGGGCTTCAGTCGGTGCTCGGCGCCGTCATTGCCGCCTCGCTGATCGGCCTGCTGATAACGCCTGTATTTTCGCGGATCACCCGCTTCTTTCCGCCGCTCGTCACCGGAATCGTGATCACCACCATAGGACTGACGCTGATGCCGGTGGCCGCGCGCTGGGCCATGGGCGGGAACAGCAGTGCCCCGGATTTCGGCAGTCCCGCCAATATCCAGCTTGCAGCGGTCACGCTCGTCATCGTGCTCCTGCTCAGCAAGCTCGGAAGCGCCGCGATCTCGCGGCTCTCGATCCTGCTCGCTCTGATCATCGGTACGGTGATAGCCTATTTCGCCGGCATGGCTGATTTCTCGCAGGTAACCGAAGGGCCTTTCTTCGCGCTTCCGCTGGTCTTCCACTTCGGCTATCCGACCTTCGAAGTCGCGGCGATCGCCTCGATGTTCATCGTCATCATGGTGACGCTGGTCGAGACTTCGGCGGACATTCTGGCGGTCGGCGAGATCATCGAAACGAAGGTGGATTCGCGCCGGCTCGGAGACGGCCTCAGGGCCGACATGCTGTCGAGCCTGCTCGCACCGATCTTCGGCTCCTTCACCCAGAGCGCCTTTGCCCAGAATGTCGGGCTGGTGGCGGTCACCGGGGTCAAGAGCCGCTATGTCGTTGCAACCGGCGGCCTGTTTCTCGTCACGCTCGGTCTTCTGCCGGTCATGGGCCGCATCGTCGCGGCGGTTCCGAGTTCGGTGCTCGGCGGCGCCGGCATCGTGCTCTTCGGCACGGTCGCTGCGAGCGGCATCCGAACTCTGTCGAAGGTGGACTACGCCAACAACATGAACCTCGTCATCGTCGCGACCTCGATCGGCTTCGGCATGATCCCGATCGCCTCGCCGACCTTCTACGAGCATTTCCCGGCCTGGGTCGAGACGATCTTCCATTCCGGCATCAGCTCCGCCGCGCTGATGGCGATCGGCCTCAACCTGATCTTCAACCATATGACCGCCGGGAACTCGGACCAGCAATCGGTGTTCGTCGCCGGGACGGAGCGGACGCTCCGCTACCAGGACATCGCGCGACTGCACGACGGCGACTATTTCCTCAACGGCAAGCTCTACGACGCCAACGGCACGGAAGTGCGCGTGCTTGCCGCGGAAGCGCATTGACGGCCGGCAAGCCGTTCCGCTGAGCCGACGGGACGCGATCCGGGGCATGTCCGGATCGCGTGCGATGCGCCCGATTACCCTCGAAAATCCGAAAGTGTTTTCACTTCCTGCACCCTTGCGGCATGCTCCTGCGGCGCGAAAAGTTCCCCTCCCCGTTGGAGGACGGGAACGGACGGTGGCGGCGATGGAGGAGGAACCATGAACGACGCATCCAGCATACATCCCGTGGACGAGCGCCTGCCGATCGGCAGGCTTGCGACCCTCGGGATACAGCATGTTCTTGTCATGTATGGCGGCGCCGTCGCAGTGCCCCTGATCGTCGGCCGGGCGCTGCAGCTGAGCCCGGAGGACGTCGCCTTCCTGATCTCGGCGGACCTGTTCGTCTGCGGCATCGTCACCATCATTCAGTCGCTCGGGCTGACCAGGGGCATAGGCATCCGCCTTCCCGTGATGATGGGCGTCACCTTTGCCGCCGTCGGCCCGATGGTCTCCATGGCCGCCATGACACCCGGGATCGACGGAGCACGGACGATCTTCGGCGCGATCATCGGCGCCGGCCTCGTCGCGCTCCTCATCGCGCCCCTCATGGGACGCCTGCTGAAGTTCTTCCCGCCCGTCGTCACCGGCACCATCATTCTCGTCATCGGGGTGACCCTGATGCGCGTCGGCGTCAACTGGATATTCGGCAACCCCTTCGGTCCGACGGCGCCGAAACTCGTCGATCCGGCTCACGCGCAATGGCTCGCCGATTTGAAGCAGCTCGCCGCAACCGGCGATCCGGCCGTGCCGGACGGGCTGGTCCTGGGTGCCACGGTTCCGAACCCGATCTATGCTGAACCGGGCCATGTGGCGCTTGCCGCCTTCGTGCTGGTCTCGATTCTCGTAGTGGCCCGTTTCGGCAAGGGGCTCATCAGCAACATCGCGGTTCTGATCGGCATCGTGATCGGATGCGTCGCGGCAGCCATGCTCGGCATGATGCATTTCGATCGCGTGGCGAGCGCCGGCTGGTTCGCCGTCGTGACCCCATTGCGCTTCGGCATGCCGATCTTCGATCCGGTGCTGATCGCCACCATGTCGCTTGTCATGATCGTCGTGATGATCGAATCGACCGGCATGTTCCTGGCACTCGGCGAGATGACGAACCGCGAGGTCAAGCAACAGCAATTGACCGCCGGACTTCGGGTGGACGGTCTCGGCACCATCATCGGCGGTCTCTTCAATACATTTCCCTATACGAGCTTTTCGCAGAATGTCGGCCTCGTCGGCGTCACCGGCGTCAAGAGCCGCTACGTCTGCGTGATGGGCGGCGTCATCATGATCCTGCTGGGCGTTGTCCCGAAGATGGGCGCGCTGGTCGAGGCGGTTCCGACCTTCGTTCTCGGCGGAGCGGGGCTCGTGATGTTCGGCATGGTGGCGGCAACCGGCGTCAGGATACTCTCGACGGTCGACTTCAAGTCCTCGCGAAACAACCTGTTCGTGGTCGCCGTCTCCGTCGGCTTCGGCCTCATTCCGATGATCGCACCCAACTTCCTGATGTGGATGCCGCATGCGATCCATCCCATCATCGAGTCCGGCATAGTGCTGGCCGCGGCCTCGGCCGTCGTGCTCAATGCCTTCTTCAACGGCCTCAGCATCGAGCGTTCCGCATGCGTCGAGGCCGCGCGGCTGGCAGACGGCCATTGAACCGCATACCCCGCGGGCGAAGACCCGCGGGGTATGCGCCATACTTCGATCGGCACCGAAGCATCGCAGGGGCTCCGGACGCTAGGAATGGTCCGATGAACAACGATTCACAAGGACCGCATTCATGGACAGGCCACGTCTCGCTCTCGAACTGCTTCTGCTTGTCGCCCTGGCAACGCTCTGGGGCGCCTCCTACACCTTCATCAAGATCGGCGTCGAAACCATTCCCCCGGTGACGCTGATCGCCGCGCGAACGCTGCTTGCCGGCATGGTTCTTCTGGCGCTGATCGCATGGCGCGGCCTGACATTGCCGCGGGACGGGGCGATGTGGCGGCGGTTCCTGTTCCAGGCCTGCCTCAACAGCGTCGTCCCATTCACCTTGATCGCCTGGTCGGAGCGTACGATCGATGCCGGCGTCGCGGCCATCCTCAACTCCACGACGCCGATCTTCGCCTTTCTCCTGACGGCCCTGATCACCCGGCACGAGCCCGTTACCGGCCGCAAGTTCCTGGGCGTCCTTGCGGGCCTCGCCGGAATCGCGCTGATCATCGGTCTCGAGGCCTTCCGCGGCATCGGCAATCAGCTCATCCCGCAGCTTGCGGTCGTTCTCGCGACGGTTTGCTATGCCGGCGCGGCGATTTTCGGGAAGGGCTTCAGGGGCCTCGATCCGATGATGCCCGCTTGCGGATCGCTTCTCGCGGGTGCGGCCCTGCTCATCCCGGCAAGCCTCGTCGTCGATCGGCCCTGGACGCTCGATCCCTCGCCGGAATCGCTGATCGCGCTCCTCTGCCTGTCCGTCTTCTCGACCGCGCTCGCCTTCGTCATCTATTTCCGCCTGATCCACACGCTCGGTTCCGTCGGCGCGACGGCACAGGCCTATGTACGCGTTCCGATCGGCGTTGCGATCGGAGTGGTGTTTCTCGGGGAAACGCTTTCGACCACCGCATGGCTCGGCCTCGGCTGCGTCATCGCCGGCGTCGCCGCCATGACCATGCCGACGCGCCCCAAGATTGCCGCTGTCGGAGGGTAATTCCGCTCAGTCCTTGCGCTTCCGGCAATAGAGCTCCAGCCGGTGGCGCACCAGGTCGTAGCCGAGCTCGGCAGCGATCTCCGCCTGCAACTGCTCGATCTTGTCGGAGCGAAACTCGATCACCGCACCCGTTTCGATATCGATCAGGTGATCGTGGTGGGGCGCATCCGCCGTCTCGAAGCGGGCAGTCGCATTCTCGAAGGCATGCCGCTGCACTACCCCTTGCTGCTCCAGCGCCGAAAGCGTGCGGTATACCGTCGAGAGCGACACCGTCGCGTCGATTTCCTTCGCGCGGCGGTGAAGTTCGCTGGCATCCGGGTGGTCCGCGGCCTCGGCCAGGATCTTGAGGATCGCGGCGCGCTGGCGCGTCACACGCACGCCGCCTTCCCGCAGGATTCCTTCCAGTTCCTCGATCCGATTCTTGCTCTGGCTCATCCCGCGACACTAGCCAAGGGGACGCCTTTTGGAAATAGCTAGTTGCAAATGCTTCTCATTTGCATTGACTTATGCAGACCATTCGCCTACCCATATTATGGTTCGCAAAGAGGAGAGCCGGATGATCCATCCAACGAGGCGCATGATCGTGGCGGCCGCAGCGGCGATGGCTGCTCTATCGCTCCTGCCGGCGGCGGCCCGGGCGGCGGAAAAGCTCAAGGCCGTCACCACCTTCACGGTCATCGCCGATATGGCGCAGAACGTCGCGGGCGACGCCGCCGTGGTCGAATCGATCACCAAGCCGGGCGCCGAGATCCACAATTACCAGCCGACGCCCCGCGATATCCTCAAGGCGCATGATGCCGACCTCATTCTCTGGAACGGGCTGAACCTCGAGCTCTGGTTCGAAAGGTTCTTCCAGAACTTCGACGGCGTTCCGGGCGTCGTCGTCTCCGAAGGCATCGAGCCGATGGGCATCGCCGAGGGCCCCTATACCGGCAAACCCAACCCGCATGCCTGGATGTCGCCATCGGCCGCCCTGATCTATGTCGACAATATTCGCGACGCCTTCGTGCAACACGATCCCCCCAATGCCGAGGTCTACAAGGCCAATGCCGAGGCCTACAAGAAGAAGATCGAGGCGGCGGTCGCACCCATCCGCGCCGAGCTCGAAAGGATCCCGGCGGAAAGGCGATGGCTCGTTTCGAGCGAGGGCGCCTTCAGCTATCTCGCCCGCGATTTCGGCATGAAGGAGCTTTATCTTTGGCCGATCAATGCCGACCAGCAAGGCACGCCGCAGCAGGTGCGCAAGGTGATCGACGTGGTTCGAGCGAATCGGATACCCGTCGTCTTCTCCGAAAGCACCATTTCGCCGGACCCCGCTGAGCAGGTCGCGCGGGAGACGGGTGCAAAATACGGAGGCGTGCTCTATGTCGACTCCTTGAGCGAGGCCGACGGCCCCGTTCCGACCTATATCGATCTGCTGCGCGTTACATCGGAAACGATCGCGAAAGGCTTGTCGCAATGAACCTTCAGGAAAAGGCCCGCGCCTATCCGGGAGCTGCTCCGCAAGACGAGGATGGCGGCATTCGCGTCAGCGGTGCTACGGTGACCTACCGCAACGGCCACCGGGCGCTGCGCGACGCCTCCTTCGAAATCCCGACGGGCACCATCGCGGCCCTCGTCGGCGTAAACGGCAGCGGCAAGTCGACGCTGTTCAAAGCGATTATGGGCTTCGTCCGGCTGGCCAAGGGCGACATCTCGATCCTGGGCCTCACCGTGTCGCAGGCATTGAAACAGAACCTCGTCGCCTATGTCCCGCAGGCCGAAGAGGTCGACTGGAATTTTCCCGTCCTGGTCGAAGACGTGGTGATGATGGGCCGTTACGGCCATATGAACATGCTGCGCATCCCCAAAAAGGCCGATCACGAGGCGGTCGAGACGGCGCTGGCACGGGTCGGCATGAGCGAGTTCCGCAAGCGCCAGATCGGCGAGCTTTCCGGAGGCCAGAAGAAGCGGGTCTTCCTGGCCCGGGCACTTGCCCAGAACGGCCGCGTCATCCTGCTCGACGAGCCCTTCACCGGGGTCGACGTGAAGACGGAGGACGCTATCATCCGCCTGCTCGTCGCGCTTCGCGAAGAGGGTCGTGTGATGCTCGTCTCCACCCATAATCTCGGAAGCGTGCCGGAATTCTGCGACCGCACCATCCTTTTGAAAAATACGGTGCTCGCCTACGGTCCGACGGAAACCACCTTCACCCGCGAAAACCTGGAGCTCGCCTTCGGGGGCGTCCTGCGTCACTTCGTGCTCGGCGGAGAGAACCTCCATGATGATGCCGATCCACGCCAGCTCTCGGTCATCAGCGACGACGAGCGTCCGCTCGTCATGTATGGCGCCCGCGACCGCATGGTTGCGCAGCCGGCCAAACCGGAATCGGATTCCGAGGCGGACTCCGAATGATCGCCACGCTCATGGAGCCGTTCGCCTATAGCTACATGGTGAATGCCATGTGGGTAAGCGCACTCGTGGGCGCGGTCTGCGCGTTCCTTTCGGCCTATCTCATGCTGAAGGGCTGGTCGCTGATCGGCGATGCGCTCTCTCACTCGATCGTGCCGGGCGTCGCCGGGGCCTACATGCTCGGGCTTCCCTTCTCGCTGGGCGCCTTCTTTTCCGGTGCGCTTGCCGCCGGTGCCATGCTGTTCCTCAACCAGCGCACGCGGCTGAAGGAGGACACGATTATCGGCCTGATCTTCACCTCCTTCTTCGGCCTCGGCCTGTTCATGGTGTCTCTGTCGCCGACCTCGGTGAACATCCAGACGATCGTGCTCGGCAATATCCTCGCCATCACGCCGGCCGACACCTTGCAGCTCGCCATCATCGGCATCGTCTCGCTGCTGATCCTGTCCGCGAAGTGGAAGGACCTGATGGTGACTTTCTTCGACGAAAGCCACGCCCGCTCGATCGGCATCAACACCACCTTCCTGAAGGTGCTCTTCTTCACGCTCCTTTCGGCCTCGACCGTGGCGGCGCTGCAGACGGTCGGCGCCTTCCTCGTCATCGCCATGGTCGTCACCCCCGGCGCAACCGCCTATCTCCTGACCGACCGTTTCCCGCGGCTGATCGTGATCAGCGTCGCGATCGGGGCCCTGACGAGCTTCGTCGGCGCCTATGCGAGCTACTTCCTCGACGGCGCAACCGGGGGCATCATCATCGTCCTGCAAACTGCGATCTTTCTGTTCGCCTTCGTATTTGCCCCGAAACACGGGCTGCTCGCTGCACGCCGCCGCGCATCCGAGGCTCTGGAGACCGCATGATGCCTTCGCTCGACATGTTCCTTGCCGTCTTCGAGTTCGAGTTCATGCGCAATGCGCTCCTGATCTCGGTCCTGGTCGCGATTCCGACGGCGATGCTCTCCTGTTTCCTGGTCCTCAAGGGCTGGTCGCTGATGGGCGACGCGATCTCGCATGCGGTCTTCCCCGGCGTCGTCGTCTCCTACATTGTCGGCCTGCCGCTCGCCGTCGGCGCCTTTACGGCCGGCATGTGCTGCGCACTCTTGACCGGCTATCTGAAGGAAAACAGCCGCATCAAGCAGGACACGGTGATGGGCGTCGTCTTTTCCGGGATGTTCGGCCTTGGCCTTGTGCTCTACACCAAGATCCAGAGCGACGTGCATCTCGATCACATCCTCTTCGGCGACATGCTCGGCATCGGCTGGGGCGACATTCTGGAGACGGGCCTCATCGCGCTTCTCGCCGCCGGCATTCTCGGCCTGAAGTGGCGCGATCTGCTGCTCCACGCCTTCGATCCGGCTCAGGCACGCGCGATCGGTCTGAGGGTCGGTTGGCTGCACTACGGACTGCTGGCGATCCTGTCGCTGACGATCGTCGGCGCCCTCAAGGCCGTCGGGCTGATCCTGGCCATCGCCATGCTCATTGCCCCCGGCGCGATCGCCTATCTCGTCACGCGGACGTTCGGCCACATGCTCGCGGTCGCGGTGATCGTCGCCGTCGCCGCCTCCTTCTGCGGCGTCTATCTCTCCTTCTTCATCGACAGCGCACCGGCACCCACCATCGTCCTTCTGATGACGGCGATATTCCTGCTCGCCTTCGCCTATTCCACCTGGAAGGTGGCACGCGCCGAAGCGCAGCGGACAAGCGTGGAATAGAAGGAAGGAAGACCTCTCTTTCACCTCTTGGACGCCGGCGCCATGATCCCTTATGGTGCGCCACGACTGAAGGTTTGGAGCGGTCCGGTGGAATGCCGTGATCTTCCCGTGGCGGAGCGACGGCGCAAGATGGAGAGGAAACAGCAAAGCCGTTCCGGCATCGCTTTCTTCCTCGTCGCCGTGGGGCTCGTCTTTACGGCCATCGCCGCGACCGTGCTCCTGGCCAACGAAGAGCGCCACCTGAAGCAGCTGCTCGCAGGACTGGGTTTCTCGATGACGCCGCCGCAAGCGGAGCGGTTGCCGGAGACTGCCCGCGGTCCACGTAAAAAGCCCGAACCGCCAAAGGCACTCCTGCCCGCCCACATCTTCGCGGATCTTGCAACGCCGGAACAGCAATTCATCCGTCAGATCCGCAGCGACCCGCGGGCGCTTTGCGAGGGACTGAGGGAAGCCGGCTTCCGCGACCTCGAATGGAAATCCGCCGAGAGCGGCCGCTGGGAGTGCTCGTCGCTCGTTCCCTTTGCCCGCCCGGGCCAGGAGCCGAGCTCGTCCATCTTTATCCTGGTCAAGGGCCGTGGCGAGGAGGAGATCACCTCCTTTCGCGTAAAACTTAACATCGAGCACAGCGGGGACACACCGGTCGTCACCAGCGCTGCTGCCAAGGCGGCATCCGTCTTCTTGAGGGAGGTCCGTTGGGCGGGGGGCGCAAGCGTCACTCTCCAGATCCAGGGCCTCCAGGAATTCGACCTCAAGCGCTTCGGCAGTCGTATCCAGTTCAAGCGGGAGATGGGGGACACGCCCCGCTACAACTTCCTTGCCAATCAGGCCGCACGCGCGCGGCCGAAGAGCATCGCCGAGCTCTATTTCGACCGCGAAAAGTGGCTGGTCCCGGGCGACGGCGCGAGCGTTTCCTATATCCGGGGCCCAAGCGCCTGGACGCGGCCGGTCCAATCGGCAGAACCGCAAAGTGCAGCGGGGCAGCCTGCCGGTCGGGACGCAACGCCCGAGCATTGATGCGAACCTGCGTATCAGCGATCGATGCGCGTCGAGAGAATGATGGAGGACAGGGTCTTTTCGACACCCTCGATTTCGCCGATCCGGTCGATCAACAGGTCCAGCTCGCTGATCGACGCTGCAGCGACGACCGCGATCAGATCGAAGCTGCCGCTGACGGAATGCAGCATGCGGATTTCGCGAATGGCGGCGAGCTCGGGCGTGACCCGACCGAGCGCCCGCGGTGCAATCGTGATCAGAACATGCGCTCGCACGAGGCCTTTCTCGTAGCTTTCCGAGAGGCGCACGCCATAGCCTGCGATCACCCCCTCGCGCTCCAGCCGCTCGATGCGCGCCTGCACCGTGGTGCGCGACAGGCCGAGCCGGCGGGCGATCGTCGCCGTCGGCATGCGGGCGTTCTCGCTCAGTATGGCGAGGAGTTCGCGATCCTTGTCCGTTACATGCATATCGTCGACCTTGATCGGCAAAATGCCGAATGCAGACCGACGATTTAGCCATATCGACGCTTCAAATCAATATTCGGCCGCGAGACAATGGTGGTGAAAGAGGCTCATACCCCGGGGATACAAAATGAAAGACATCGTCGTCATCGGTGCCGGCAAGATCGGCTCCACCATCGCGCGCATGCTGGCACATAGCGGCGACTACCGCGTCTGCGTCGCCGATCGCAGCGCCGAGCAGTTGCAGCAGGTCGAGAAGCACGACGCCGTCTCGACCGCAGTCGTCGACATTGCCGACAGAAAGGCGCTCGTCGCCCTGCTCTCCGGAAAATTCGCCGTGCTCAGCGCCGCGCCGTTCCATCTGACGGTCGCGATCGCCGAAGCCGCAGCCGAGGCGAAAATCCACTATCTCGACCTGACGGAAGACGTCGAATCCACCCGCCAGGTCAAGGCGATCGCAGCTGAGGCCGACACCGCCTTCATTCCGCAATGCGGCCTTGCACCGGGCTTCATTTCGATCGTCGCCAACGATCTCAGCCGGCATTTCGATACGCTCGAAAGCGTGCGCATGCGCGTCGGCGCCCTGCCGCAATACCCGTCGAACGCTTTGAACTATAATCTCACCTGGAGCACCGACGGCGTCATCAACGAATATATCGAGCCCTGCGAGGCGATCGTCGAAGGTTCGCTGATCGAAGTTCCCGCCATGGAAGAGCGCGAGGAGTTCTCGCTCGACGGCGTCACCTACGAGGCCTTCAACACCTCCGGCGGCCTCGGCACGCTTTGCGAGACGCTGAAGGGCAAGGTCCGGACGCTCAATTACAAGACGATCCGTTATCCCGGCCATGCCGCGATCTTCAAGGCGCTCCTGAACGACCTCGGCCTGCGTCATCGCCGCGAGGTACTGAAGGACATCCTCGAAAACGCCCTGCCTACCACCACCCAGGACGTGGTCGTGATCTTCGTCACCGTTTCGGGCTTCCGCGAAGGTCGCCTGGTGCAGGAGACCTACGCCAACAAGGTCTATAGCGGCGTCGTTGCAGGACGGATGCAGAGCGGCATCCAGATCACCACCGCCGGCAGCATCTGCGCCGTTCTCGACATGCTCGCCCAAGGCAAGATCCCCACCAAGGGCTTCGTCCGCCAGGAAGACATCGCGCTCGACGCCTTCCTCGCCAACCGCTTCGGCCACTACTACGCCCAGAAGCACGAGACGGAACGCGCGGCGAGCTGAGGCCGAGGCCGAGGCTAGGTCGATTACCGAAATGCCCGGACCTCTCGTCCGGGCATTTTCGCTTCTGCTTGCAGCCCCCCTCATCCTCCCCGCAAGCGGGGCGAGAGACACGCGGCGGCCCGTTCTCTTTCCTCGAAGCGAGTGGCGGGATGGGGCTGGGCCCTCGCGGCTTGCCCCTTCTCCCCGCCTGCGGGGAGAAGGTCGCGGCAGCGGGATGAGGGGCGGCAACGGGTGGAAAGTACCCGCTGTCTTGAGACGCTCTATCGGCCGCTTGCGGGGAGAAACGAACTCGCGGAGACGAAAAACCCCGCTCGAGGCGGGGTTCGATAGGCATTATCCCTTATCGGGATGTCCCTTTCAGGCCGGGATCACGATCTCCCCGAGCTTCGTGAGTTCGGCGATGAATTGTTCCAGACGCGTCTTCTTCTCGTCACCGGCGCCTTCGAGTTCGGCGCGTGCCGCTTCGATGCGGTTTTCGAGAACCGTGCTGTCCAGTTCGTCGACATGGACGGCAGATTCGGCCAAAAGCGTGCAGCCGGAAGGCAGGATATCGGCAAAGCCGCCGAAGACGGCGTAGCGTTCGGTCTTGCCGGCGGTGGTCTTCACCGCCACGACGCCCGGCTTGACGGTCGTCATGGTCGGCGCGTGATTGGCCATCACGGTCATCTCGCCCTCGGTCGCCGGAATGACGACTTCGGTCACCTTCTCCGAAACAAGCAGACGCTCGGGGGAAACAAGCTCAAAATTGAAACTTTCGGCCATGACCATTCACTTCTGGTGAGCGCGCCGCTGGTCGGCGGGCTGTGCACGTTCTCCGCCTCAACTGTCGGGCGGGATGAAAGCCGTGGCGCAAGGAACTCCGCGCCACGGTTCCTGATGCAGATCAGGCGGCTTCGGCAGCCAGCTTCTTGGCCTTCTCGACGGCTTCCTCGATGGAACCGACCATGTAGAAGGCAGCTTCCGGCAGGTGGTCGTACTCGCCGTTGACGAGGCCCTTGAAGCCCTTGATCGTGTCTTCGAGCGCAACCAGCTTGCCCGGCGAGCCGGTGAAGACTTCGGCGACGAAGAACGGCTGCGACAGGAAACGCTCGATCTTGCGGGCGCGGGCGACGGCGATCTTGTCCTCTTCGGAAAGCTCGTCCATGCCCAGGATCGCGATGATGTCCTGCAGGGCCTTGTAGCGCTGCAGGGTCGACTGCACTTTGCGCGACACTTCGTAATGCTCTTCGCCGACGATCATCGGGTCCAGCATGCGCGAGGTCGAATCCAGCGGATCCACGGCCGGATAAATGCCCTTTTCGGCGATCGAACGCGACAGAACCGTCGTCGCATCGAGGTGCGCGAACGAGGTTGCCGGTGCCGGGTCGGTCAAGTCGTCGGCGGGAACGTAAATCGCCTGAACCGAGGTGATCGAGCCCTTGGTCGTGGTGGTGATGCGCTCCTGCATCTGGCCCATGTCGGTTGCAAGCGTCGGCTGATAGCCCACGGCCGAAGGAATACGGCCGAGCAGAGCCGACACTTCCGAGCCCGCCTGGGTGAAGCGGAAGATGTTGTCGACGAAGAAGAGAACGTCCTGACCTTCGTCACGGAACTGTTCGGCGACCGTCAGGCCGGTCAGCGCGACGCGTGCGCGGGCGCCGGGCGGCTCGTTCATCTGGCCGTAGACGAGTGCGGCCTTGGAGCCTTCGCCGCCGCCGTGCTTGTTCACGCCGGATTCGATCATTTCGTGATAGAGGTCGTTGCCTTCGCGGGTCCGCTCGCCGACGCCTGCGAAGACGGAGTAACCGCCGTGCGCCTTGGCGACGTTGTTGATCAGTTCCATGATCAGAACGGTCTTGCCGACGCCCGCGCCGCCGAAGAGGCCGATCTTGCCGCCCTTGGCATAGGGAGCGAGCAGGTCGACGACCTTGATGCCGGTGACGAGAATCTGCGCTTCGGTCGACTGTTCCACATAGGCCGGAGCGTCCTGGTGGATGGCGCGGCGGGCGGAAGTCTTCAGCGGACCGGCTTCGTCGACCGGCTCGCCGATGACGTTCATGATGCGGCCGAGCGTTTCCTTGCCGACCGGAACCGCGATCGGGCCGCCCGTGTCGGCGACCTTCTGGCCGCGAACGAGACCTTCGGTCGAGTCCATGGCGATCGTGCGGACGGAGTTTTCGCCGAGATGCTGTGCGACTTCGAGAACGAGGCGGTTGCCGTTGTTGTCGGTTTCCAGCGCGTTCAGGATCTGCGGGAGCTGGCCTTCTTCGAATGCGACGTCGACGACGGCGCCGATGACCTGCGTCACGCGGCCGACAGCACCCGTAGCCGCAACGACTGTCTTGGCGGAAGCTGCCTTCTTCGGAGCAGCCGGCTTCTTCGCCGCTGCGGTTTCTTTCGGGGTAGCTGCCTTAGCCATAATTCTTACCCTCTTCTCGTAACCTTAGAGCGCTTCCGCGCCAGAGATGATTTCAATGAGTTCCTTGGTGATCTGCGCCTGCCGCTGACGGTTGTAGCTGAGCGTCAGCTTGTCGATCATCTCACCCGCGTTGCGCGTAGCATTGTCCATGGCACTCATCTTCGCGCCCATTTCACCCGCGACGTTCTCGAGCAGGGCCCGGAAGATCTGCACGGAGATATTGCGCGGGATGAGATCGCTGAGGATCGCGCCGGCTTCCGGCTCGTATTCGTAGATCGCCGATGCACCTTCGCCTTCGGCGGCCACTTCGCCGGCCGATGCCGGGATGAGCTGCTGGGCGGTCGGGATCTGGGAAATGACGGACTTGAACTCGGAATAGAACAGGGTGCAGACGTCGAACTCGCCGTTGTCGAAGAGCTCGATGACCTTATGGCCGATCCGGTCCGCGTTCTCGAAACCGATCTTCTTGACTTCACGCAGGTCGACACGGTCGATGATCAGCGACGCGAAGTCGCGCCGAAGCATATCGAAGCCCTTCTTCCCGACGCAGATGATCTTGACCGTCTTGCCCTGGGCCAGAAGCTTGCGCACATGGTCGCGGGCAAAGCGGGCGATCTGCGAGTTGAAGCCGCCGCAAAGACCGCGCTCGGCCGTGCAGACGATCACCAGGTGCGTGTCGTCCTTGCCGGTTCCCGTCATCAGCCGCGGCGCGCTGTCGTCCGCGCCGACCGCCTGGGCGATATTGGCGAGAACGGCAGCCATGCGCTGCGAATAGGGCCGGGCGGCCTCGGCCGCCTCCTGCGCACGCCGAAGCTTCGCCGCGGCGACCATCTTCATCGCCTTGGTGATCTTCTGCGTCGCCTTGACGGAGGCGATCCGGTTCTTCAGATCCTTAAGTGAAGGCATCCGTTGTCCGTCCTAGTTGAGGTCCGCTCAGGCGAAGGATTTGGCGAAGCTGTCGATTGCGCCCTTCAGCTTGGCCTTGGTGTCGTCCGAGATAGCCTTTTCCGTACGGATGGTATCCAGAACGGCCTTGCCTTCCGAACGGAGGTAGGAAAGGAGGCCGTGCTCGAACTTGCCTACCTCGCTGACCGGCAGCTTGTCGAGATAGCCGTTGACGCCGGCGAAGATGACCGCAACCTGCTCTTCCGTCTTCAGCGGCGAGAACTGCGGCTGCTTCAGAAGTTCGGTCAGGCGGGCACCGCGGTTGAGCAGACGCTGCGTCGCGGCATCGAGGTCCGAGCCGAACTGTGCGAAGGCCGCCATTTCGCGGTACTGGGCGAGCTCGCCCTTGATCGAGCCGGCGACCTGCTTCATCGCCTTGATCTGGGCGGAGGAGCCGACGCGCGAAACCGACAGACCGACGTTAACGGCCGGACGGATACCCTGGTAGAACAGGTCGGTTTCGAGGAAGATCTGGCCGTCGGTGATCGAGATCACGTTGGTCGGAATGAACGCGGACACGTCGTTGCCCTGCGTCTCGATGACCGGCAGAGCCGTCAGCGAGCCGGCGCCACGCTCGTCGGAGAGCTTGGCGGCGCGCTCCAGAAGGCGCGAATGCAGGTAGAAAACGTCGCCCGGATAGGCTTCACGGCCCGGCGGGCGGCGCAGCAGCAGAGACATCTGACGGTAGGCGACGGCCTGCTTGGAAAGGTCGTCATAGCCGATCAGGGCGTGCTTGCCGTTGTCGCGGAAATATTCGCCCATCGCGCAGCCGGCGAACGGAGCCAGATACTGCATCGGCGCCGGATCGGAAGCCGTTGCAGCGACGATGATCGAATACTGCAGCGCGCCGCGCTCTTCGAGCACCTTGACGAACTGAGCGACCGTCGAGCGCTTCTGGCCGATAGCGACGTAGACGCAATAGAGCTTATCCCCTTCCGGGCCATTGTCGTGAATGGCTTTCTGGTTGAGGATCGTATCGAGAATGATCGCGGTCTTGCCGGTCTGGCGGTCGCCGATGACGAGCTCGCGCTGGCCGCGGCCGACCGGGATGAGGGCGTCGATGGCCTTGAGGCCGGTCGACATCGGCTCATGGACCGACTTGCGCGGAATGATGCCGGGCGCCTTGACGTCGACGCGGGCGCGCTGCTTGGCATTGATCGGGCCCTTGCCGTCGATCGGGTTGCCGAGCGCGTCCACGACGCGGCCGAGCAGCTCCGGACCTACGGGAACGTCCACGATGGCGCCGGTCCGCTTGACCGTGTCGCCTTCCTTGATGTCCCGGTCCGAGCCGAAGATAACCACACCGACATTGTCGGCTTCAAGGTTCAGCGCCATGCCGCGAATTCCGCCTGGGAATTCGACCATCTCGCCTGCCTGGACGTTGTCGAGGCCGTAGACGCGGGCGATACCGTCACCGACGGAAAGCACCTGGCCGACTTCGGAAACTTCCGCTTCCTGGCCGAAATTTTTGATCTGATCTTTAAGAATTGCGGAAATTTCCGCGGCGCGGATATCCATCAGCCGACCTCTTTCAGTGCAAGCTTAAGGGTAGAGAGTTTGGTGCGAAGGGAGGTGTCAATCTGGCGGGACCCGACCTTCACGATCAGACCTCCAAGAATAGACGGGTCGACGGTGACGTTTACCGCCACGTCTTTGCCGGTGACGCCTTTCAGCGCCGCCTTCAATTCGATTTCCTGCGCCAGCGTCAGCGCATGTGCCGACGTGACGTCGGCGGTGATTTCGCCCTTGTGACGGGCAGCGAGCAGACGGAACGCCTTGATGATGCCCGGCAGCACGAAGAGGCGGCGATTGCGCGCGACGACCTTCAGGAAGTTGCCGACCAGCCCGGAGAAGCCGAACTTCTCGACGAGGGCGGAAATGGCCTTGAACTGGTCGTCGGCGGAAAAGACCGGGCTTACGATCAGCCGCTTCAGATCGTCGCTGCCGTCGATCAGCGCCTGGATGCGCGTCAGATCGGCGCCGACTGCTTCGATCGACCCGGCATCAAGGGCAAGCTCGAAAAGCGAGGAGGCATATCTTTCTGCAACACCGGAAATGAGCTGGGATGTGTCTGCCACGGGCACAAGCTTCTCTCAAAATCATCCAGGAATGCCAGGACAGGCGAACCGTCGACCTAACATCTTGAATTTGCTGCAATAACTCGCAGGATATCGAGGCCGGTCGACCCACTTCCCCCGCAGTTCGCGGTTCGTCTAGCATAGGATGTTTGGACTCGCAACACGCCAACGGCAGGAATGCGGCATTACCCGGCCGCTTCGGCCGAATTTTGCCGTAAATAGTGTCGCAGGCCCTTGTCGGCGATCAGATCAGCCCGAAAACATAGGCAAGAGGCAGGATCGCGAGCGCCGCCTGGACCAGGAGCGCGAGCCAGTTGAAGAGGGTCGCGCCGTTGTCGCTCATGATCGACAGGATGCGACCGAACGCCGCGAGTGCGAAAGCCGCGCCGACGGCGAGATAGACCATTGGCTGGGCAAGCAGGATGGCGCCGAGGCCCAGGCCGAGATGCATGCCGCCCATGGTGGAGCGGGCCTCCGCCAGCCCTCCCCTCCGCCCCTCGGCGATGCCGATCCCGGCGGCGCGAAAGGTCAGGCGCGGCGCAAAGAGCATGACGAGCCCGATCAGCGCCGCGAGCGCGGCCGCACAAAAAGCCAGCAACTCCCCGGTTTCCGTCGGTATGTAGAACTCCATCTCCGTCCCCGCCCGTTGCTGTGGACCCTCCGCTCGCGCCGAGCCGACGCGATGCGTGGAAGAGGTCTAGCCTATGTCCTTCCGGATGTGAATCGGTCGAAGGACGAAGATCCGACAGTGATCACAAAAAACTCTGCGGATCGATGTCGAGCTGGACGCTGATCGATCCGCGCTCCTTGGGGCCGGCGGCGATCATCGCCCGGACGAAGGACTGCATGTCGCTGTTGCGCCGCCCGTGGACGAGAAGCCGGAAGCGATGTCGGCCGCGGATGAGCGCAAGCGGCGCTTCCGCCGGTCCGAGGATCGCGATGCCGTCGACGCGCGGCGCGGCATTGCGCAGTCCGCGGGCGTGGCCCTCGGCATCGCCGCGCGTATCGGCCGAAACGATGATCGAGGCGAGCCGGCCGAAAGGGGGCAGCACCGCCCTTTCCCGCTCATGGATCTCGCGTTCGTAGAAAGCGTCGGAATCGCCGGACACGATCGCCTGCATGACCGGATGCTGCGGCTGATAGGTCTGCAGAAGCCCGAGGCTCTTGAGGCCCGTCCGGCCGGCACGCCCCGTCACCTGGGAAAGGAGCTGGAACGTCCGTTCCGCAGCGCGCGGGTCGCCATTGGCAAGACCCAGATCCGCATCGACGATGCCGACCAGCGTCATGTTCGGGAAGTTGTGGCCCTTGGCGACGAGTTGGGTGCCTATGACGATGTCCGCCTCCCCACGGGCGATCGCCTCGAGCTCCAGCCGCAGCCGCTTGACGCCCATCAGGTCGGAGGAGAGCACAATGGTGCGCGCGTCGGGGAAATGCCGCTCGACCTCTTCGGCGATGCGCTCCACCCCGGGGCCGCAGGCAACGAGATGATCGAGCGTGCCGCATTCCGGGCAGGCTTCCGGCGTCCTCTCCGAATAGCCGCAATGATGGCACTGGATCTGCCCGCGGAAACGGTGCTCGACCAGCCAGCTCGAGCAGTCCGGGCACTGAAAGCGATGGCCGCAGACGCGGCAGAGCGTCAGCGGCGCATAGCCGCGCCGGTTCAGGAACAGGAGCGCCTGCTCGCGCCGGCCGATCGTCTTGCCGATCTGGTTCACGAGCACCGGCGAAAGAAAGCCGCCGCGTTCCGGCGGATGGCGGCGCATATCGACTATGCCGAGATCGGGGAGCGCCGCATCGCCGAAGCGGGTGGGCAGATGGATCGGCCGGTAACGCCCCACCTCGCCGTTCACCCGGCTCTCGACCGAAGGTGTGGCGGAGACGAGCACGACCGGAAAATTGCCGATCCGCCCGCGTACCACGGCCATATCGCGCGCATTGTAGAAGACGCGGTCCTCCTGCTTATAGGCGGGGTCGTGCTCCTCGTCGACGATGATGAGGCCGAGATCCTCGAAGGGCAGGAAAAGCGCCGAGCGGGCGCCGGCGACGACGCGCACCTGGCCGGTCGTCACCTGCCGCCAGACCTTTTCCCGCGTGCGCGGCGCGAGATCGGAATGCCACTCCGCGGGCTTCGCGCCGAAGCGCTCCTGGAAGCGTTCGAGGAAGCTTGCGGTCAGCGCGATCTCCGGCAGCAGGATCAGGACCTGCTTGCCGGCGCGCAACGTCGCCGCTATCGCCTCGAAATAGACCTCCGTCTTGCCGGAACCGGTAATGCCGTCGATCAGCGATACCGAGAATTTCCGCTCCTCGACGGCGACCAGCAGGGCGGCAGCCGCCTGCCTCTGCGGGCCTTCGAGGCGCGGCGCGGCGAAAGCCGGATCCGGCGCGGCGACGACCGGCGGCGGCGGCATGAAGACGGTTTCGAACACGCCCTGCGACGTCAGGCCGTCGATGACGCTGGACGAGACCCCCGCGGCATGGGCAAGCCCCGAGCGGGTCCAGGAAAGCCCGTCGCTCGCGGTGGCGAGGACGCGCTCGCGCGCCGCAGTCATCCGTTCCGGCCGCATCTCGGTCAGACGCAGGGCCTCCACCATCGGCTCCGGATCGAACGCGGCCGGCGCCCGGAGTGCCATCCGGGCGACGAGGCCCGGCGGCGTCAGCGTGTAGCTCGCCACCCAATCAAGAAAGGCGCGCATGTCCGGGCCGAGCGGCGGACAGTCGAAGACCTTCTCGATCTGCTTCAGCTTTTTCGGATCGACGCCGCCATCGTCTTCTCCGTCCCACACGACGCCGACGACGAAACGGGGGCCGAGCGGCACCTGGACGATCGATCCCGGCTCGACCGCCATGCCGTCGGGCACGGCGTAGGAATAGGCCCTCGGCGCCGGCATGGGCACCAGGACGGGCACCACCCGGCGGTCGAGTACGGGGCCGAATAAATCGGTTGAATCAAGAGTCATTTTGCCGTGACCTTGCCACCGCTTTCAGTTAAAGAAAACTCGCAGCGAACCGCTGCCTTGCGGAAAGCAGGGTTTGTCACGGTTCCAACCGAGTTTCAACGCGCGCGATATCCGCCATGGAATTTCCTGCTGTGGAGATGCGCCCGAAACGGCTGAGTGCCAAAGGAAGACTCCGATGAAATTTTTCGTTGATACCGCCGATGTGAAGGACATCCGGGAACTGAACGATCTCGGCCTGCTCGACGGCGTCACCACCAATCCGTCATTGATCCTGAAGGCGGGCCGCGACATCGTCGAGGTTACCAAGGAAATCTGCTCGATCGTCGAAGGACCGGTTTCGGCCGAAGTGACCGCGACCGAATACAGCGCGATGATGAAGGAAGCGGCCGCGCTTTCGAAGATCGCCGACAATATCTGCATCAAGCTGCCGCTGACGCTCGACGGCCTCAAGGCCTGCAAGGCGCTGACCTCGGACGGTCACCAGACCAATGTGACGCTGTGCTTCTCGGCAAACCAGGCGCTGCTCGCCGCCAAGGCCGGCGCGACCTTCGTTTCGCCGTTCATCGGCCGCCTCGACGATATCGCCGTAGACGGCATGGACCTGATCCGCGAAATCCGCCAGATCTTCGACAATTACGGCTACGAGACGGAGATCCTTGCCGCCTCGGTGCGCACGGTCAACCACGTCAAGGAGGCCGCCCTCATCGGCGCCGACGTCGTCACCGCCCCGCCGGCAACGCTGAAAGCCCTGGTCAAGCACCCGCTGACCGACAAGGGCCTCGAAATGTTCCTCGCCGACTGGGCCAAGACCGGCCAGAAGATCGCCTGATCCTCCGGCGTCGAACGGAATTGACAAGGGGCCTCGCAGTGATGCGGGGCCTTTTTTCCGAGTTCGCCCGTCTTCTAAAGGTCGCTCTGCAGGCGGGCGAGGGGCCGAGTACGCGGCCGTCATGTTGCCCTGCCTGCAGGGTGGCCGGCAGGCCAGATAAGAGAGCCCTTATTCGTCCTCTTCTTCGACCGCGCCGGTAAGCCGCATGCCGTCGATCCAGGTGGCTCCGTCCTTGCGAATCACACGACGCGGACGAACGCCACACTGCTGCCGGACCAGCTCGGCCAGGCGTTCGGAATGCGTGACGATCCAGATCTGGCTCTCCCCAGCGGCACTGGCGACCATGGCAGCCAGTGCCGGCAGCATATCGGGATGAAGGCTCGTCTCGGGCTCGTTGAGCGCGATGAACCGGGGACGGCGATAGGACAACAGCGCCGCCGCAAGTGCCAGAAAACGCATCTGCCCGTCCGAAAGCTCGCGCGGCGAAAATGCCCGGTGCGGAAAGTCCGGAAAGACGAGCGAGAATTCGGCGAACTGGCCGGGTTCGGGCACCTGCAGGCGGGCGCCTGCAAAGGCGTCGGCGACCGCGCGATCGAGATCGACCGTATCCTGCCTCGTGTGCCGGAGCGTCGCGAAGACGGCGGCCATGTTGGCGCCGGTTTCGTCCAGCAATGGCGCGGTGATGGCGAGGCAGGGCATCCGCAGCGGCGATTCGCGGTCGGTGCGAAAGCCGTGAAAGAACCGCCATTGGTCGACCGCCCGGCGGAAGCTGCCGATTTCAGGGTAGTGGCCGGCATCGCCGAGCAGCGCGATAGCCGTCTCCGAGGTCATCGCCTGCTCCGGATAGTCCACCATCCGGCCGCCCTCGCCGCGCACGAAGATACCGGGGCCGGTGCGCTTCATCACCGGAACCGGGCGCCGGCCCGTCTCGATCGTGAGCTCCTCCTCCTTGACCTGCGGCTCATAGGCGAAACCCGCCGCCGCCTTTGGCGGGCGGAAACCCGCCTCGATCCGGTAGCGGAAGGTGATCGCTCGCTCCTCGTCGATCAGTTCGGCGTCCAGCCGAATACGCGCCGGCTTGCCGACGCGCTGCGGGCCGCTCCAGATGGCGGACGCCATGCCGCCTTCTTCCGCAATCTCGCGGGCGAGATGGCCTCTCACGGCAGCCTGAACCAGCTGCAGGGCACGATAGAGGTTGGACTTCCCGACGCCGTTCTCTCCGATGAAAAGATTGACGCCGGCCAAATCCATTCGGATCGAGCGCAGCGACCGGTAGTTCTCGGCGAACATCGAGCGAAGCATCATGGTGACGGCTTAGCCCGCTACAACCGCCCTGGCAGACAGCTCGAACGCCGCATCGCTGTCGGCAGCCAGTGCGTGTACCGTATGACGCTCCAGCGCACGCGTCACCTCCACCGGATCACCGTCGAGCGCATCCGCCGGAATGAGATTGCCGATCCGGAAGTCGAAGCGGTCGCCCTTCTTGTTCAGGAGTTCGTGGAACACCGTCATGTCGCGCAGTTCCGTCGACCATTTGGCAAACCAGTAGAAGAGGCCGGAATTGCGCGCGCTCATATGCACCGGCAGGATCGGCAGGCCGTATTTGCGTGCGAAGCCGACCGCCGAGCTCTTCCAGGGGCGCTCGTTGAGCCGTCCCTCGGCCCAATAGGCGATGCGGCCGGAGGGGAAGAGCACGGTCGCCTTGCCCGCCTCGATGGCCCTGTTCGTCACCTGCAGCGTTTCGCGCGCCTTGAGCTTCGACTTGTATTCCTCGCGCCATTCCACCGGAATGACCATTTCCACGAAGCGCGGATTGACGCGGATCGCGTCGCGGTTCGCAAAGAACATCATGTCCGGCCGCCGGCTCTTCAGGAGATCGAAGACGGCGATGCCGTCGGCGATCCCCGTCGGATGGTTGCTGACGAGCAGGAACCCGCCCTTCTCGGGAATGCGCTCCGGCTTATCGGCGCGGATCTCGAGAGCGAGAAGCGAACTCAGATGCTCGAAGGCCTGGAAGCCCGGCATATTGGCGACGGCATTGGCGAACTCGATCGCCTTGCGGTAGTTGAGCAGCGTGTAGAGAAAGGGCCGCATGACGGGCCACAGGGGATGGCAGACGATCTTCTGGCCGCGTTCCGCGATCAGCGTATCGACGATATGACCCGGACGCCCTTGCGAGACCAGCGCAACCGCCTCTGCAAAATGCGCCAGAGCGCTCGCCGAATCACGTCTCGACATTGTCCCATCCGCTGTTGCTGGCCGAACATTGCAGTTCAATATGATCGAACAATGACAAATTCCAAGGGGCCGCAGCAGCAAACTTCAGCACGTTAGCAAAAACATAACACGCCCGATGCGATGCTCCGAGCCTGGATCAGTGAGCGCACCGCGCTGATGAACCCGCCGGGCCCGATGATGAACGAACTTCTTGCCATAGGCCATCCCGAAGTGATGGCGGAACGAAGGCGCTGGCTTGCGAGCCTCGCCGAGGAACGCCGGTTGTCCGAAAAAACGGTAGACGCCTATGAACGCGACACGCGGCAGTTCCTGACATTCCTGACCGGGCACCTCGCCGGTCCGCCGCGGCTCTCGGATATTCGCGCCCTTCGCCCCGCGGATCTGCGCGGCTTCCTGGCGCAGCGCCGCAAGGGAGGCGCCGGCGCACGCACGCTCGGCCGCGGCCTGGCAGGTCTGCGTTCCTTCCTGCGCTATCTCGAGAGAAACGGGCTCGCCAATGCGGCGGGTGCAGGGGCGGTGCGGTCCCCGAAGCAGCCGAAGTCTCTCCCCAAGGCATTGACCGACCGGGAGGCCCTGAAGGTCGTCACCGCGGACGCGCAACTGGCCGAGGAACCCTGGATCGCGGCGCGCAATGCCGCAGTGCTGACCCTGCTCTATGGCTGCGGCCTGCGGATAGCGGAGGCGCTGGACCTGACCCCCACCGATTTCTCAGGACCGGTGACGTCGCTCAGGGTCACCGGAAAGGGCGGCAAGACACGGATCGTGCCGATGATCGCCGCCGCCGCCGAAGCGGTCGAGACCTATCGAAAGCTCTGCCCCTACCATATCGAGCCCGGAGAGCCGATTTTCCGCGGCGCCCGCGGCGCGAAGCTCCAGCCGGCGATCATCCAGCGCGAGATGCAGAAGCTGCGCGCCGCACTCGGCCTGCCGGATTCGGCGACACCGCACGCGCTGCGCCACTCTTTCGCGACGCATCTTCTGGCGGGCGGAGGGGATCTCCGCACCATCCAGGAACTGCTCGGCCATGCCAGCCTGTCGACCACGCAGGTCTATACCGGCGTCGATTCGGCACGGCTTCTGGAAATCTACGACCGCGCCCACCCGCGCGCCTAAAATCTGACGTCCTTGGCCGTTAACCAAGCGTGTTAAGGAACCCGTGACCGTGGGGGAGTAGGGTTCCGTCAATGCCGGGGGCATCCATGAACACTTTCACCAGACCCGTCCGCGATCTCGCGACCAAGGCGGCCGACGGCCTGTTGTGGCTGACGGCACTGCTCAATCTACTGACGGCGGCGAGCCTCGTTGCCGCCCTGCTCCATGTGTCGGAGGCACGGGCGGAAGAGACGGACTGCGCCGGCAGCAACATCTTGACCGGCCTCGAACATTCGGATCCGGCCCGCCTGGCGGCGCTGCGCGCGGAAGCGGCGGCGGTGCCCAACGGAAAGGGCCTGCTTTGGAAGATCGAAGGGCACGGTCAGGCGCCCTCCTTCCTCCTCGGCACCATGCATGTCACCGATCCGCGCGTGCTGGCGATGCCCGGCGGCGCGACGGAGGCCTTCGCAAGGGCTGAGACGGTGATCGTCGAGTCCGACGAGATCGTCGACCAGAACAGGGCAACCGCCGCGATCATGATGCAGCCGGAACTGACCATGTTTACCGGCGACAAGACGATCAACGATTTCCTGAAGCCGGAGGACCGCGCGCTACTCGAAAGCGGTCTCAAGGCCCGCGGCATCCCGCTGCCGCTCGTCACCAAGATGAAGCCCTGGATGATTGCCAGCTTCGTCGCCCTGCCGGCCTGCGAGTTCTCGCGCAAGGCGGCCGGTGCCTCCTTCCTCGACAAGAAGCTCGCCGAGGACGCTCTGAGGGAGGGCAAGACGCTCAAGGGTCTAGAAACGCTGGTCGAGCAGCTTTCGGCAATGGATTCGCTGCCGGTCGAAATGCATCTCAAGGCACTGATCGAAACGCTTGCTCTCGGCAAGACGATCGACGACGTGATGACGACGACCACCGATCTCTACCTCTCCGGCGAGACGGGCACGATCATGCCCATGATGAAACTCGCCTCAGCCGGGATTTCATCCGACGACGCCGGCTATGCCGAGTTCGAGCAGCGCATCATCATCGATCGCAACAGGATCATGGCAGATCGCGCCGCGCCCCTCCTGAAGGGCGGCGGCGTGTTCATGGCCGTGGGCGCGCTGCACCTTCCCGGGAAGGAAGGCCTCGTCGAACTCCTGCGTCAGCAGGGGTTCACTGTGACGCAGGTGGAATGACCGGCCGGTCAATGCGGTGGGAGGGCAGGGCCCTCCCGATAATCACATGTGGATCGGCTTGGCGAAGGTGGCGAGCGCCGCTTCCTTTACCGCCTCAGACATCGTCGGATGGGCGTGGCAGGTGCGGCCGAGATCCTCCGACGATCCGCCGAACTCCATCAGCACCGCGATCTCGTGGATCATTTCGCCGGCGCCGAAGCCGATGATGTGGCCGCCGAGCACGCGGTCGGTCTCCTTGTCCGCGAGGATCTTCACGAAACCGTCCGTCTGCAGCATGGCCCGGGCGCGGCCATTGGCGGTGAAGGGGAACTTGCCGACCTTGTAGGCGACGCCCGCGGCCTTCAGCTCTTCCTCGGTCTTGCCGACGGAGGCGACCTCGGGCTGGGTATAGACGACGCCTGGAACGACGTCGTAATTCACATGCCCGGCCTGGCCTGCGATGATCTCCGCCACGGCAACGCCTTCGTCCTCGGCCTTGTGCGCCAGCATCGGCCCACGCACGACGTCGCCGATCGCATAGACACCGGTAATGCTCGTCTGGAAATGCTGGTCGATCTCGACGCGGCCGCGCGAATCGAGCACGACGCCCGCCTTGGCGAGACCCAAGCCGTCCGTCGAGGGCTTGCGTCCGGTAGCGATGAGCACGACCTCGGCATCGAGCGCAGTGGCCTCGCCGCCCTTAACCGGTTCGAAGGTGACCTTGGCACCGTCGCCGGATTTCACGACACCGGTCACCTTGGCGCCGAGTTTGAAGTCGATGCCCTGCTTGGTCAGCATCCGCTGAAGCTGCTTGGCAACCTCGCCGTCCATGCCGCCGAGAATCGTGTCGAGGAATTCGACCACGGTCACCTTTGCGCCGAGGCGCGCCCAGACGGAGCCGAGCTCGAGGCCGATGACGCCTCCGCCGACGACGATCATGCTCGCCGGGACCTTTTCGAGCGCGAGCGCCCCGGTCGAGGAGACGATCACCTTTTCGTCGAACGCGACCTCCACGCCCGGAATGCCGGCGACGTCCGAGCCGGTGGCGATGACGACGTTCTTCGCCTCGAGCACCTGCTCCTCTCCGCTTTCGTTCGTGACCGAGACCTTGCCCTGGCCGAGAACCTTGCCGGTACCCTGGAATCCGTCAATCTTGTTCTTCTTGAAGAGGAAGGAGACGCCGTCGACATTGGACTTAACGGTCGCGTCCTTGTGGGCCATCATCTTCTGAAGGTTGAGCTTCGGGCTTGCGACCTCGACTCCCAGCGCCTCCAGGCCGTGCTGCGCCTGATGGAACATTTCGGAAGCATGCAGCAGCGCCTTGGAGGGGATGCAGCCGATATTCAGGCATGTGCCGCCATAGGTGCTGCGCTTCTCGACCACGGCAACCTTCATGCCGAGCTGCGCCGCCTTGATGGCGCAGACATAGCCGCCGGGGCCGCTTCCGATAACGATGAGATCATAGGCCATTTGATAATCCTTCTTGGGAGGACGGTCTTGGGAGGGCTACCGCCCGCCACTGACGGTGAGAATGGTTCCCGTCACGTAAGTCGCCTTGTCGGACAGGAGATAGAGAATTGCATCGGCAACTTCGCCGGCCGTTCCGGGCCGCTGCATCGGGATCGTGGGTGCGAGGTCGCGGGCGCGGTCGGGCAGCCCGCCGGAGGCATGAATTTCCGTATCGATGATGCCGGGCCGGACCCCGTTCACGCGTATGCCCTCGGTGGCAACTTCACGCGCCAGGCCGATCGTGAAGCTGTCGATCGCGCCCTTCGTGGCGGCGTAGTCGACATATTGCCCCGGCGCGCCAAGCACGGCGGCGATGGAGGAGAGATTGACGATCGAGCCGCCCCGCCCGCCGTGGCGCGTCGACATCCGGAGCACCGCCTCGGCGGCGCAACGGATGGAGCCCGTCACGTTGGTGCGGAACAGCCGCTCGATCCGCTCGGGCGAAACCTCGTCAACGCGCTGCGGCGGACCGATGATCCCGGCATTGTTGACGAGGCCGTCGAGACGGCCGAAGGCGGTGTCGACGGCTGCAAAGATCGCCTTCACCCCCTCTTCCCTGCCCACGTCGCCCTCGACGGAAACGGCCGTGCCGCCAGCCTCCGCGATGCGGCGGACCACGTCCTCGGCGGCATCGCGATTGGACGCATAGTTGACGGCGACCCGCCAGCCTTCTTTGGCCGCGGCAAGCGCGACCGCGGCGCCGATGCCGCGGCTGCCCCCGGTGACGAGAAGCACAGGTCCGCTGCTCATGATCCACACCCCTTGAACTGGAAGACGTCCGAACTGTCGGTGGTGCCCTTGCCTTCGCCCCAGGCACTCGATTCACGCAGCGACGGTCCGAAATCCGGAAGCAGGACCCGATCGGCTGCGGGCGCGTCCTCCGGCTGAAGCAGCCCGATCTGGCCGGCCTTGTCGACCGCATAGATCGGGCCCTGCCAGACGGTGCAGGCCTCGAGTTCCGCGCCGGTGACGTCGCCGGTCGGGCAGTCGTTCATGACGATCCCGTTCGCCCGCAGCGGTTCGCCGGACTGCATCACGACCCCATCGAGCAGAAGCCCGGTGTCCCCGATCCTGATCTTGAAGTGATTGCTGGTGACTGCTGCCTCCGATCCGACGGGCTCGAAGCGCAGCTCATAGGTTCCGGCCGGATCGGCGTAGACCGCCCGCGCCTGGGTGCACTCGTCCGCGAGCGCCGGTGCTGCCGAAAGCATAAGCGAAGCGAAGAGAACGTTGCGGCCGCAGATCATCACGCGGCCTTTTCCGTCGCCAGCTTCAGTCCGAGAGCGATGAAGACCATGCCGCTCGCCCGGTCGATCCATTTGCTCGCGCGCGTGAAGGCCGCACGCATCCGCGGCGTCGTCATGAACAGGCTGACCCCGACGAACCAGAGGATCAGCGCGCTCGCCATGACGAAGCCATAGCCGAACTTGACCGTCATCGGCGTATGGGCGCTGACGACCGTCGAGAAGATGGACAGGAAGAAGAAGACCGCCTTGGGATTGAGCGCGTTGGCGGCAAAGCCGAGGCCGAAGGCCTTCAGCGCCGACTGCTGCCTGCGCGCTTCGCCGGTCTCGGCCGCTTCCTCGACCGCGATTTCCGTCTGGCCGGCCCGAAGGGCTTTGATGCCGATGTAGATCAGGTAGGCGACGCCGCACCACTTGACGATGTTGAAGAGGTAGATCGACTGCGAGATGATCAGCCCGAGGCCGAGAATGGTGTAGGTCACGTGGAACATCAGCGACGCGCCGATGCCGAAGGAGGTGACGACCGCCGCGCGGCGGCCGTGCACCAGCGATTGGCGCAGCACCATGGCGAGGTCGGCGCCGGGCGAAACGATGGCGAAGGTGAAGATCGCCATTAGCGAAGCGAGTTCGATCAGATAGCTCATCATGGTTGCGACCGGTGCTTACGATGCCCAACTGTCCGGGATGCGCGCATAGCGTGCTCCCAAAACCTAACCTCTGGTTCCGTGGCTGTCGATGCCCGTCAGACGTGCGTCCCGGTCCGGGCATCGGTGGAGATGGAAACGGGGGCACGCGGCCCCCGCCATTCAGGCCGACCCGGCCCAAATCACCGTGATCTAGAGATCCAGCACCAGGCGTTCCGGGTCCTCGAGGCTTTCCTTGACGCGCACGAGGAAGGTCACCGCTTCCTTGCCGTCGACGATGCGGTGATCGTAGGAGAGCGCCAGATACATCATCGGCCGGATGACGACCTGACCGCCGATCGCGACCGGACGGTCCTGGATCTTGTGCATGCCGAGGATGCCCGATTGCGGAGCGTTGAGGATCGGCGAGGACATCAGCGAACCGTAGACGCCGCCGTTGGAGATGGTGAAGGTGCCGCCCTGCATGTCGGCCATGGCCAGCGTTCCGTCGCGCGCTGCCTTGCCGAGACGGCCGATTTCCTTCTCGATTTCGGCGATCGACATCTGGTCGGCATCGCGCACGACCGGCACGACGAGGCCCTTGTCGGTACCGACGGCGACGCCGACGTGGCAGAAGTTCTTGTAGATGATCTCGGTGCCGTCGACCTCGGCGTTGACAGCCGGCAACTCCTTCAGCGCATGCGTCACGGCCTTGGTGAAGAAGCCCATGAAGCCGAGCTTCACGCCGTGCTTCTTCTCGAAGATGTCCTTGTACTTCGAGCGCAGGCTCATGACGGCGCTCATGTCCACCTCGTTATAGGTGGTGAGCATAGCCGCGGTGTTCTGCGCGTCCTTCAAGCGCCGGGCGATCGTCTGCCGCAGGCGGGTCATCTTCACGCGCTCTTCGCGAGAGGCGTCTTCCGCCGGTGCCGGCGCGCGGGCCTGGATCTTGGCCGGCTCGGCTGCAGCCGGAGCCGAAATGCCCTTGGCGACGGCTGCGAGCACGTCACCCTTCAGCACCTGGCCACGCTTGCCCGAGCCGTCGATCTGATCGGCGGAAAGACTGTTCTCGGCCATGAGCTTGGCGGCCGCCGGTGCCGGCGGCATCGACGTGGACGTCTGCGTCGCGGCAGCGGCGGCCGGCTGTGCGGCCGCGGCCGGAGCAGCGGTAGCCGCCGCAGGTTCAGGCTTCTTCTCGGCCGCAGCCGGCGCAGCGGTGGCAGCACCCGCGCCGCCCTCGGAGATCTGGCCGAGCAGCGCGCCGAGGCCGACGGTTTCGCCCGCCTGCGCGACGATTTCGCTGAGCGTGCCGGCGGCCGGGGCCGGGACTTCGATGGTCACCTTGTCGGTCTCGAGCTCGAGGATCGGCTCGTCGGCCTTGATCGCGTCGCCGACCTTCTTGAACCAGGTGCCGACGGTCGCTTCGCTGACGGATTCGCCAAGGGTGGGAACGCGGATTTCTGTTGCCATGAGTTTTGTTCCGTTGATCAGATTTCTGTTTCTAGCTCTTTGAGTTACGCGCTCCCGGACGGAAAACCGCTACGCTGAAAGTGCGTCAGCGAGCGGCAGACCGTGAGGGGCTTGATCAGCCCCCCAGCGCATCCTCGAGGAAGGCGGCAAGCTGAGCCAGATGCTTGGACATCAGGCCGGTCGCCGGCGAAGCGGCGGCCGGACGGCCGGTATAGCGCACCCGCTGGTACTTGGCATCGATATGGGCAAGGACCCACTCCAGATAGGGATCGATGAATGCCCAGGCGCCCATGTTCTTCGGCTCTTCCTGGCACCAGACCATCTCCGCGTTGCGGAAGCGGCTGAGCTCGTTGATGAGCGCCTTGGCCGGGAACGGATAGAGCTGCTCGACGCGCAGCAGGTAGATGTCGTCGATGCCGCGCTTCTCGCGCTCCTCCAGAAGGTCGTAATACACCTTGCCCGAGCACATGACGACGCGACGGATCTTCGAATCCTTCTGCAGCTTGATCGGGCCGTCCTTGATGACCTCGGCATCGTCCCAGAGGAGACGGTGGAAGGAGCTCTCGCCGGCCATTTCCGACAGGCTGGAGACCGCCCGCTTGTGACGCAGCAGCGACTTCGGCGTCATCAGGATCAGCGGCTTGCGGAAATCGCGCTTCACCTGACGGCGCAGGATGTGGAAATAGTTCGCCGGGGTCGTGACGTTGGCGACCTGCATGTTGTCTTCCGCGCAAAGCTGCAGGAACCGTTCCAGCCGGGCGGAGGAATGCTCCGGCCCCTGACCCTCGTAGCCGTGCGGCAGCAGGCAGACGAGGCCCGACATGCGCAGCCACTTGCGCTCACCCGACGAGATGAACTGGTCGAAGACCACCTGCGCGCCGTTGGCGAAGTCGCCGAACTGGGCTTCCCAGAGCGTCAGGGCGTTCGGGCGAGCGAGCGAATAGCCGTATTCGAAGCCGAGGACGGCCTCTTCCGAGAGCATCGAGTTTATGACCTCGTAGCGTGCCTGGGTCGGCGACAGGTTGGCGAGCGGAATGTAGCGCTCTTCGGTCTCCTGATCGTAGAGAACCGAATGGCGCTGGGAAAAGGTGCCGCGCTCGCAATCCTGACCGGACAGGCGGATCTTGGTGCCCTCGGTCACCAGCGTACCGAAGGCGAGCGCTTCCGCCATCGCCCAGTCGATGCCCTCGCCGGTCTGGATCATGTTGGCGCGGTTTTCCATGAAGCGCTGGATGGTGCGGTGCGCGCTGAAGCCGGCCGGAATTTCGGACAGCTTGCGACCGACCTCCTTCAACTGCTTCATCGGCACCGAAGTGCGCCCGCGGCGCTGCTCATCCTGGTTATCGGCCGTGCGCAGGCCCGACCAGGCGCCGTCGAGCCAGTCGGCCTTGTTCGGCTTGTAGGACTGACCCGCCTCGAATTCCTGTTCGAGATGGGCGCGCCAATCGGCCTTCATCTTCTCGACTTCGCCTTCGCTGATCAGGCCCTGGGCGATCAGCCGGTCCGAATAGAGCTGGACGACGGTCTTGTGCGCACGGATCGCCTTGTACATCTTCGGCTGCGTGAACGCCGGCTCGTCGCCCTCGTTGTGACCGAAGCGGCGGTAGCAGAACATGTCGATGACGACCGGCTTGTGGAACTTCATCCGGAATTCGGTCGCGACCTTGGCCGCATAGACCACCGCTTCCGGATCGTCACCGTTCACGTGGAATATCGGGGCCTCGATCATCTTCGCCACGTCCGACGGATAGGGCGAGGAACGCGAGAAGGCCGGGTTCGTGGTGAAGCCGATCTGGTTGTTGATGATGAAATGCACCGTGCCGCCGACACGGTGCCCGCGCAGGCCGGAGAGGCCGAGAATTTCGGCGACCACACCCTGGCCGGCAAAGGCCGCGTCGCCGTGCAGGATCAGCGGCATGACCTTGACGCGTTCGCGCAGCGGAATGATGTCGCCTTCGAATACGGTTGCCATCTGGTCCTGCTTGGCGCGCGCCTTGCCCATGACGACCGGATTGACGATCTCCAGATGCGACGGGTTTGCCGTCAGCGACAGGTGGACCTTGTTGCCGTCGAACTCGCGGTCCGAGGAAGCGCCCAGGTGATATTTGACGTCGCCGGAGCCTTCCACGTCATCGGGCGTGTAGGAGCCGCCCTTGAACTCGTGGAAGATGGCGCGGTGCGGCTTGGCCATGACCTGCGAGAGAACGTTGAGGCGGCCGCGATGCGCCATGCCCAGCACGATCTCCTTCAGGCCGAGCTGGCCGCCGCGCTTGATGATCTGCTCGAGCGCCGGGATCAGGGATTCGCCGCCGTCGACCCCGAAGCGCTTGGTGCCCTTGTACTTGACGTCGATGAACTGCTCGAAGCCTTCCGCCTCGATGAGCTTCTGCAGGATCGCCTTCTTGCCCTCGGGGGTGAATTCGACGCCCTTGTCCGGGCCTTCGATGCGTTCCTGTATCCAGCCCTTCTCTTCCGGGTTGGACATATGCATGAATTCGACGCCGATCGTCGAACAATAGGTCCGCTCGAGGATCTCGACCATCTCGCGCACGGTCGCATATTCGAGGCCGAGCACGTTGTCGATGAAGATCTTGCGGTCGTAGTCCTTCTCTTCGAAGCCGTAGGTCTTCGGGGAGAGTTCGTCATAATCCTCGACCGGATCGGCAAGGCCGAGCGGGTCGAGCTTGGCGTGCAGGTGGCCGCGCATGCGATAGGCGCGGATCATCATGATGGCGCGGACGGAATCGCGCGTCGACTGATGCACCTCGGCCTCGCTGAGCGCCACGCCGGCAGCGGCTGCGGCCTCCTCGGCCTTCGCCTTGACCTTTTTTTCGATGACCTTCTCGACCGTACCCCAGTCGCCGTCGAGGGCCGAGACGAGTTCGCCATTGGCGGGAATCGGCCAGTTCTGCTTCTTCCAGGAGGCGCCCTTGGCCGCCCTCACCACATCTTCGGGCCGGTCGGCAAGCGCCTTGAAGAAGGACTGCCACTCGGCCGAAACGGATGAGGGGTCCGCTTCATAGCGCGCATGGAGCTGCTCGATATAGGCGGCATTGGCGCCGTCCAGAAAGGATGTGAGCTGGAATTGCTCGTTGGCCTCTTGCCTTGTCATGGTCTATCGCGGACTTCAGCCCGCCTCCTGACTTAAGTTGGTGTGCCGGGTTGTCCCGGTCGTGTTTGCCTTCTGCCGGATCGGCGCCTTCAATGGTCAGGCGCGTCGTTCCGGCTGCGTCGGCCCGGTTCCGGCTGTTCGCCATCTGCACCGGACTTGACGCTCATCATCGTATCTTTCGTGGCTCCAATGGGGCGGCATGGCCTGCCGCCCCGCTGCAAAGTGCCACGGCGACCTTTATGCGTCCGGCAGGACGCGCGGGCGCCGTGGGATTGTTCGTCAGCCCTTCAGGACTTCGACCAGCGTCTTGCCGAGGCGTGCGGGCGAAGGCGAGACGCGGATCCCGGCCGATTCCATCGCCGCAATCTTGTCTTCCGCACCACCCTTGCCGCCGGAGATGACGGCGCCGGCATGGCCCATCGTGCGGCCGGGAGGCGCGGTACGGCCCGCGATGAAGCCGACCATCGGCTTCTTGCGGCCGCGCTTCGCCTCGTCCTTCAGGAACTGCGCCGCTTCCTCTTCGGCCGAGCCGCCGATCTCGCCGATCATGATGATCGACTTGGTCTCGTCGTCTGCGAGGAACATTTCCAGCACGTCGATGAACTCGGTGCCCTTGACCGGGTCGCCGCCGATGCCGACTGCCGTCGTCTGGCCGAGGCCTTCATTGGTGGTCTGGAACACCGCCTCGTAGGTCAGCGTGCCGGAGCGCGAAAGCACGCCGACCGAACCTTTGCGGAAGATGTTGCCCGGCATGATGCCGATCTTGCACTCGTCCGGCGTCAGCACGCCCGGGCAGTTCGGGCCGATGAGGCGCGAAGACGACTTTTCGAGCCGCGCCTTGACCTTCACCATGTCGGCGACGGGAATGCCCTCGGTGATGCAGACGATGAGCGGGATTTCCGCATCGATCGCTTCGATGATCGCCGCGGCGGCACCGGCCGGCGGGACATAGATCACGGAAGCGTTGGCGCCGGTCGCATCGCGGCCTTCGGCGACCGTCGCGAAGATCGGCAGTTGCTCGCCCTTGGCACCGGTCCAGGTCTCGCCGCCCTTCTTCGGGTGAATGCCGCCGACCATCTTGGTGCCGTTATAGGCGAGTGCCTGCTCGGTGTGGAAGGTACCGGTCTTGCCGGTGAGGCCCTGAACGAGAACCTTGGTGTCTTTGTTGATCAGGATGGACATGAAACCTCAGGCTCCCTTCACGGCTGCAACGATCTTCTGGGCGGCGTCGTCCAGATCATCGGCGGAAATCACGTTGAGGCCCGATTCATTGATGATCTTCTTGCCGAGCTCGACATTGGTGCCTTCCAGGCGCACGACGAGCGGCACCTTGAGGCCGACTTCCTTGACCGCTGCAAGCACGCCCTCGGCGATGACATCGCATTTCATGATGCCGCCGAAGATGTTGACGAGGATGCCCTTCACCGCCGGATCGGCCGTGATGATCTTGAAGGCCTGCGTGACCTTTTCCTTCGAGGCACCGCCGCCGACATCGAGGAAGTTCGCAGGCTCGGCGCCGTAGAGCTTGATGATGTCCATCGTCGCCATTGCGAGACCGGCGCCGTTGACCATACAGCCGATATTGCCGTCCAGGGCGACATAGGCGAGGTCGTATTTCGACGCCTCGATTTCCTTGTCGTCCTCTTCCGTCGTGTCGCGCAGCGCGACCACGTCCTCATGGCGGAAGAGGGCGTTGCCGTCGAAGGAGACCTTGGCGTCGAGGACGCGCATCCGGCCGTTCGTCATGACGATCAGCGGATTGACCTCGAGCAGGCTCATGTCCTTTTCGACGAATGCCTTGTAGAGGATCGGGAAGAGCTTCTCGGCATCGGCGCGCGCTTCGCCTTCGAGCTTCAGCGCGTCGGCGAGCGTCTTCAGATTTTCAGCGGTCACACCCTTTTCCGGATCGATCGCGACGGTGACGATCTTCTCCGGCGTATGTTCGGCGACCGCTTCGATGTCCATGCCGCCCTCGGTCGAAACGACGAAGGCCACCCGGCCCACGGAGCGGTCGACGAGGATCGAGAGATAGAGTTCGCGATCGATATCGGCGCCGTCCTCGATATAGAGGCGGTTGACCTGCTTGCCGGCCGGACCGGTCTGCTTGGTCACGAGCGTGTTGCCGAGCATGTCCTTGGCATTGGCGACGACCTCGTCCACCGACTTGGCCAGGCGCACGCCGCCCTTGGCGTCGGGGCCGAGTTCCTTGAACTTGCCCTTGCCGCGGCCGCCGGCATGAATCTGGCTCTTCACCACGTAAAGCGGTCCCGGCAGCTTCTTCGCAGCCGCTTCGGCCTCGTCGGCGGAGAAGATCGCGACGCCTTCCGCGACCGGCGCGCCATAGCTCTTCAACAGAGCCTTGGCCTGGTATTCATGGATGTTCATGGGTTCTTTCCTGTCTGATAGGCCGGATGGCGGTTACTTCAGGCTGGGTGCGATGTTGATGCAGGCTTCGCAAAGGCCGGCGACGGCCGCGACCGACTTGTCGAAGGCTTCCTTCTCGCCCTTGTTGAGGTCGATCTCGATGATGCGCTCGATGCCGCCGGCGCCGATGACGGTGGGCACGCCGACATACATGTCCTTGACGCCATACTGGCCGGAGAGATGAGCGGCGCAGGGCAGCACGCGCTTCTTGTCCTTGAGGTAGGCCTCGGCCATTTCGATCGCCGAGGCGGCCGGCGCATAATAGGCCGAGCCGGTCTTGAGCAAGCCGACGATCTCGGCGCCGCCGTCACGGGTGCGCTGAATGATCTGGTCGAGCTTTTCCTTGGTGGTCCAGCCCATCTGGATCAGGTCGGGCAGCGGAATGCCGGCGACGGTCGAATAACGCGCGAGGGGCACCATGGTGTCGCCATGGCCGCCGAGCACGAAAGCGGTGACGTCCTTGACCGAGACGTTGAACTCCTCCGCAAGGAAGAGCCGGAAGCGCGAAGAGTCGAGCACGCCGGCCATGCCGACGACCTTGTTCTTCGGCAGGCCGGAGAACTTCTGCAGCGCCCAGACCATGGCGTCGAGCGGGTTGGTGATGCAGATGACGAAGGCGTTCGGAGCGTATTTCTTGATGCCGGCGCCGACCTGTTCCATGACCTTGAGGTTGATGCCGAGCAGATCGTCGCGGCTCATGCCGGGCTTGCGCGGCACGCCGGCGGTGACGATGCAGACGTCGGCGCCCTCGATCGCGGAATAGTCGCTCGCACCGGTCATCGATGCATCGAAGCCCTCGACCGGAGAGGATTGCGCGATGTCGAGGCCCTTGCCCTGGGGAATGCCGTCGGCAATGTCGAAGAGGACGATGTCGCCCAGTTCCTTCAGGCCGGCGAGATGGGCCAGCGTGCCACCAATCATCCCCGAACCGATAAGTGCGATCTTGTTGCGCGCCATGAAAGTGCTTCCTTTGTGATCCCAAAATGATCAAGGCCTGAAACGCGGCAAACGCCAAACCTTCGCCGAAAGCCCTTAAACGGCATAGTGAAAAATATCAATCGATACTTTTGGGCAGAGCAAATTCAATCGGTTAGATCGTAAAAATCTTACGTAAACGTAAGAACTATTGTCGCCTGACCGTCATTCCGCCGCTGAATTGTGCGGGTGAGCCGCAGCGTAATCCTGGCTTTGCATCTCGATGAGACGCGAAACCGTACGGTCGAATTCGAAGCCTTCGGTGCCCTTCCTGGCGGTCAGCAGATGCTGCGGTTCGGCGTCAGCCGAGGCGAACAGGCGGGCGCCCTGATCATAGAGAGCGTCGACCAGGATGATGAAGCGCTTCGTCTCGTTGCGCAGGTGCGGCCCGAGATGCGGAACGTGGTCGAGGAAGATGGTGCTGTACTGCGCGACGATGGCAAGGTAGTCGGCGGCGCCGAGCGGCTGCGCGCACAGGTCTGCAAAGGTGAATCGCGCGGCCCGGCCGGCGGCCGCCGGCACGCGGATCGTGCGCCCCTTGCGGCCGATCTCGGCCGAGGCGACCGGCGCTCCGCCCGTTTCCCGATACCAGGCGCGATCCATGGCGGCTTCCGTTTCGGGCCCGAGCGGCGACAGCCACACGGGCGTGCCATCGGTCTTGCCCAGACGATAATCCGTTTCCGTGTCGAGCGAGATGATCTCGGCATTCGCCTTCAGAAGATCGATGAACGGCAGGAAGAGACCGCGATTGAGGCCGTCGCGATAGAGATTGTCCGGCTCGACGTTTGAGGTCGCGACAAGCACGCAGCCCTTGGCGAACAGTTCGCCGAAGAGCCGCGCCAGTATCATCGCATCGGCGATGTCGGTGACGGTGAACTCGTCGAAACACAGAAGCCGCGCTTCGCCGAAGAGATCGGAAGCGACGGGCGGGATCGGATCGGCCTGCTTCGTCTCGCCGTTCTTGAGCTTCTGTCGGTGCCTGTAGATGCGCTCATGCACATCGGCCATGAATTCGTGGAAATGGGCGCGGCGCTTGCGCTGGATCGGTACAGCGTCGAAGAACATGTCCATCAGCATGGTCTTGCCGCGCCCGACGCCGCCGTGGATATAGAGGCCCTTGACCGGCGGCAGGTCCTTTTTGCGCGCCGCAAAGAGCCAGCCGAGCGCATTGGTCTTGCGCGAGGGGCGGCTCGCCAGGAGCTTTGCCGTCAGGCTGTCTAGCCGTCTTGCGATTGCGAATTGAGCCGGGTCGCGCTGCCGCTCGCCGGCGGCAACGAGCGCCTCGAGCTTGCGAAGAATGCTGTCGTCGGGATTGAGCACGATGCGCTTCTATCGTTTCGTGGTTTTGCGGCTTTGGTCCATCATGCGGCGTGAAGCGGAGAAATGCTCAGATCACCTGCGGCATCACGCGCGCGTTCCAGTTCATAATGGCTTTGGAGATTAATCCAGAATTCCGGCGTCGTACCAAAGGCCTTGGAAAGCCGCAGAGCCGTATCGCCGGTCGTGATCGATTCTTGCAAGTTGAGATGCGGGATGCGGGCGAAACCGCACACACTTCTCCTCCGCGCTAGCGGCTGAGGCTGACCGGCTGCCCGCCATTGGTCGAGCCGTCGAAGCGCGCATCGGCCGTCTTGTAGAGCCGGGCGATCGGATTGCCGCTGCGGTCCTTGAGCACGACCTGCTTGCCCGCCACTTCCCAGGATCCCATGGCCGTCAGCTCGCCGGCGCAGCCGCGCGTGCCGCCGCGCGAACCGCTGCCGAGATTGGTGAGGGTCAGGAACATGTCGCAGGAACTGCCGGCGCTCGAAACGCGCCAGTTGCCGACCATCGACTCCTTCGTTACGTCGAGGGCATTGGTGGTTGCGGCCACTTCCGTGCCGGCCGCCGCGCCGGGCGCTGCGGTGCCTGTCGTCGGTGCGGCCGGGAACTGCGACGCCCCCGCCGGGGGCGGCAGTTGCCCCGCGGAGACGGAAGGTACGGGCTGCGCCTGCAGGGGAGCGGGAGCGCGAGAAACATCCTGAGACCCGAAACCACCGAAGGACGTCCGCTGGCATCCGGCTAGCGCAAGTACAACCGCCAACCCGGCCGCCGCATGTGAAACCCGCATATCTTTACCCCCGACATTGTCCGCGAACCATAACGCAACGCGATAATATAGGCCGAATTACAGCAAAACCACCTTTCAAATCAAGGCAAGCCATTTCGCGTCCGGCAGTTGCAGGATTGAGACGCCCGGCGGATTCGCTCGCATGTGCCTTCACACGGACATGGCCCGCCCCGGCGGACAGCCGGGTGTAATGCTCACAGTGCCGCGCCCGTCTGCCTGTCGAAGACATAGACCTGGCTGATGACGGCGAAGAAGATCGACAGCCTGACGGTCGAGCCGAGGAGCGGCAGCGTCACGTAGCGGAATTTCTGCCAACCGGTCGCTCCGTCGATCTCGGCAGCTTCGAGCACGCTCCTGTCGACGGCCTGCAGGCCGGCGATGAACAGCATCATGTGGAACCCGAAATACTTCCAGATGATCACGGCAAGCACCGCATAGATGGCAAGGCTGCGGTCGGCGAGCACGTAAGGGGTGGCGACGCCGAAGAAGCCGGCGACCGCGGCCACGAGCCCGTAGTCGCCATCATAGACGAAACGCCAGATGAGCCCGGCCGCGACATCCGCCAGCACGTAGGGCAGAAAAAAGATCAGCCGGAAGGCGACGACGCCGGCGATCCTGTGCGCGAGCATCATAGCAAGCCAGAGGGCGAGCGGAATCTGCAGGAGCACCGAAACGAGAATGATGATGCCGTTGTTGATCAGCGCCCGCGAGAAGGCCGCATTGTTGAACAGCACCTCGAAATTGCGCAGGCCTACGAACTGCGTTGGGGTTCCGTAGCCGTTCCAGCGATAGAGGCTGTACCAGGCCGCCTCTCCCATCGGCAGGATGACGAAGACCGTGAACAGCAGCAGGGCCGGCGGCAGAAAGAGGATGAGCACCGGCAGGCGCCCGCGCACGGTCGGGCTCTTGTACCGCACTTTCTTGCGGCTTGCCGTGGCCGGCACCGCGGTGATCGTCGCAGTCGCGTCGGTCATCTGGTCCTCGCACCTTTCGTTCCGGATGGTCGAAGGAAAGCCGGGCAGCGGGAGCTCCCGCCGCCCTCGCTTACGCACTCATTCGAGTTCGCGGGCGTCCTGGATCATCCGGGCCGCCTCTTCCGAGGACATCTGTCCGGAGACGATTTCGACCGAAGCGTCGTTCACGACGCGGCCGACGGAGGGGCCGAGATCCTGGTCGAAATAGTTCTGGTGCCAGGTAGAGGCCGCGAGCTGGTCGGCCGAAGCCCGCACCAGCGGGTTGGTGACGCCATCCTCGGCCCCTGCCGCCGCCGGGACGATCATGCCGATGCTCGCCATTAGCCGCTCGTTTTCCGCATTGGTCAGGTAGCGCAGGAAATCCAGCGCTTCAGGCGGAGCATTTTTGGTTACCGCCCAGCCGTTGAGACCGCCCAGTGTGTCGGTGGCAGCACCCGCCCCGCCCTCGACGGCGGGGAAGGGAAAGCGGCCGATATTCTCTGGCGCGAGGCCCTTGCCGTCGCCGGAATTGGCGCGCTGGGTGGCTTCGGTCGTCTCGAAGCTCAGGATCATCGCCGCCTTGCCGTCGCCGAAGAGGCCGAGCGTCTGCGGCCAGCTCGCGCCGAGATAACCGCCCTGGAACGGCTCGAGCTTGCCGAGTTCGGCGAGCTGCTCGCCGGCCTTGATGATCGACGGATGCAGGAAGCCCTCGCCCTCATTGTTCCTGGCATCCTCGAAAACCTGCTGGCCGCCATTGCGCATGACCAGGTAGCTCCAGTAGAAATGCAACGGCCACTTGTCGCCGCCGCCGCCGGCGATCGGCGTAATGCCGGCCTCCTTCAGCGTCTTCACGGCCGTGAGGAAATCGTCCCAGGTCTTGATGTCCTCGGCCTTGACGCCACCCTTCTGAAAGAGCTCCTTGTTGTAGAAGAAGCTGATCGTTCCCATTTTGAAGGGAACCGCATAAATTCTGTCGCCAAAGGTGAAGCCCTTGAGCGCAGCGGGATTGTAGCTCTTCTCCCAGGCGCCGCCGTCGGCGCGCATCGCCTCCGTCAGATCCATGAGCGCCCCGGTCTCGGATTGCTGCTTCAGCACGCCGCCACCCCAGCTATAGAAGAAATGGGGCGCGTCGTCCGACTGCAGAAGCGTCGGCAGCTTCGCCTTGAATGCCTCGTTTTCCAGGAACTGGAGCTGAATATCGACGCCCGCATGTTCCGATTCGTACTTTGCGGCGATGTCCTCCCACATCTTTAAATAGGCCGGAACAGTCTCCAGATGAAGCCACCTGACCACCGTATCGGCGGATGCGTGGCTCGCATCGAAGAGAAGCGCCATGCCGGCTACGGCAGCAAGCGCGGAAAGTCTGATGGCGCGCAGAGGCGCCGACCCGCGTTCGAGCATCATCATTTTTCTCCTCCCAAACTCCTTCAAAGGGGGCAAAACGTCCTCTTCATTTTGTCCCCGATGCGGATTAATTCAGAGGAGATGCCGGCAAATGTCAACAGTCGTCGCGAATATTTCGGGAGCTCCGCTTGACAGGAGGCGCTAATTGCCCGTTATTTAATTCGTATTCCTGCTAAATAATCTGACCCGCCCAGCCAGCCAATCCAGCATGCGAGCATACTGAAGACCGATGAAGACCGCCGATCCCGAACTGATGCGCGCGATAAATCGCTTCAACGTGCTCGATACGATACGCCGGCACGGCCCCATTTCACGTGTCGAGATCAGCGAACGCACCGAACTGTCCACGACCACCGTTTCCGCGATCACCGCGTCGCTGCTTGACGATGGCCTCATCCTGACCCGGCACGAGGGCGATATCCGCAACGCTGCCGCAAGGGGCCGCCCGCGCGTCATGCTGGAGCTCGACCCGGAGGCCGCTCGCGTCGTCGGTGCCAAGATCGCCGCCAATCGTATGGTTTTCGCCGTCACCAACTTTCGCGGCGAGGTACTCTCCGACCTGACATTGCCGATCCGGGTCGACCGCCAGCCGATCGCCGTCATCGCCGATCTGATCGAGGACGGCGTGCGCCGCTGCGTGGTCGACGCCGACCTTTCGCTCGACGACATCGATTCGATCTGCATCGGCCTGCCGGGCGTGGTCGAACACCGCACCGGTCACGTCCGCTCCAGCCCGATCTTCCGGGAAACGGACGTCGATTTCGCAAGCGAAATGACGAGCAGGCTCAACGTCCCGACGATCGTCGAGAGCGACGCGCACGCCATCACGCTTGCCCATCACTGGTTCGGGCGCGCCCGCGACCTCGACGACATGGTTCTCGTTTCGCTGGAACAGACCCTCGGGCTCGGCGTGCTGCATGGCGGCCAGCTTTTCCGAGGCGCCGGGGGCCTGAGCCACAATCTCGGCGATCTGGTGCTCGGCGTCGGCGGGAGCCGTACCGTCCGCCTTTCGACGCTCGCCGGGGAGAACGCGATTCTCGGCGAACACCCGATGGACGGGCGATTCGCCGAGGCGGTGCGCCTCGGACGGGGCATGACGCATGCGCAGATGCTGATCGCCGCCGACGACGAAGCGCTGACCACGGCCGCCTCGCGGGCCGGAGAAGCGGTCGGGCTCGCCGTCGCCAACATCGTTACGCTGTTCGGACCGCCGCGCGTCGTCATCGTCGGCTCGAGCCTGTCGCTCGGCACCGTTTTCGTGGAGAGCATCCGCCGGTCCTTTCAGAACGCGATCCCGCCCTCGATCTCGACGGTGGCCGAACTCGTCTTCGACGAATCGGCCGACGAGACCTGGGCTCAGGGGGCGGCGGTTGTGGCGCTCTGCGAACTCTACGAGTCCCCCTGGGGGACGACCGGACCGGCGCCGGCGCTTTGATGCGCTGCGCCGAACTTATGTATCCATTTCGGGAGGAGAGTGATGGAAAAACTCGGTATCGGCATCATCGGCTGCGGCAACATCTCGTCGGCCTATCTGAAGGCGATGGCAGCCTTTCCGATCCTCGACATCCGCGGCATCGCCGACCTGAACCGCAACCTTGCCGAAGAGCGCGCGGCGGAGTTCAAGGTCGAGGCGCGCGGCGTCGCCGATCTCCTCGCGGACCCGTCGATCGAGCTCATCGTCAACCTGACCGTGCCGAAGGCGCACGTCGCCGTCGCCATGCAGGTCCTCGAGGCCGGCAAGCACACCTATTCCGAAAAGCCGCTCGCCACCGACTTCGCTGACGGACGCAAGCTGGTGGCGCTGGCTCGCGAGAAAGGCCTGCGGATCGGCGCCGCCCCGGACACCTTTCTCGGCGGCTCGCATCAGACGGCACGCGCAATCGTCGATTCCGGCGTGCTCGGCACGCCCGTCGGCGGCACCGCCACCTTCATGTGCCCGGGTCACGAGCGCTGGCATCCCAATCCGGACTTCTATTACGACGTCGGCGGCGGACCGATGCTCGATATGGGTCCCTACTACATCACCGACCTCGTCAACCTCCTCGGCCCCGTCGCCAAGGTTGCCGGATTTGCCACGGCGGCACGGAAGGAGCGGACCATCACCAGCGAGGCGCGCAACGGCGAACGCATCCCCGTCCGCGTGCCGACCCATGTCGCCGGCATCATGGCCTTCGAGAATGGAGCCGTCGTGCAGATCGGCATGAGCTTCGATGTGGCGGGCCACAGGCATGTGCCTCTCGAGCTCTATGGAACCGAGGGCACGCTGATCGTCCCGGATCCGAACCATTTCGGCGGCCAGATCGAGCTACTGAAAAAGGGCGGCGCCTTCGAGCAGACCGCGACGAGCGAGCCCTATGCCGACGGCAATTACCGCTCGATCGGGGTGGCCGACATGGCACATGCGATCCGCTCGGGCCGGCCGCACCGGGCAAACGGAGACCTCGCCTTGCACGTGCTGGAGGTCATGGAAGCGTTCCACAAGGCGGCCGATACCGGTTCCACCGTCAGCATCAGCACGAAGGCCGAGCGGCCGGCCCCTCTGTCGCAATCGCTCGTCGACGGCCGCATCGGCCGCTAGTCTAATTTGAGGAGGAATGAGAATGCGCGAGGCACTGATCGTCTGGGGCGGCTGGAGCGGGCACGAGCCGCAGGAATGCGCCCATATCATCCGCGACATGCTGCAGGAGGACGGGTTCAAGGTCTATCTGGAACACACGACCGAAGCCTTCGCCGATCCGTCGATCCACGACCTGTCACTGATCGTTCCGATCATGACGATGTCGAAGATCGAGAAGGAAGAGGTAAAGAATCTCGCCGCGGCCGTCGAAGGCGGCGTCGGTATCGCCGGCTATCACGGCGGCGCGGGCGATGCCTTCCGCGAGAGCGTCGAATACCAGTTCATCATCGGCGGCCAGTGGGTGGCCCACCCGGGCAACATCATCGACTATCGCGTGAACATTACGCGCCCCGACGATCCGCTGATGGAGGGCATCTCCGATTTTCCCTATACCTCGGAGCAATATTACATGCATGTCGATCCGTCCAACGAGGTGCTGGCAACGACCACCTTCTCCGGCGAGCATGCCTCCTGGATCGAAGGCGTGACGATGCCGGTGGTCTGGAAGCGCAAGCATGGGAAGGGCCGGGTCTTCTACTCCTCGCTCGGGCATGTGGCCAAGGAATTCGAGGTGCCCGAGATGCGCACGATCTTCCGCCGCGGCGCGAATTGGGCTGCGCGCTGACGGGGGATACGGCGGATCGACCGGGGTCCGCCGCGCTCGTCGATGGCGCTCCCTCGAGGTCTACGATGCAGCCCGGAGAAGCCTGCAGTGGCGGAGGACATCGAGCCGCAGTTTGACGCGCTCACCCAAGTCGGGCCACGGGGCAACTCAGCGCTGGACGTAGCCGCATAATTTACGTATTTTACGTATATTGGGAACGGAGCGACGCAGATGAAGCAATTCACTTTCAGCGAAATGAATCGCGCGTCCGGCGAGATCCTCGAGGCAGCGTTGATCGAGCCCGTGGCACTTACCAAGCGCGGGAAGGAAAAGCTCGTCATCCTGTCCGCTGCTCAGTATCAGAAATTGGTTGGCCGACCTCACGCGGCCGCCTACACGCTCGAGAATGCGCCGGACGATATTCATGATGAACTCATCGCCGGCCTCGATGCGATCATTGCCAGCGATGATGACGACGATGTTCAAGGCCGGTGACGTCCTTCGCTGCTACTATCTTTGGGCGAGGCAAGCCGGCGACGGTGAGGAATCGGGCCGCAAGGAGCGGCCGGTTTGCCTTTTGGTGAAGACACCGACGGAGCCGGTGAAGCTGTTTTTGTTCCCGATCACCTCACGGAGTCCGGATCCGTCGATCGTCCACATTGCCGTCAGCGAAATCGAATGCCGCCGTGGCGGGCTCCGTTTCCCGTCCTGGCTGATCCTGGACGAGTACAACCTGCTCCGTCTCGACGAAGCCTATGATCTCGCGTCGACAACGCCGATCGGCACCTTCAGCCCGGCTTTCGTTCGCAAGGTGGCCACCCTGATCAAGCAAGCGGCGGCACAACGCCGTCTGCGTGTTGTCATCCGAAAGTAGAAAGGATGCCTTCCGGACAGCGAAGGAGCGCGCCTTGAGCATTGACGCGGGCTGCCCGCAAATGGGCTTGAAGAGAGGCCAGGCGCGAAAGCAAACCGGCCAGTTGCATTCCGAGATCCTATACAACATTTCTTATGCAGGATGCCGACGGGCGGATGAGGGGCAATCGATCAATGATCGACGCCTGCATAGGCGCGATCGCCCCAGAGCTTCTCGACCGTTCGGTTCCTGCCGCAGCCGTTGCGATAGTACCAGTAGCGGATCGGGTTCCGCTTGCCGAAGTCCTGATGGTAGTCTTCCGCCGGCCAGAATTTCGCTGCGCCTTCGACGGGCGTGACGATCGGCCGGCCGAGCTCCGCCTCGGCCTTGATCTTTTCCGCCTTCGCGTCCATCGCCTGCCGCTCGTTCAGCGCATAGATCGCGGTCGTATAGGCGAAGCCCCGGTCGCAGAACTGGCCACCGTCATCCGTCGGGTCCGTCGTACGGAACAGGACGCCGACGAGCGCCGCATAGGAGACCCGGTCCGGGTCGAACTTCACGCGCACCACCTCGCGGTGTCCACCTCTCGAATAATCTTCATAGGTGGGGTTCGCGCTCTTGCCGCCGGCATAGCCGGAGATCGTTTCGAGCACGCCGGGCACGGCGTCGAAGTCGCTCTCGACGCACCAGAAGCAGCCGCCGGCGAAGATAGCATATTGCGGCTCTGCCGCCCGCGCAGGTAGCAGCAGGAAACAAGTGACGAGAAAACCGAGCAGCAGGCGAAGCATCGGCGACCCTCCATCCTCGGCTATTACCTAACTGCCTCGCGGCGCGTTTCAAATCACTTAGCAACACGTCGATGTGACGGACGTGAAAGCAAAACGGCGAGCCGGGGCCCGCCATTGAAATGCTGCTGAGAACACCTGCAGGACGGAAGGTCAGAACCGCCGCTCGACCAGCATCTTCTTGATCTCCCCGATCGCCTTGGCGGGGTTCAACCCCTTCGGACAGGCCTGGGCGCAGTTCATGATCGTGTGGCAGCGATAGAGCCGGAACGGATCTTCGAGATTGTCGAGACGCTCGCCGGTCGCCTCGTCTCTGGAGTCGATCAGCCAGCGATAGGCCTGCAGGAGGACGGCGGGGCCGAGATAGCGGTCACCGTTCCACCAATAGCTCGGACAGGAGGTCGAGCAGCAGGCGCAGAGAATGCACTCATAGAGGCCGTCGAGCTTCAGGCGATCTTCGTGGCTCTGCCGCCATTCCTTGGCCGGCCTCGGCGAAACCGTTTTCAGCCAGGGCTCGATCGAACGGTGCTGGGCATAGAAATTGGTGAGGTCGGGCACGAGGTCCTTGACGACGGGCATGTGCGGCAGCGGATACACCTTCACGGCGCCCTTCACCTCATCCATGCCCTTGGTGCAGGCGAGCGTATTGGTGCCGTCGATATTCATCGCACAGGAGCCGCAGATGCCTTCGCGGCAGGAGCGCCGCAGCGTCAGCGTCGGATCGATGTTGTTCTTGATGTAGAGCAGACCGTCCAGAACCATCGGGCCGCAATCGTCGATATCGATGTAATAGGTATCGATCCGCGGGTTTTTGCCGTCGTCCGGATTCCAGCGATAGACCCGGTATTCGCGCAGGTTCGCCGCACCGACCGGTTTCGGCCACACCTTGCCTTCGGTGATCTGCGAGTTCTTGGGGAGAGCGAGTTCAACCATGTGCCTTAGTCCTCGAGATCAGTAGACGCGCGCCTTCGGCTCGATCTTGTGGGGATCGATGCCTTCGGCGATCAGCTCGGTGTGCACCGGACGAAAATCGAGCCGGACATCGCCCGCTTCGTTGACCCAGGCAAGCGTGTGCTTGCGCCAGTTGACGTCGTCGCGACCGGCGAGCGGGCCATCCTTGTAGTCCTCGCGCGCATGCGCGCCGCGGCTTTCCTTGCGCGCCTCGGCGCCGTAGACCGTGGTGATGGCATTAGCCATCAGGTTTTCGAGCTCCAGCGTCTCGACGAGATCCGAGTTCCAGATCATCGAGCGGTCGGTGACCCTGACGTCCGGCAGTTCCTTCCAGATCGCCGACAGGCGACGGCAGCCGGATTCGAGCGACTCCTGCGTACGGAACACGGCCGCGTCTTCCTGCATGGCGCGCTGCATCTTGTCACGCAGCACTGCCGTGGGCGTGGTGCCGTTGGCGTGCCGCAGCCGGTCGAAACGCTCCATGATGCGGTCGCAGGAGGCCGTGTCGACGTCCGGCACCGCCTCGTTGCGGTCGATGATCTGGCCGGCGCGGATCGCCGCCGCGCGGCCGAAGACGACAAGGTCGATCAGCGAGTTCGAGCCGAGCCGGTTGGCGCCGTGCACCGAGGCGCAGCCGGCTTCGCCGACGGCCATCAGTCCGGGCGCGATTCGCTCCGGGTTCTGGCCGTCCGCGTTCAGCACTTCGCCCCAGTAATTGGTCGGCACGCCGCCCATATTGTAGTGAACGGTCGGCAGCACCGGGATCGGCTCGCGCGTGACGTCGACGCCGGCGAAGATCTTCGCCGATTCCGAAATGCCCGGCAGGCGTTCGTGCAGCACTGCGGGATCGAGATGGTCGAGATGCAGGAAGATATGGTCCTTGTTCTTGCCGACGCCTCGGCCCTCGCGGATTTCCATCGTCATGCAGCGGGAAACGACGTCGCGCGAGGCAAGGTCCTTGGCAGAAGGCGCGTAGCGCTCCATGAAGCGCTCGCCCTCGGAATTGACCAGATAGCCGCCCTCGCCGCGGGCGCCTTCGGTGATGAGGCAGCCTGCGCCGTAAATGCCGGTCGGATGGAACTGCACGAATTCCATATCCTGCAGCGGCAGACCGGCGCGCGCAATCATGCCGCCGCCGTCGCCGGTGCAGGTATGCGCCGAGGTCGCGGAGAAATAGGCGCGGCCGTAGCCGCCGGTCGCCAGCACCACCATCTTGGCGGCGAACCGGTGGATCGTGCCGTCGTCGAGGTTCCAGGCGACCACGCCGGTGCAGCGGCCGTCAGCCGACATGATCAGGTCGATGGCGAAATATTCGATGAAGAATTCGGCATTGTTCCGGAGCGATTGGCCGTAAAGCGTATGCAGGATCGCGTGGCCGGTACGGTCGGCGGCGGCGCAGGTGCGCTGCACCGGCGGCCCTTCGCCGTAGTTCTGCATGTGGCCGCCGAAGGGGCGCTGATAGATCTTGCCTTCTTCGTTGCGCGAGAACGGAACGCCATAGTGCTCGAGTTCGTAGACCGCCTTCGGCGCTTCCATTGCGAGATACTGCATGGCGTCGACATCGCCGAGCCAGTCGGAGCCCTTGACGGTGTCATAAAGATGCCACTGCCAGCAGTCGGGCGTCATGTTCTGCAGCGAAGCGGCGATGCCGCCCTGTGCCGCGACCGTATGCGAACGCGTCGGGAAGACCTTGGTTATGCAGGCCGTCCTCAGGCCCTGCTCGGCCATGCCGAGCGTCGCGCGCAGGCCCGCCCCGCCGGCGCCGACGACGACGACGTCGAAGGAATGGTCGACATATTGATATGCCTTGCCGTTTGCAGCGGGTGAACTGATCGATGCCATGACGAAATTACCCTGCAAAAGCGATCTTCAGGACGGCGAAAAGACAGAGCCCGCCGACCGCGATCGTGAAGAATGTGTTGAGCATGAGAAGCGCAATCTTGGCGCCCTCCGCATGGACGTAGTCCTCGATGATGACCTGCATGCCGATCTTCATGTGAACGAGGCCGGCGACGACCATCAGACCCATGGCAACCGCCACGAAGGGGTTCGCAAGGGCCGCGATCAGTTCCGCATGCGGTGCGCCCGCATAATGGGCGAGAAAGACGACGAAGAAGATCGTGAGAGGAATGCTGGCGACGGCCGTGAGGCGCTGCCGCCAGAAGTGATCCGTGCCTTCCTTTGCCGAACCGAGACCCCGGACCTTGCCGAGAGGTGTGCGCATATTCATGTCGAAGTCCCTTAACGAGCGAGGTAGCCGACGACCCAGATGACGAGCGTCAGCGTCGCCGATGCGACGATCATGGCCTTCGCCATTCTCGTCGCGAAGTGCTTCTCATAGCCGTAGCCGAGATCCCAGCCGAGGTGGCGGATGCCGCCCAGCAGATGGTGCACAAGGGCCCAGGTATAGCCGAAGAGGACGACCTTGCCGATGAACGTGCCGAACAGCCAGTTCACCCAGTCGTAGTAGGCAGCGCCCGAAGCAGCGGCGATCAGCCACCACGCCACCAGGACGGTGCCGAAATAGAGCGCGCCGCCGGTGATGCGGTGCATGATCGACATGATCATGGTGGGGATCGGCTTGTAGATTTGAAGATGCGGCGAGAGCGGCCGGCTTCTTGTGACATTCGTCATCGGAACCTCGCGGGATGACCGGATATGCGTCCAAAACTGGACTCTTTTCGTCCGGTATCGCACCCGATTGTGCGCAATTCAGTCACCCGGACCTTTAATCACCATAGGGCTTCACGACAAGTGTGTTTGCAGTGCAAAATCAATTTAATCGATTTGACGGAAAACGGCATTTTCCCGCCTCGGAGAGACATCCGGCCTTTTAACGATATGCACGAAAAAACCCAGCTGAATCCGTGACATTTCCCGTCGGTTGCCGCAGGATGCACTTTAACGGTTTGTTAATGATGATCCGGAGGCAGCGAGACATGAACCCCTCGCAAATGGTCCGCGCGGCCAAAGCTCTAGTCGTGGCCTTCGCACTTGCGATGCCCGCCGGTTTGCCGGCACGGGCCACCGAAAGCGACGGTTTCGGCAATGTGGAGACCCGAACCCGCCATGTCCGGATCAAGCATCGCACGCCCCATCACACCTGGCGCAAGGCGCGCCACCGGTCAGTAACGACCGTCGGCGGTTTCGCATCTGCCGATTCCAGGGGCCTGCCCGATGTTCAGACCCGCACCCGGCATATCCGGCCGAGATATCCCTGGCCGGGATATTCCCGTAATCATTACGCTCACCGCGGACGGGATCGTGGTCCTGTGATCGTCATCAATGGCGGCGGATACGCGTCCGGCGGTTACGGCAGCTATGGGAGTTACGACTTCCCGACACCCATTCCGGACATCGGCACCTATGCCGGCGGCCTTTCGGCGTTCCGCGATGAAGGAAACGGCATCTATTTCAGCCGGGACGGCGGCTACGCCTATCTTGCCGGCGAAACCGCACCAGCCAGCCCATCTTCGAAACGTGCGAAGATCATCATCGTCTCGCCGCAGGTAAACGCCAGCGCTTGCTCCTGGGAGCACGGCGTCTGCGTCGTCCGGCCGTAGAGGACGGACGTTCCCCTCAATCGTCGCCGGCGACGACAGCCGGACCGAACCGCCAGACCGTCGTGCGCTTCACCTCGCTGTCTTCGAGCGCCCGGGTCACCGGCACCTCATAGGTCGCAAGGTCAGTCATCCGCCCGCGCGGACAATAGGCCCGGCCCGGATCGCCGACGAGAACGACGGCACCGGCACGTTCGAGCGCGTCGAACCAGGGCAGAAGCAGATCGGCGAAGCTCTTGTCGTAGAAGACGTCTCCGGCGAGGTAGACGTCGGCCGCCCGATCCGAGCCGACGATATCGTCTCCGGTGAAGGCGAGCGATACGCCGTTGAGCCCGGCATTCAGCCGCGCGGCCGTTTCGGACCATGGGTCGATGTCGGCGGCGGTGACCTCATCGGCGCCGGCCAACTTCGCCGCAATGGCGACGAGGCCGGAACCGGAGGCGAAATCGATGACGCGGCGGCCGCGCACCGTTTCAGGATGATCGAGGACATAGCGGGCAAGCCCCTGCCCTCCAGCCCAGGCGAAGGCCCAGAAGGGCGGCGGCAGACCGATCCGTTCCAGCTCTTCCTCGGTCTTCAGCCACAATTCATGCGCCTCGCCCGCAAGATGCAGGCGGATTTCCGGCACGTGCGGCGGCGCGAGAATGTCTGTGTTGGCGCGGATGAAGCTTTCGGGATCGGTCTTCACAACATTCGGGTCGCTATCGGGGCGGATTGTCCAGCCCGCCCATGCGGCAGACCTCGATCCACTCGTCATCCGTCACCGGCTGCACCGAAAGACGCATCGACGTGACGAGCGACATCTTGGCGAGCTTCGGATTTTCCTTGATTTCCTTGAGTGAAACCGGCCGCGGCATGTCCCTGACGGCGCGGATGTCGACGCAGTCCCAGCGGGCGTCGCCCTCTGCCGTCGAGTCCGGATGCGACAGCGCGCAGACCTCGGTGATGCCGACGATCTCGAGCCCCTCGTTGGAGTGATAGAAGAAACCCTTGTCGCCGATCTTCATCGCCCGCATGTTGTTGCGCGCCAGGTAGTTGCGCACGCCGGTCCATTCGGTGCCCTTCTCTCCGGCATCCTTCTGCATCTGCCAGGACCATTTCGCCGGTTCGGATTTGTAGAGCCAGAACGCCATCGCCCCTCAAGCCTCCGGATTGTTGAAGACCCAGTTGTAGGCCTTGATCTCGACATTGGCGAAGAGACCCGCCTTCGCATAGGGATCGGCCTCGGCAAGCGCCCTGGCCTCTTCGAGCGTGTCGGCCTTGACGATCACGAGGCTCCCCGTCGGCTTGCCGTCGGCGCCGAGGAAAGGCCCTGCGATCTTCAGGATGCCCCGGGCATTGAGGTCGTTGAGATAGGCGACATGGTCAGGTCGGGTGTCGACCCTGAGTTGCAGCGCGCCGGGCTTGTCGGTGCAGAGCAGTGCGAAGAGCATGGATCCTCCTGAAGACATCATTCGTGGGTGATCGGTCTGGACATCAGTTGCTCGAGAGCCGAGCGGACATCCAGCTTTCCGTCGACGATGGCTGCGACGGCCTCGGTGACCGGCATCTCGATGCCGAGTCCGCCCGCCACGCGGGCGGCGACGGATGCGGCAAAAGCGCCCTCCACCAATTCGCTGCCGGCGGCAGCCCGGCCGTCTTTACCGAGGGCTATGCCGAAGCGCAGGTTGCGCGACTGGTGGCTCGTCGCGGTCAGCACGAGGTCACCCAATCCCGAAAGGCCGCGCACAGTGTCCGCCTCGCCACCCCTCGCGACGATGAAGCGCGACATTTCCGCAAGCCCGCGCGAGATCAGCGCAGCTCGGGCCGAATCGCCGAGGCCGGCGCCTTCGACGATGCCGCAGGCGATCGCCAGCACGTTCTTGAGCGCCCCGCCAAGCTGAACGCCGGTGCGGTCCGCCGAGGGATAAAGCCGGAACGTCCGCCCGGAAAGCGCCTCCGCAAGCTCCGTCGCGATCGCGGTATCGGGGGCGGCGATCACCATGGCGGTTGGCAGGCCGCGAGCGATATCGGCGGCAAAGCCCGGGCCGGAAAGCACCCCGACGCGGCGGCCCGGCAACTCCTCTTCGAGAACGTCGGTGAGGAGTCGGCCGGTCGATTGCTCCATGCCCTTGGCGCAGGTGACGACGATCGCCCTGGCGCCGATCGCGGCACCGTAGCACCGCGCCGCGTCCCGATGCGCTTGCGAAGGCATCGCAAAAAGCACGATGTCGGCGTCTTCGAGCGCGGTCGCCCGCGAAGAATAGACAAGGCGCGGGGGAAGCGGAATTCCCGGGAGAACCGCGTCATTCCGCCCGGTACGGCGACATTGCGCGGCCGCCTCCTCCCGCCGGGCAAGCAGAGTGACATTCGCCTTGTCCTTCGCTGCCGCGACGGCCGAAAGCGCCGTTCCAAAGGCGCCCGCCCCGACGACCACGATTTTTTGCGCGCTCTTCGATTTGCCGCTCATCTTCCGTCCATCATGCCTTGGCGCCGCGTCTGCCGGAGCCGATCAATGCCTTGGCTTCGGAATCGAGCGGCCAGCGCGAACGCGGAGCCGCATCGAGCCCGTCCGCCGGCAGGCCCGCCGCGAGGCGCTCCGCACCGGCCCAGGCGATCATCGCGGCATTGTCGGTGCAAAGCGAGAGCGGCGGCGCGATGAAGCGGAAGCCGTGCTCGTCGCAAAGCGACTGCAATGTCCGGCGCAATGTCTGGTTCGCGGCAACCCCGCCGGCCACGACGAGAGCCGGTTGGTCGACGGAAGCGAAGTCAGCCCTGAACCGCTTCAAGCCGCGCCCGACCCTGTCCCTGAGCGTGCGGGAAATGGCGCGCTGGAAAGAGGCACAGACGTCGGCGATATCCTGATCCGTCACCGGCTCCAGCGACTGTGCGGCCTGGCGGACGGCGGTCTTGAGGCCCGAAAAAGAAAAGTCGAGCCTGGCGTCACCCACGAGCGGCCGGGGAAAATCGAAGCGCTCCGCATTGCCGGCCTGCGCCGCCCGCTCGACGGCCGGCCCGCCCGGATAGGGAAGACCGAGCAGCTTTGCGGTCTTGTCGAAGGCCTCGCCGAGCGCATCGTCGATCGTCGTGCCCCAGCGTTCGTATTCGCCGACGCCCTTGACGAGGATCAACTGTGTATGGCCGCCCGAGACGAGCAGCATCAGATAGGGAAATGAAAGGCCGTCGGTCAGCCGCGCCGTCAGCGCATGACCTTCGAGGTGATTGACCGCAAAGAGCGGCTTGCCGGTCGCCCGCGCGATCGCCTTGCCGGTCATCAGCCCGACGATGAGCCCGCCGATCAGGCCGGGACCACTTGTCGCAGCGACCGCGTCGATGTCACGGAGCGTCACGCCGGCGCGCAGGAGCGCTTCCTCGATCAGCGTGTCGAGCGCCTCGACATGGGCGCGTGCCGCGATCTCGGGAACGACGCCGCCATAGGCGCTGTGCTCTTCCAGCTGGCTCAGCACCACGTCGCCGAGAATCCGGCCGTGGCCCTCTTCGTCACGCAGCACGACCGAAGCGGCGGTTTCGTCGCAGCTTGTCTCAATGCCGAGGATGCGCAAAGGCGGGGACGTCACGTGCTATACTCAAAGATTGCGGTCGCAGTGAAAGGTGGTTACACGAAACTCAAACAGCGCCGTGCGCCTTCAGACGCACAAGGGACGCTGTAACGCTTTGAACTGCTGCATGGTTTTGTCCTGAACCGGTTCCGATCCAAGGAAGCATGCAGTAACAACGGATGGCGAAGGATGCAAACGAAACCTTTCCGCATCGGCACGCGCGGCAGCCCGCTGGCGATGGCCCAGACGCATGAAACGCGCGCCCGGCTCGCCGCCGCCCATGGTCTGCCACCGGAAATGTTCGAGATCGTCATTCTTTCCACGAAGGGCGACCGGATCACCGACAGGTCGCTTGCGGAGATCGGCGGCAAGGGCCTGTTCACCGAAGAGCTCGAGGAGCAGCTTCTGTCGGGAGACCTCGACTTCGCCGTACATTCGTCCAAGGACATGCCGACGAAGCTGCCGGACGGGCTGTTCCTTTCGGCTTTCCTGCCGCGCGAGGACATCCGTGACGCCTTTGTCGGCCGCTCGGCCGAAAGGCTCGCCGATCTCCCGCAAGGCGCCACCGTCGGCTCGTCTTCGCTGCGCCGTCAGGCGCTGATCCGGCGGCTTCGGCCCGATATCGACGTGATCACCTATCGCGGACAGGTCGAGACACGCCTGCGCAAACTTGCCGAAGGTCAGGTCGACGGCACGCTTCTGGCCTTCGCCGGCCTGAAGCGTCTCGGCATGGAGCATGTGCCGACGGAGCTGCTTGACCCGGAAGAATTTCCGCCGGCGCCGGCTCAGGGCGCGATCTGCGTCGAAGCCCGCATCGGCGACGGCCGTATCAACACGCTGCTTGCGGCAATCGACGACCCCCGCACACACGAGGCGGTCTCCTGCGAGCGCGGCTTCCTGGCGACACTCGACGGCTCCTGCCGTACGCCGATCGCCGGCTACGCGCAATCGGACGGGACACATATCCGCTTTGCCGGCATGATCCTGACGCCCGACGGCACCACCTTCCACCAGATCGAAATCGACGGCAAAGCGGCAGACGCGGAAAGGCTCGGGCAGGAGGCCGGCGAGCGGATCCGCGCCAAGGCGGGGCCGGGTTTCTTCTCGACCTGGAGCTGATCCGATGCGCGTGCTCGTGACCCGGCCACGCCCGGCCGCCGAAAGGACGGCGGCAAGGCTCAGCGCCATGGGTCATGAAGCGGTCATCCTGCCGCTCATGCAGGCGCAGCATCTCGCCGGCGCGGTTCGGGCAGCATTGAGCGAGCCCCACCAGGCGATCGCCGTCACCAGTGGGGAGGCGGTCCGCGTCCTCGGCGCGCTCGGTCCGGCGCTTGAGCCACACCTTGCAACACCGCTCTTTGCAGTCGGCGAAGCGACGGCGCGCGCCGCGGGCGATCTCGGATTTACCGACATCCGCATCGGACCGGGAACCGGCGAGGGACTCGCCGAGACGGTCGCCGCCCTTCTCCCCCCAGGCGAAATGCTGGTCTATCTCGCCGGTTCACCGCGGACCGAGGGTTTCGAACGGGCATTGCACCAACGGCGAATCGAGCACAGGACCGCCGAATGCTACCGGATGGCGCCGGTCCACTATCCTGCGGAGACGCTGCCGGGGCTCCTCCGCGCGGGCCCCTTCGATGCGGTAATGCTCTATTCCCGCGAGAGCGCGCGGCGCCTGGATGCAGCATTGCGGGAGAGCGGCCTTGAACCCGCGGACCTCGCCTCGCGCTTTCTCTGCCTGAGCTGGCCGATAAGAGAGACCCTGCCGGACGGTCTTGTCTGCGGGGTCGCGGCAGCGCCGGACGAGGAAAATCTCTTGCGGCTTCTTTGAGGCCAAATCAGCAAAGTCGGCGCCGGTTTTCCGCCTGCCTTATGCACATCGCTCGGGTCATCTGGGCCATTTCCGTCAAAAAGCATGGTCTGGGGCTTTCCCTCGTCATCCTCGCTGACTAGGTTTGCGTTTAGAACGGAGGAAGGTGCGGAGCGTTCCTGCTGCAGATCCGCTCAGGCCCGACCGACAGGCAATGAAACGGTAAAAGAGGTGACCATGGCATCGGAAAAGCCGCCGCGCCGCTCGAAACCCGGGAAAGAACCGCTGACGATCGATCTCGAGGCGGAGAAGACCGAACCTGCAGCGGGCGAGGCAGCGGCCGGGCCGGATGTGGCACCGGGCAAGCCGGCGGATATTTCGACAAGCGAGGCGGCGGAAGCCGGCGAAGTGAGGACCGGCGAGGTCGAAAGCAACGAAGCCGGCATCGGCGAACCTCCTTTGCCGACGGGCGATCCGCAAGAGGAAACAGAGACGGAGGAGGCACGCGCCGACGCGGCTGCGGCCGCCTTCGACGCGGAGCTTCCGCACGCGGCCAACGGCGAACTGCCCGAGGCAAAGAGGAGACAGGCCACAGGCGCAGGTGCGCTTGCAGCCGGCATCCTCGGCGGTCTCATAGCGCTCGCCGGTGCCGGCGTGCTGCAATATGCCGGCTACGTTCCGGCGCCCGGACCGGAGCAGCCGGGTACCGAGCAGAACCTTGCGAGCGAGATCGAAGCGATCAAGGCCGAGCTTCAGGCGCAGGCTCCGGCCGCGACAGTGGACGTCGCCCCTCTGGAAAACCGCCTCGCCGCTCTGGAACAGGCGGCCCGGGAGCCCGGCGCAGCTGCGGCGGACGCTCCCGAAATCAAGGCGCTCGAAGCGGAGGTCGCCAATCTGACGAATGAAATGGCCGACCTGAAGACCGAGCTTGCCGAGGCTCGCCAGGCAGCGGACGCCGCCAGGGCGGAACTTGCCGGCCGTATCGACCAGGCGGAGCAGAAGCTCAACGAGCCTGCGAACGATATCGAGATGGCGAAAGCCGTTGCCGTCACCGCGCTGAAGACGGCGATCGATCGCGGCGGGCCGTTCCTCGCCGAACTCGACGCATTGCGAAGCATCGCCCCCGAGGATCCCGTCGTCAAAGAACTGGCCGATGTCGCCGCGACGGGGGTCCCCACACGGACGGAATTGAGGGAAAGTTTCCGGCCGGCGGCGGACGCGATGCTGGACGCGCTGCATCGGCCCGATCCCGATCAGGGCATTTTCGATCGCCTCGTCTCCAGCGCCATGTCGGGCATTCGCGTGCGACCGGTCGGCAGCGTCGAAGGCGACACGCCGGAAGCGGTGATCGCCCGCATCGAAGACAAGCTCGACAACGGCGATCTCAAGGGCGCATCGCTCGAATGGGACAGCCTTCCCGAAGCCGCGAAATCCGCTGGCCAGGGGTTCAAGGAGAAGCTCGACCGGCGGCTTGGCGTCGAAACGGTGATCGATGCCGCCGTCGCCGGCACCATGACGCGCACGGGCAAGCAAGGTTAGCGGGAGAAAGAAGACCATATGATCCGGATACTGTTCTTCGTACTCCTCGTCCTTTGCCTGGCTCTCGGCTTTGCCTGGCTCGCGGATCGTCCGGGGGAATTGTCGCTGATCTGGCAGGGCCAGCTCATCGAGATGAGCCTGATGCGCGCCGCCTCGATCCTGATCTCGCTCTTCGCTGCCGTTCTGATCGTCGTCTGGCTGCTTCGCACGATCTGGCTGTCGCCGCACACCGTCACGCGTTACTTTCGCGCCCGCAAGCGCGACCGGGGCTATCAGGCATTGTCGACCGGCCTGATCGCGGCCGGCGCCGGCGACGCCAATCTCGCCCGCAAGATGGCCGCACGCACGCGGAACCTCATCAGCTCGGATCAGGAGCCGCTCATCCATCTGCTCGAAGCGCAGACCGCGCTGATCGAAGGCAAATACGACGACGCACGCAAGAAATTCGAGGCGATGGCGGACGACCCGGAGACGCGCGAACTCGGCCTGCGCGGGCTCTATCTGGAAGCCAAGCGGCTCGGCGCCAACGAGGCCGCGCGCCAATACGCCGAGCGTGCCTCCGAGAAGGCGCCGCACTTGCCGTGGGCGACCCTGGCAACGCTCGACCATCGCAGCCAGGCGCGCCAGTGGGATGAGGCGATCCGTCTGCTCGATCAGAGCCGCGCCGCCCATGTGCTCGAAAGGAAGGAAGCGGACCGGAAAAAGGCCGTTCTTCTGACGGCGCGGGCAATGGAAAGATTGGATGCAGACCCGAAATCCGCGCGGGACGACGCGCAGGCGGCGCTGAAGCTGGACGACCGCCTCGTGCCGGCGGCCCTCGTTGCCGCCAAGGCGCTCTTTCGCGAGGACAATCTGCGCAAGGGTGCTTCGATCCTCGAGAGGATGTGGAAATCGGATCCGCATCCGGACATTGCGCGCCTCTATGTGCGGGCGCGCGGCGGCGATTCCACCCTGGACCGTCTGAAGCGGGCGAAGAAGCTCGAATCGCTCCGCAGCAACAATGCCGTCGCACTGGCGACCGTCGCCGAGGCGGCGCTCGATGCGCGCGAGCTCGCTCTTGCCCGGTCAAAGGCAGAGGCCGCCGCCCGGCTCGAGCCGAGGGAGAGCATTTTTCTGCTGCTCGCGGATATCGAGGAGGCCGACACCGGCGACGAGGGCCGTATCCGGCACTGGATGGCGCAGGCACTGAAGAGCCCACGTGATCCGGCCTGGACCGCCGACGGCGTCACCTCGCCCGTCTGGCTGCCGGTCTCGCCGGTCAGCGGCAGACTCGACGCTTTCGAGTGGAAGGCTCCGCCGTCGCAGATCGCGGCGGCAACGGAGGACGGGCATCTGAACCCCGACCAGGCAATTCGCAGCCTCCCGCCAGTCGCGACGGTGCTCCGCCCCGCCGAGGAACCGGCTTCTGAACGGACGGTCGAGGCTGCCCCGCCAGCGGAGCGCGAGCAAACTGACAGAGAACGGGCCGAAGGAGAGCGGGACGAGAAAGAACGGGTCGAGCCGGAGAAGGCGATCACCGTTCCCGACCGGAAGGAACCGGCCGCATCGCCCGCAAAGGACAAGGATGCGGAGGAGGCGCCGGATCCCTTTTTCGGCCGCCCCCCGGACGATCCGGGCGTGCGCGAACCGGCGGCGGCGGAACGGACCACCGCCAACTTCCGTCTTTTCTGAACCCCGACATATCCACAGGCTGCAGGCGATAGTGCATGTTTGAACGTTTTCGCGCATTTCTGGAAGGAATGACGGGCTCGGCGCGGATTGAAGTGGGAGACCCCCGCGTGGCGGTGATCGGCCTCTGCTTTCAGGTCATGGAAGCGGACGGCGCGGTCCGCAGCTCCGAGCGCCGCAAGATGCGCAAGCTCATCAAGGAGCATTACAAGCTTGACGATGCCGCTCTCAACGCCCTGGTCGCGGCCGGCGAGAGCGCCGAGAGCGAAGCGATCGATTTCTACCAGTTCACGTCGGATATAAAGCGGCACCTGCCCGAGGAGCAACGCATCGAGCTCGTCGGCATGCTGTGGGAAATCGTTTACGCGGACGGTGCGCGCAGCGAGATGGAAGATCACGTGATCTGGCGGATTGCCGACCTCCTCGGCGTTTCCGGGCGTGACCGGGTCTTGAAACGCCAGGAAGCAGCCGCCAAGATCGACATGGTGGAGGAAAACGAGGCGCAACAGGAAAGCTGACGATGCCGCCAGAGGTCCCAGACACCCAAAGAGACGCCAAGAGACCCATCCTCATCGTGCTTCACCAGGAGCGCTCGAGCGCCGGCCGTGTCGGCCACATTCTCGAGCGGAAGGGCTTTTCGCTCGACATCCGCCGCCCCGCGCTCGGCGACGAGCTGCCGCCCACGCTGGAAGCGCATTCGGGGACGATCATCTTCGGCGGACCGATGAGCGCCAATGACGAGGAGGAGTTCGTACGGCGCGAAATCGACTGGCTGTCCGTGCCGCTTCTGGAAAACAAGCCCTATCTCGGAATCTGCCTCGGGGCGCAGATGCTGGCCCGAAATCTCGGCGGCAAGGTCGCAGCCCATCACGAAGGCATCACCGAGATCGGCTGGTATCCCTTGAGAGCCACGCAGGCCGGCAAGGCCCTGATGGACTGGCCGGCGATGGTCTATCACTTCCACCGCGAAGGCTTCGACCTGCCGAAGGGCGCCGAATTGCTGGCAACCGGCGATACCTACCCCAACCAGGCCTTCCGCTACGGCGAAAATGCCTGGGGCATCCAGTTCCACGGCGAGCTGACGCGGGCGATGATGCATCGCTGGGTGGTGCACGGCGCCCATCGCTTCGAGCTCCCCGGTGCCCAGCTGGGCAAAGCGCATCTGGAGGGCCGCATGCTGCACGACCATCCCTTGCGGACATGGATGGAGAATTTTCTGGAGCTGATTTTTATGGAGGGCGGGGCTGTGAGAGGGCGCGATCGCGGCGTGCAGCAGCAATTGCCCGCTTCCTGAGCCCTCCCAATCACCCCCTCCGCTGCGCCTCCGGCACATCCAGCGTGTCGATCCGGCGCAATTGCGGAAAGCCGAGTGCCCACAGCAGCGACACGAAAAGCGTGCCTGCGCCGCCGAAGACGACCGCGAAGACCGCGCCGAAGCCGGACGCCATCATGCCGGCGCGGAACTCGCCGAGTTCGTTGGAAGCACCGACGAACACCATGTTGACGGCGTTCACGCGGCCGCGCAGCTCATCCGGGGTCCAGAGCGTAATCAGGATCTCGCGCACATAGACCGAGATCATGTCGGAAGCGCCCATGACGACGAGTGCGGCGATCGATATCCAGGGCGTCGCCGAAAGGCCGAAAACGACCGTCGCGAGGCCGAAAAGGGCGACGCCGACGAACATATAGAGACCGGCCCGATTGCGGATCGGGTGGGCGGCCAGCCACACCGCCATGCCGACCGCACCGACACCGGGTGCGGCCCGCAGGAGGCCGAGGCCCCACGGCCCGAGCGTCAGGATGTCCCGCGCGAAGACCGGCATGAGCGCGACGGCGCCGCCGAGCAGCACGGCGAACAGATCGAGCGAGATCGCCCCCAGCACGATCTTCTCGGCCTTGATGTAGCGGAAACCCGCGGTGATCGTCTGCCAGCTTGCGGCCGACGGCGGCGAGCGCCTCGCGGGCTTCGGCACGGCGAAGACCATCAGGGCGCCGGCGGCGAAGAAGCCGAGGCTGACCGCATAGGGCACGGTCGGGCCGAATCCGTAGAGGAGCCCACCAGCCACCGGGCCGACGATCATCGCCGTCTGCCAGGAGGTCGAGTTCCAGGCGATTGCATTGGGCAGGTCTTCCGCAGGCACCAGATTGGGCGCCAGCGATTGGGAAGCGGGCCCCAGAAAAGCCCGCTCTATGCCGAAGACGACAAGGATCGCGTAAACCGGCCAGGGTGAAAACAGCCCCGTCACCGTCAAAAGCAGAAGTGCTGCGCCGCAGAGCGTGCTGACCAGCATGCAGATGCCCATGATCGCCCGGCGATTGTAGCGATCCGCCACGCTGCCCGTCACGAGAATGAGGGCGAGGGAGGGCAGAAACTGGAAAAGGCCGATGAGACCGAGCGAGAAAGGATCCCGCGTGAGATCGTAGATCTGCCAGCCGACGGCCACGGACATGATCTGGACGGCGAAATAGGCGAGCAGGCGGGAGAAGAAATAACGCCGGTAGCCGACATGCCTGAAGGCGGCGAAGCGGTGCGCGGCATGGACGGCCGACATTCTGAAATGCTCCTGCTGCAGGCTCCTGATATCGTCGCCGATCGACCAGCGGGAGCGTGCGGAAATTGAATCCTGCAGCGATCCTTGCGCATCGGAAAACCGCTGAGCACTGCAGGGAAGGGAAGAAAGGCGCGCTCCGTGCCATTGACATGATCGCGCGAGACGGGCCGGCGTACTTGCTCGTTTAGTTCCTAATGTCTACATGTCTGTCAACAACGAATTGGAGACTGGCATGCTTGCTGTCATCGGCACCTTGAATTTCATCATCAACATTGCGTGGTTTCTGATCATCGCCTCGGCCATCTTCTCCTGGCTCTATGCGTTCAACGTGATCAACGTGAACAATCAGGCGATCAACATGATCGGCCGCTCGCTCTACCAGTTGACCGAACCGCTCTACCGGCCGATCCGGCGCGTCCTGCCCGACATGGGCGGCGTCGACCTTTCGCCGCTCGTCGTGCTGGTGATCCTCTATTTCATCCAGCTCTTCCTGAACACCACCATCGCTCCTGCGCTGCTGCGCTAAGGCCTGTTGCGGTTGTCGGCACGCATGGCGATGCGCTTGAATTCGTCGAGTACCGACCGTGCGCCACTGCATGTTTCCTTTGATCGTAGCCGATGAAAGGACAAAAACATGCAGCAGCTTAAGGTGCTGCAGCGACCTTTGCGCGTCTCATAAGACGCGCGGCGCTGTAGGAGGCGTATCGGAGGACTGCATTCTCTCCTCTTTGCGTCATTCCTGTGCTCGTCACAGGGATGAGAGCAGCGCAGCGTCCGCAGCGCGGGAAGCGTTCTTTCAGCCCAAGGACTTGGTCTGGCTGGATTTCCTGTGACAAGCACAGGAATGAGGAGATCAAACAAGCGGCGGCGACGGGCCCGGATCTCAACACGCCCCAGAGCAGGGATGAGGAAAAGCGTGTGCGGTTTCGCCCCCCTCCCGCGCGTCGACCTATTCGAGAGGTTTGCGGCGACCCGACCTAAGATCGTCCTGATCCAAGCGCAAAAAACCTCCGGATCGAGGTCGAGCCGGAGGTTTTCAGTCTCGGTAAAACAGCGAAACGATTATTTCTTCGTCTTGGCGCGCTCGACCGCTTCCCGGATCAGCTGCTTGGCCATGCTGGCATCCTTCCAGCCGAAGATCTTCACCCACTTGCCGGGCTCCAGATCCTTGTAGTGCTCGAAGAAATGCTCGATCTGCTTGAGGGTGATTTCCGGCAGGTCGGTGTAATCGTGCACCTTGTCGTAGCGCTTGGTCAGATGGGCGGAGGGAACCGCGATGATCTTTTCGTCCTGGCCGGAATTGTCTTCCATCATCATCACGCCGATCGGGCGGACATTGATGACGCAGCCCGGAACCAGCGGACGGGTATTGCAGATCAGCACGTCGATCGGATCGCCGTCGTCGGAAAGCGTGTGCGGCACGAAGCCGTAATTGCCCGGATAGGTCATCGGCGTGTAGAGGAAGCGATCGACCACCAGCGTGCCGGCCTCCTTGTCCATTTCGTATTTGATCGGATGTCCGCCGACCGGGACTTCCACGATTACATTGACATCTTCCGGTGGATTCTTTCCGATGGAAATCGCGTCGATCCGCATGAGCACCTCCAGGGGTCGTTTGAAAAGTCGTCCCGTCGGATAAAGGGAAACATGCCGCGATGCAACATGACTTTGGTTCCGGGCGGGCGGATTTGCTCTAGGCACGCCACGCGGCTAAAAAGGGGCGGGGCTGATATTTATCTTCGCAGGAGAGACAATGCGCCCGAAACTTCGCTGTTTTCTTTCCGCCGCCCTGATCTCTGCGCCTGCACTTGCCAATGACAGCGTCTACACAGACGTCAGCCGCGACAAGTGCCGGCTCCTGCGCGAGTGGGAAGGTGCCTCGTCGCAGAGCCTTTGTCCCGGGATAGGTGACTATCCCGTCCATTTCATCGAGAGCGATATCCGCCAGAGCTTCTTCTTCGGCCATGTCAGGCAAAGCTATCTGGAGAACGGCTTCGAGAGTTTCGGTCCCTTCAACCATGCCGAAACCACCGTCGAATGGCGCCTCGACGACAGCAGGAAGCCGGTCGCCGCCATCCTGCGCTGGATCATCGAGAACCCGGATCCGCAGACGGACAGGAGCACGAAGGCGTTCCAGGGACAGGTTCTGGTGATTTCGAAGGTCGCGCAGAAGGAGGACGGCGACGGCTGCGTCGTCGGCTATGTCGACGCGCTCGCCAATGCCGATGCGAACACGCTGGCCCGCAGGATAGCCGACGAAGAAGCCGCAAGCTTCCGCTGCGGCACGGACCAGGCATCCTATCACGGAAACCGCGGCGAGAAGGCGGGAGAACCCATGCACTTCCTGCCGAAATGAGGCTATCCTAAACGCCCGGACCGATGACAGCGCCTGGCGGCACTCCTCAACTCCAGACGAAGCCGACCTTCTTCAGGTGTTTCTCGCCGAAATCCTCCATCCCTTCGGCAATATCGCGACCGCCTGCCGAATGGAAGAAATTACAGGCGTTCGCGCTGTCTTCCAGGCACCAGACGACCAGCCCTTCGCAGCCGAGCGATTTCAGAAGGCTCTTTGCTTCGCCGAAGAGGACACGCCCGAGGCCGATGCCCTGATATTCCGGCCTCAGATATATCTCGTAGATTTCGCCTTCCTGCGGCAGCGCCCGAGCCCGGCTCAGGCCCAGCGTCGCATAGCCGGCTATCGTGCCGGCGACGTCGACGACGAGAAGGGTCGCCGGTCCGCGCGTGGCCTTGCGCCACCAGGTCTCGTCGCGGCGATTGACCATTCGGACAAGGGGGCGGTGCGGAATGATGCCGCCATAGGCCTGCAACCAGGAAACGCGATGCACGTCGGCGATTGCCGCCGCCTCATGCGGCTCCCCAGGCCGAACCTCGATCGAAACAGTCTTCATGACTTGCGACTCTAAACACACGACGCGGCGGACAGGAATCCCGCCGGACTGTCGCGCGGCGTTAACCCACAGGCAACTTTAACGGCACCTGCCCCAAGGTTAACGCCTTTTTAACTTTATCCGCAAGCCGCCCGCGAAAGGCACACACAGCAAAAACCCCGGATCGCTCCGGGGTTCGTAAGATCGACGAAATCAGAAGGGTCGGACTCGCCCTCTCCTCGGGTCCAGCCCTTAAGCCGCGCCGGCCGTCCGCGACTTCTCGAAGCGCTTGCGCTCGTTCGGATCGAGATGCATCTTGCGGAGCCGGATCGACTTCGGCGTGACCTCGACCAGTTCGTCGTCCTGGATCCATGACAACGCCCGGTCGAGCGTCATGCGGATCGGCGGCGTCAGCTTTACCGCCTCGTCCTTGCCGGACGCGCGCATGTTGGTGAGCTTCTTGCCCTTGAGGACGTTGACTTCCAGATCGTTGTCGCGCGTGTGGATGCCGATGATCATGCCGGCATAGACCTTTTCACCTGCGTCGATGATCATCGGGCCGCGATCTTCAAGGTTGAACATCGCATAGGCCACGGATTCGCCGGAGTCGTTCGAGAGCAGAACACCGTTCACCCGGCCGCCGATCTCACCCTTGTAGGGCTGATAGTCGTGAAACAGACGGTTCATGATCGCCGTGCCGCGCGTATCGGTCAGAAGCTCGGACTGATAGCCGATGAGACCGCGGGTCGGCGCGAAGAACACCAGCCGCACGCGGTTGCCGCCGGACGGGCGAAGCTCGGCCATTTCGGCCTTGCGTTCGGACATTTTCTGGACGACGACGCCCGAATGCTCCTCGTCGACGTCGATGACGACCTCTTCGATCGGCTCCAGAAGCTGCCCGTTCTCATCCTTGTGCATGACCACCCGCGGACGCGAGACGGCGAGCTCGAAGCCCTCGCGGCGCATCGTTTCGATCAGGACCGCGAGCTGCAGTTCGCCTCGGCCCGACACGTAGAACGAATCCTTCTCGGACGATTCCTCGATCTTCAACGCGACGTTGCCCTCGGCCTCCTTGAACAGACGGTCGCGGATGACGCGCGAAGTGACCTTGTCGCCTTCGGTGCCGGCGAGCGGAGAATCGTTGACGAGGAAGGACATGGTGACGGTCGGCGGATCGATCGGCTGCGCCTTCAGCGGCTCGTTGACGGCCGGATCACAGAACGTGTCGGCGACGGTACCCTTGGAGAGGCCGGCGATCGCCACGATGTCGCCCGCATGGGCTTCCTCGATCGGCTGGCGCTCGATGCCGCGGAATGCAAGAATCTTGGAGATGCGTCCGGATTCGAGCACCTTGCCGTCCTGCCCGAGGACCTTGACCGCCTGGTTCGGCTTGATCGAACCGGAATGAATGCGCCCGGTGATGATGCGGCCGAGGAAGGGATTGGCTTCGAGGATGGTGCCGATCATCCGGAACGGACCTTCGCCGACGCTCGGCTCCGGAACGTGATCGAGAACGAGATCGAGGAGCGGTGCCAGGCCCTGATCCTGCGGACCTTCCGGCGCGACGTTCATCCAGCCGTTACGGCCGGAACCGTAGAGAATCGGGAAATCGAGCTGCTCATCGGTCGCGTCCAGCGCCGCGAAGAGATCGAATACCTCGTTGATGACTTCCTCGTGACGGGCATCGGGACGATCGATCTTGTTGATCGCCACGATCGGCCGAAGACCGACCTTGAGGGCCTTGCCCACGACGAATTTCGTCTGCGGCATCGGGCCTTCGGCGGCGTCGACCAGAACGATGGCGCCGTCCACCATCGACAGAATGCGCTCGACTTCACCGCCGAAGTCGGCGTGGCCGGGGGTATCGACGATATTGATGCGCGTACCCTTCCACTCGACCGAAGTGGCCTTGGCGAGGATGGTGATGCCGCGTTCCTTTTCCAGTTCGTTGGAATCCATCATGCGCTCGGCGACGCGCTGGTTTTCGCGGAAGGAGCCCGACTGCTTCAGGAGTTCGTCGACGAGCGTGGTTTTCCCATGGTCGACGTGCGCGATGATCGCGATGTTGCGAATGCTCATTTTTTGTCTCGGAAAGTTCGTGGGCACGCGCGACGAGGCAGGTACCGCTTTTCAGTTGCCGCGCTCATACAGGTTTTTTCCCGGAAGCGAAAGGGGGCCGGCGCGCAGGGCTGACCTGCGTGAGGCGCCGCCGGCTCAAACGGACACCGCCGGATCCAGGATCACCCGCCAGAGTTCCCGATCCTGCCGGTCCATCAGCCGCACCGTCATCTGCCGCGTCTGGCCGCTGATATCGACGATGCCGAAGAATTGCAGGCCCGCCGACGGCGGCAGGTTGCTGTCGATTCCTCCGCCTGACGCCTTGATGAAGCGAACCTCGGGGCCGAAGGTCATGTCGAGCTCCTTCGGTCCGTAGGTGCCGGAATGAAGCGGCCCGGAGACGAACTCCCAGAACGGCGAGAAGTCCTTGAAGGCGGCCCGCGAGGGATCGTAGTGATGCGCCGCCGTGTAATGCACGTCCGCCGTCAGCCAGACGATGTTCTCGATCGCGTTGTCGCGGACGAAGCGCAGGAGATCCGCAAATTCCGTCTCGCGCCCCTTCGGCGCGCCATTGTCGCCATCGGCGATGGCGTCCGATCCGCGCCTTGCCGAATAGTCGTCCCAAACGACGAGACCGATCGGCATGTCGCAGGCGATCACCTTCCAGGTGGCGCTGGACGCCGCAAGCTCGCGCTTCAGCCAGTCCGCCTGCCGCCAGCCGAAGAGGTCGCCACCCCCCTCGCCCTGGTTGGGGCCGCGATAGGAGCGCAGATCGACGAAAAAGACGTCGAGCAGCGGACCATAGGCGATCTTGCGGAAGATGCGGCCGGGCTCCGTCGGCAGCGTGCGGATCGCCGTCATCTCGTGGAAGGCGCGGGCCGCGCGGGCGGCATAGACGGCGACATCCTTCTCCGGATAGCGCGGGTCGTCGCTGAGATCGGTCGAGGCCGACCAGTTGTTCAGGACCTCGTGGTCGTCCCACTGATAGAAGGTGGGACATTCGGCATGCAGCCTCCGCACATGCTCGTCGAGCAGGTTGTACTTCCACTGGCCGCGATATTCCTCGAGCGTGCGCGCGACGTCGCGCTTCTCGGGCGTGACGATCCGGTTCTTCCACATGCCGCCGTCGCGCAGCCTGATCTCGTCGGGGATGGGATTGTCGGCATAGATCGTGTCGCCGGAATGAATGAAGAAATCCGGCTCGTGCAGCCGCATGGTCGAATAGGTCTTCATGCCGATCTCGTCGATGCCCCAGCCCTGCCCCGCCGTGTCGCCGGACCAGACGAAACGCACGGAGCGGCGCCGCAAGGGAGCCGTCCGGAAGCGCCCGACGACCGGTTCGGAGACGCGATTGGCGTCGTAGAGATCGGTCGCGACGAAGCGATAGAAGATGTCCTGGTCCGGCAGCAGCTTGTCGAGCCGGCACTTGACGGCGCAGTCGGTCAGCGGCGTCGCATCGATATCGGCAAGCCTGACGGCATTCGAAAAGCTCTCGGTGGTCGAATATTCGACGGAAACGCGCGCCGGCCGATCGACCCGCGTCCAGATCATCCCCGAGCCCGTATCGACATCGCCGGACTGCACCCCATGGGCGAATTCCGGCCGCCCGTAGCCGCGCGCATAGAACGGCGTGGCGAGACCGGAAGAAGCGACAAGACCGGCGGCGCCGGCGGAGAAGAGGAAAGAACGCCTGGTGAGGGTGTTTCGAAGAGCGGCCAATCCCTGCCTCCGGTTCCGTTTCGCGAATCGTCGGTTCTCGCGAGCGGACCATTGGCCAGCCGGATGTCAGCGGCTTTACAGACGGATGAAACTATTCGGACGGTTTGGCGACAGTTCTGTGAAACGGGCTCGGGCTACCCGCAGCCGCTTGTTCGATTTCCTCATTCCTGTGCTCGTCACAGGAATCCAGCCAGACCAAGTCCTTGGGCTGAAAGAACGCTTCCCGCGCCGCAGACGCGGCGCCGCTCTCATCTCTGTGACGAGCACGGAGATGACGAGGGAGGAGAGATTGCAGTCCTCCGAAATGAATCTCAGTAATGAAACAGGCCTTAATGCAGGAACCCGTAGTGATGGCGTATGTGCTGATTGAAATAGTTGCCGGCGGAATCCGCATGCAACAGTTCCTCGTAAACCTCTTCCGGAACGTCGAGGTAGTGATAGGGCCTGCGGTTGCCGAGAAACCAGACGCTCAACGTCCGGCGCGGCGCATCGTATCTGACCTCGTGGATGGCGGAGGAGTCGAGGATTGCGGAGGATCGTAGAATTCGCATCGGCGTCTTCCCGATTGCTTGTCGCTATCGCCCCCTATTGTACATCAATCGTGCGATCCTTTAAATATTGGAGCGCTTCCAAGGACTTCCCTCCGGACTTGGCCCGCAATTCACGAGGTCCTTCCTTGCCCCCGTCAGATATGCCCTGCCGCGACCGACTCGAAACCGTTCTCGCCCGACTTGACGGGCGGCGGAACGATGAACGCGTTTTTGTAAAGCTCTATCGGGAGCGAGCCCGCGCGGAAGCGGACGCTGCCGACGGGAGGCGGCGCGAGGGCACGAGTCTCGGGCCCCTCGACGGGCGGATCGTCTCCATCAAGGACCTCTTCGACATCGCCGGCGAGCCGACGCTTGCGGGCTCCATCATCCGCCGCGCGGCGCCTCCGGCAACAGCGGACGCGGCGATCGTCCGGCGTCTCCGCGCGGCCGGCGCCGTCATCATCGGCAAGTCTCACATGACGGAATTCGCCTTTACCGCCGTCGGCCTCAATCCGCATTACCCGGTGCCCGGCAACGCCGTCGACCCGAGCCTCATTCCCGGCGGTTCCTCCTCAGGTGCCGCTGTCTCGGCGGCGGAGGGCACGAGCGAGATCGCCATCGGCTCCGACAGCGGCGGCTCGGTGCGCATTCCGGCCGCCCTGCAGGGCCTGGTCGGCTTCAAGCCCACCGCCCGCCGCGTATCTCTGGAGGGCGCCTTTCCCCTGTCCCCCAGCCTCGATTCGATCGGCCCGCTTGCGCGCACGGTCGCCGATTGCGCGGCCGCCGACGCGGTCATGGCCGGCGAGACGCCGAGACCGCTCAAGCCCGTGCCGCTCGCCGGCCTGAAGCTCGGCATTCCCGAAGGCGCCCTTCTCGAAGGGCTTGCGCCGGAGATTGCGGCGGCTTTCGAAAGAAGCCTGCAGGCACTCTCCCGTGCGAGTGCGAAACTCGCCGCATGCAGGATCGACGATCTGCTTGCCCGCTTCGCCGAGGCAACCGCGATCGGCTCGCTCGCCGGCCTCGAGGCAAGCCGTGTGCACGCGGGCTGGCTCCTGGACGACAATGCGCCGGTCGACATCCGCGTAAAATCCACATTGCGCCGCCGCCTCACGGTCCCCGACGCAGCGATCCAGGACCTGCTGCGGACGCGGCGAGAGCTCATGCGCACCATGGACGAGCGGCTGGCACCCTTCGATCTTACGCTGCTGCCGACCACCCCCATCCCCGCCGTCAGCATCGCCTCGGTCGAAGAGGACAGGAGGGAATACCGCCGCGTGGAGGACCTGCTGCTGCGCAACACTCAGGTTGCCAACCAGTTCGACCTGACCGCAATAACCCTGCCTATGGCGGGCTCGGGCCGGCCGGCAGGGCTGATGCTGATGGGCCGGCACGGCGCGGACGCGATGCTGCTTGGCGCTGCGGCCGCAATGGAGGGTCTGCTCAAGGACGGGTGAACGGCTTCGCTTTCCCCTCGCGCGGGATGGCCGTTCGCGTGCAGGCTTACCGGCGATGCCTCAATGCATCGACCGGCTTGACCATTCCTCATCGAGAATCCGAAATGCGTCTTCGAGCGCAGCGACCAGCACGTCGGTCAGCTCGCCGCCGTCATTGTTCATGAGGTACAGGGCCACGGTCGCATCCTGCGGGTCGCCGTAGCGCTCAACATCGTCAGACATCGAATCGTCCTTCCTTCGCCGCATTCATTACGGCTGTCGCGCGACGTTAGAAAGGCTGACTTGTGTAGAACTGGAGCGGGACCGGCTTTCAAACCGAGGTTCGGCGGACACCGGATATTTCACTCGCCCCATTCTTCGGGCGCGCTGGAGCGCTTCCAGGAAAGTGTGTAACGGTTTTCCGTCCGAAACTGCGTTGGATCCGTTAGAGCATTTCAGTGTTTCCATGAAACGGTGAAATGCTCTAGACCGCCCGGGAGAGTCACAAGCGGAGCCGAGATGGCGAAGAAAACCAAAGGCGACGACGCCCCCAACCTGCACCGCCTCAAGGCCGAATTTCCGGAAATCCACGCCGCGCTTGCCACCGGCAAAATCCCCTCGCTGCGCCGAGCGCTGGTCCTCGCCGGCCTGAAGCCGGAGCGCAGCCGTCTGGAGAAGCTCAAGAACTCCTGGGCGAAGGCAAGCGATGCCGAACGTGCAAGCTTTCTCGCCTGGCTCGTCTCCAAAGACGCGCTGCCCGCCGCCGCCGCCCCGCCCGAAGCCGGCCCGCAGCCCGCCGGAACCCCGATCGCCAGCGGCCGCTACCTGCTTCCCTCAACAATTGCCGGGATCAGAACGATAATGACCCGGCGCGGGCTGAAACCTGCCGACGTCATGGCCGAAATGGGCTTCCCACCCGACGGCCGCCCGCTTGCCCGGGCGTTGACGCGCAACGCCAGTTTGAGGCTGTCGGTGATCGCGGGATTGGAGGCGTGGCTCAGCAGGAATGCGGGGGAGGGATGTTGAGGGGATGCAAAAGGGCGCTTCGATCTGTGTGCTCACAGAATCAGACCGGGTTGAGATCCGCCTCTCGGGCTTGGTGAAGCCTACTACGGGAGCAAAACTGGTGTGCAAGCTCACCCCGCCTCATAGGAACGAGCGTGCCGGGGAATGGAAAACGGTGAAAAACGCGGAAAAAGGCAGTAAAACTAAGGCATCTGGCGGAGAGGGGGGGATTCGAACCCCCGATGGGCTTGCACCCATGCCGCATTTCGAGTGCGGTGCATTCAACCACTCTGCCACCTCTCCGCGGGGCCGGTTGGCGCTTGTTCAGCGCGGCCGGTTCATAGCGGCAGTTTCTGCCGCTGGCAAGGGCTTGCGATAAGAATATCTGCGATATGGTGGCTTTCGCCTTGACAAGCAAGGGCCGTTCCCGTAATCCGCGCCATGAGTTGGCGTGGGCTTAGCCCGTGCCGCGCGGGGTAAGTGTTGTGCCCGTTCACTGGCGAAGCTCGAGGATTTCCGCGGCGCTTCGCTCCATGTAGCGACTGACAAAAAGACGGCCTTGTCTTCGGGCAAAGAGCCGGACCGAACATGAAAGGACAAAATATGTTCGCAGTCATCAAGACCGGCGGTAAGCAGTACCGCGTGGCGGCCAATGACGTCATTACCATCGAAAAGCTGGAAGGCGTTGCTGGCGACAAGATCGAATTCACCGAGATCCTGATGGTCGGCGTCGGCGCCGATGCCACCATCGGTGCTCCGTTTGTCGAAGGTGCCGTCGTCAGCGCCGAAGTCGTGGATCAGGGCCGCGCCAAGAAGGTCATCGCCTTCAAGAAGCGCCGCCGCCAGAACTCCAAGCGCTCGCGCGGCCATCGCCAGCATCAGACGATCGTCCGCATCCTGGACATCGCTGCCGCCGGCGGCAAGGCGAAGAAGGCTTCGAAGAAGACCGAAGCCGCCGCTGAAGCTGCAAACTGAGTTCCGGGATCGAAGGTTTAAAGGAGAACACCAATGGCACACAAGAAAGCTGGCGGTTCGTCGCGTAACGGTCGCGATTCCGAGTCCAAGCGCCTTGGCGTGAAGAAGTTCGGCGGCGAAGCCGTCATTCCAGGCAACATCATCGTGCGCCAGCGCGGCACGAAGTGGCATGCCGGCGTCAATGTAGGCCTCGGCAAGGACCATACGATTTTTGCGCTTACGACGGGCAACGTGGACTTCCGCAAGAAGGCCAACGGCCGAGTCTACGTGTCTGTAATGCCGAAAGCCGAAGCAGCGGAATAAGCCGGTAGCGCTCTAAAACAGCCGGCGTCTCATCGACCCGGCTGACGCACCGCAAGGTTCCAAAGCCAGACTTCAAAGGGGAGATGGGGCGATACCCAACTCCCCTTTTCGCATGTCTGGAGGAAGAACCATGCAAACCGAGCTCGTCAGGGAAGACCAATCCCGGTCTCCCGAACAAAGGCTGAGGCCTCAGCGGTCAAGAACCGATTGCCCGATATTGTTATCGCCCAGGCTCGTTTTGCGCGCGCCCCATGAAGACGATATCGACGCCCTTGCCCATCTTGCCAACAATGCCAACATCGCCAACATGGTCTCGCGCATGCCGCACCCCTATACGACGGCGGATGCGGCCGATTTCGTGCGACGCGCAAAAGCCGGCACGATTGGCAAGTGCGTCTACGCGATCACGAAAGCGGACAATGGCGCATTCCTCGGCTGCTGCGGTGTCGAGCCGCACGCCGACGAAAAAACCGTCGAGCTCGGCTATTGGCTCGGCGAGCCCTACTGGAACCAGGGCTATGCGACCGAGGCGGCACAGACTCTGACCGACATGGCCTTCCGCACCCGCGACATCGACCAGATCGATGCGCGCTGCCGAGTCATGAACATCGCGTCGCGCCGGGTCATCCAGAAGTGCGGCTTCCAGTTCCAGGGTTCCGGCATGGTCGGCAGCCTGGCGCTCGGCGGCATGGTCCCGGTCGAATGGTACAGGCTCGACCGCAAGACCTGGGTCTCCTTGAGAAGCTGGGGAGGTGTCCGATGAACGCCCTGGTCACAGAGCGCGCCCGGGCGGTCGCCCGTCCCGGCCCCGGCCCGGCGCCGGTCATCGAAACGGAACGGCTGCGGCTGCGGCCGCACCGGCTTTCCGATGCGGCGGCCATCGCCGACTCGCTCGGGGATTTCCAGGTCGCGCGGATGCTTTCGCGCGTTCCGGCGCCTTACCACCACCAGGATGCGCTCGACTGGCTGAACCGCCAGACGGCCGATGTGCTGCCGGACTGGACGCTCGCCATCACCACCCCGGGCGACGACGTTCACATCGGCTGCATCGGCATCGAACTCCGGCACGGCCAATGGCATGTCGGCTACTGGCTGAACCGGTTCTACTGGGGCAAGGGGCTGGCGAGCGAGGCGGTCCATGCCGCGGTCGAGCGCTTCTTCCGCCGCATGCCGGAAACGGTGCTGCATTCGGGCGTCTTCGCCGACAACCCGGCCTCGCTCAAGGTGCAGGAGAAGCTGGGCTTCCGGATCACCGGCTGCAGCCAGATCTATGCGCTCGCCCGCAATGCGATGGTCGCGCATATCGAAACCCGGCTGGCGGCCGAGGACCTGCGCCGGCCGGACTGAACGGATAGGGAACCCCGCCGGTACAGCTCCTGGCGGGGTTCTTCATGTCGATAATCTTTGACCTCTGCCGGAAGCGCCTATATCGATGGCGCAAATGCAGAGCGGGATCGGGAACGTGCGCGGGCTGCCCCGCATTCCGTCCTCGACTCGAAGCGATCACTCAGAAATGGCGAACCGATGAAATTCCTCGACGAAACGAAAGTCTATATCCGGTCAGGGGATGGCGGCGCGGGCGCCGTTTCCTTCCGCCGCGAGAAGTTCATCGAGTTCGGCGGCCCTGATGGCGGCGACGGCGGCCGCGGCGGCGATGTCTGGGTGGAAGCCGTCAACGGCCTCAACACGCTCATCGACTTCCGCTATCAGCAGCATTTCAAGGCCAAGACCGGCACGCACGGCATGGGACGCAACCGTACCGGGGCCAAGGGCGGCGACGTGACGCTGAAGGTGCCGGTCGGCACGCAGATCTTCGAGGAAGACAACGAGACGCTGATCGTCGACATGGTGGCGGAAGGGCAGCGCTACCGGCTCGCCGCCGGCGGCAATGGCGGCTTCGGCAACGCACATTTCAAATCCTCCACCAATCAGGCGCCGAGCTGGGCCAATCCGGGCCTGGAGGGCGAGGAAAAGACGATCTGGCTGCGGCTGAAGCTGATAGCCGATGCCGGCCTCGTCGGCCTGCCGAATGCCGGCAAGTCGACCTTTCTCGCCGCCTGCACCCGGGCTCGCCCGAAGATCGCCAACTATCCCTTCACGACGCTGCATCCCAATCTCGGCGTTGCCACCATCGACGAGAAGGAGTTCATCATCGCCGACATTCCGGGGCTGATCGAAGGGGCGCATGAGGGCGTCGGCATCGGCGACCGTTTCCTCGGTCATGTCGAGCGCACCCGGGTGCTGCTGCATCTCGTCTCCGCGCAGGAAGAGGATGTCGCCAAGGCCTACAAGACCGTGAAGCACGAGCTCGAAGCCTATGGCGGTGGGCTCGAAGAGAAGCCCCAGATCGTGGCTCTTTCCCAGATCGACGTGCTGGACGAGGACGAATTGAAGGCGAAGGCCAAGGCGCTCGGCAAAGCCTGCGGCACGCCGCCGCTTCTCATCTCCGCCGTGACCAACAAGGGTATGACCGAGGCGCTGAGAGCATTGCGCAGCGTCATCGCCGCGGCAAAGGCGGGTGAAGAGGAAGCTTAGGCATGAACAAGGCCCGCAAAGCGCTCGAGAAATACCGCCGGGTCGTCATCAAGATCGGCTCGGCACTCCTCGTCGACCGCAAGACGGGGCTCAAGAAGAGCTGGCTCGACGCGCTCTGCGCCGATATTGCGGCCCTCAGGGCCAAGGGCGTGGAAGTCCTCGTCGTCTCCTCGGGAGCGATCGCGCTTGGACGAACGGTGCTCGATCTGCCAGCGGGTGCGCTGAAGCTCGAAGAAAGCCAGGCGGCCGCCGCCGTCGGCCAGATCGTGCTGGCGCGTGCCTGGTCGGAGAGCCTCTCGACCCATGCGATCGTCGCCGGCCAAATCCTCCTGACCCTCGGCGACACCGAGGAACGACGGCGCTACCTCAATGCCCGCGCGACGATTGGCCAGCTTATGAAGCTCGGCTCGGTGCCGATCATCAACGAGAACGACACGGTCGCGACCACCGAAATCCGCTATGGCGACAACGACCGGCTCGCAGCCAGGGTCGCGACCATGGTCGGCGCCGACCTTCTGGTCCTGCTCTCGGATATCGACGGGCTCTATACCGCGCCGCCGCATCTCGATCCGAACGCCCGTTTCCTCGAAACAGTCGCCGAAATCACGCCCGAGATCGAGGCAATGGCGGGCGGCGCTGCCTCCGAGCTTTCGCGCGGCGGCATGCGTACCAAGATCGACGCCGGCAAGATCGCCACCACTGCCGGCTGCGCCATGATCATCGCCTCCGGCAAGCCGGATCACCCGCTGGCCGCGATCGAGGCGGGCGCGCGCTCGTCCTGGTTCGCGCCGTCAGGCTCTCCGGTGACCGCCCGCAAGACCTGGATCGCCGGACAGCTCCTGCCGGCCGGTTCGCTCTCGATCGATGCCGGAGCCGAAGCGGCGCTGCGTTCCGGCAAGAGCCTGCTGCCGGCCGGTGTCCGGCAGGTGACGGGAAGCTTCAGCCGTGGAGATACGATTGCGATCATCGGCGATTCTGGCCGCGAGATCGCCCGCGGTCTTGCCGGCTACGATGCCGACGAGGCGCGCCAGATCGCCGGCAAGAAGTCGGCCGAAATCGCTGTTATCCTCGGCTATGCCGGCCGCACCGCCATGGTTCACCGCGACGATCTGGTCATGACGGCTCCATCGGGCGCGCGCCCTGCAGAGGAAAGCGACGAGGGAAAGGGCAAGCTCCATGCTTGAGACGGTCGAACAGGACAAGGACGTCAACGCGATGATGCTGGAGATCGGACGTCGCGCCAAAGCGGCCGCCCGACCCCTCGCGACGGCAAGCGCCGAGCGCAAGCATGCGGCACTCGTCGCCATGGCAGGCGTCATCGTCGCGCGGACCGCCGAGATCCTCGGCGCCAATGCGCTCGACCTCGAAAACGCGCGCGAAAGCGGCGTCGCCGCCGCCTTCATCGACCGGCTGACGCTGACGGAAAGCCGCATCCGCGACATGGCGGACGGCATCCGCGCGATCGCCGAACTCAGGGACCCCGTCGGCGAGGTGATCTCCGAATGGGACCGTCCGAACGGGCTCCATATCGAACGGGTGCGGACGCCCCTGGGCGTGATCGGCGTGATCTATGAAAGCCGTCCGAACGTGACGGCGGATGCCGGCGCGCTCTGCCTCAAGGCCGGCAATGCGGTGATCCTGCGCGGCGGATCCGACAGCTTTCACTCGTCGCGGGCGATCCATGCCTGCCTGACCGAGGGATTGAAGGCCGCGGGCCTGCCGGAAGATGCGATCCAGATGGTGCCGGTCGCCGATCGCGCTGCCGTCGGCGCCATGCTCACCGGCCTGAACGGCGCGATCGACGTGATCGTGCCGCGCGGCGGAAAGAGCCTGGTCGCCCGTGTTCAGAAAGAGGCGCGGGTGCCGGTCTTCGCCCATCTCGAGGGTCTCTGCCACATCTATGTCGATGCTTCGGCCGATCACGATATGGCGAAGAAGATCGTCGTCAATGCGAAGATGCGCCGTACCGGCATCTGCGGCGCCGCCGAGACGCTGCTGATAGACCGCAACGCAGCCGAGAAATTCGCAGAGCCGCTCCTGGAGGCGCTCGTCGATGCCGGCTGCGAGGTGCGCGTCTGCGACGACCTCGCAAGGTTCATGCCCGGCCTGAAAGCTGCGACCGACGAGGATTGGGCCACAGAATATCTCGATGCGATCATTTCGGTAAGACTGGTCGACGGCATTTCCGGCGCGATCGAGCACATCAACACCTGGTCGTCGGCCCATACGGAAGCCGTGATCGCCGAGGATCCCGCCGTGGTCGAGCGGTTCTTCTCCGAGATCGATTCGGCGATCCTCCTGCACAATGCCTCGACGCAATTCGCCGACGGCGGCGAGTTCGGCATGGGCGGCGAGATCGGCATCGCCACCGGCAAGATGCACGCCCGCGGGCCTGTCGGCGTCGAGCAGCTCACCTCGTTCAAGTATCGCGTGCGCGGCACCGGACAGGTGCGGCCCTGACGACACCGAACGAAGTGAATGCGCGCTATCTGAGCATGCCGCATGTCGAGTCCGGCATGGCCGTCGGCTTGTTCGGCGGATCCTTCAATCCGCCGCATGACGGGCATGCACTCGTCGCCGAGACCGCTTTGCGCCGGCTCCGGCTCGATCAGCTCTGGTGGATGGTGACGCCCGGCAATCCGCTCAAGGACCGCAACCATCTCGCACCTCTTGGCGAACGCATCGCGATGAGCGAGAAGATCGCTCGTAATCCGCGCATCAAGGTGACCGCTTTCGAGCAGGCGCTCGGCCAGAGCTACACGGCCCGCACGCTGCAGGCGATCCGCGCCCGCAACCGCGACGTCCGTTTCGTCTGGGTCATGGGCGCGGACAATCTCAAGAACTTTCACCACTGGCAGGACTGGCGCAAGATCGTCACCACTTTCCCTATCGCCGTTATCGACCGGCCGGGATCGACTCTTGCCTATCTTTCCTCGCCGATGGCGAGGGCTTTCAGCAAGGCCCGGGTCGACGAGGAGGATGCGGGAACCCTCGCTTTCCGCCGCGCGCCCGCCTGGACCTTCATTCACGGCCCGCGTTCGGGCTTGAGTTCGACGGCGCTTCGTTCGGCCAAATTCGGGTGATTTCCCGTAATTCGGATCCCGTGTCTTGAAACCGTATGGGTTTGATGCCTACATTTAAGTACGGTTCGAAAAATTATTTCGAATCGAACGTGCCTGTTCTGTTCATTTGGAAAGGAAAAACCCTGACAACAGCACACGCCAAGGGATATGCGGCATCCGCATTCCCGCGCAGCACGGAATCGAGCGACGAAGCCGCTGTCCGTGCGCTTCAACTGGTCCTCGAAAGCCTAGAGGACTCGAAGGCAGAAAATATCGTTACCATCGACATTGCCGGAAAATCGGCGCTGGGAGACTTCATGGTCGTCGTCTCCGGGCGATCGAACAGGCATGTGATGGCCATTGCCGACCACTTGATCACGGACCTGAAGGACGACGGCCTCGGCAGGGCTCGCGTCGAAGGTCTCGAGGGTGGCGACTGGGTACTGATCGACACCGGCGATGTGATCGTTCACATCTTCCGGCCGGAAATCCGGGCGTTCTACAACATCGAAAAGATGTGGGCGGCTCCCGAGATCGAAGACGGTACCCTGCACTGAGACACGTCGCCCGATCCTGACCATCGACTCAGGACGGAGCGACGGCCGGTGCCGAACGTGACATGCGATTGCCATCGCCGACGAGGCGGATGGCGGCAAGAATTTTGCCGGTCGATAACAACCGATCGGCGCCGGCGGGGACGGATCGGGTTATGCGTATCGGACTTTTCGCAGTCGGCCGCCTCAAGGCGGGGCCGGAAAAGGACCTTGCGGGCCGCTATCTCGATCGGTTCGCCAAGGCGGGCCCAGCCGTCGGCCTCGAATTGGCCCGCGTCGTGGAGACGGTAGAAAGCCGCGCCGGCAATGCGGAGACGCGCAAGCGCGAGGAAGCCGGACAGCTTGAAAAAACGCTCGCCGAGGGCAGCCTGCTCGTGCTGCTCGACGAGCGCGGCAAGGCGCTCGACTCGGAAGCTTTCGCACACCTGCTCGCTACCTTCAGAGACAGCGGCAAGCGCGATCTGATGATAGCGATCGGCGGTGCCGACGGACTCGATCCCGCGCTCCACGCCCGCGCCGACGCCGTGCTCAACCTCGGCAGGATGACCTGGCCGCACCAGCTCGTGCGCATCCTCATCGCCGAGCAGCTTTATCGCTCCGTGACGATCCTTTCGGGGCATCCTTATCATCGGGCCTGATCCGGCTGCCGCACCCCGTTGCCGCGCTTTCTTTCCGTAGATCCGGCCCGGTCCGCCTCCCGATACGATAACGCGAATATGTATTGGTTTGCCCAGCCAAATCAGATTAGGGTCTCCTAACTTTTGGACTTATGAGACGGGATGAGACCTCCAACGAATAGAGCCTGTTTGAAGCGGGGCGCGCGGCGGTTCGGCTGCGGTACTGCGGTCATGGCGCTTTTCCTGTCGGTGATCGGCCCGACTGCGGCTCAGGACGCGCCCGCCGCCGCGCCGGCCGATGCAGGTGCCGCCAAGCCGGCGCCGCCGGATCCGGCTGCCGATCTGGCGGTCCGGCGCGACAGTACCGCGAGCGAGCTCGAGGCACTGTCGAAGACGATCACGCTTTCGCGGGATCGCTCCGAGGCACTCGAAAAGACGATCGCCGAGATCGACAAGAGCAACGAGACCCTCCGCGAAGCCCTCGTGGATTCGGCAGCCAAGCGGCAGGAGCTCGAACGCCGGATCGCCGACGGCGAAAGGAAGCTCGGCGACCTGCGCGTCAAGGAGGATGTGGTGCGGCGTTCGCTGCGGGCCCGTCGCGGCCTTTTGGCCGAGGTGCTCGCCGCTCTCCAGCGCATGGGCCGCAATCCGCCGCCGGCAATCCTCGTCACCCCGGAGGATGCGCTCGGCTCCGTACGCAGCGCCATTCTGCTCGGCGCCGTCGTTCCTGAGATACGCGAGCAGACCGACAGCCTCGTCGCCGACCTGAAGGCGCTCGCCGACATCCGCAGCGGCATCGCCAGGGAACGCGAGGAACTGACCGCGGCAATGACCGCCCGGCTCGAGGAAGAGCGGCGCATGTCGATGCTCGTTGCCGAAAAGGAGAAGCTGAGACAACGCAATGCGGCCGATCTGGCGGTCGAACAGCGCAAGGCCGAGGAACTCGCCCTGCAGGCGGAGAACCTCGAGGGCCTGATCTCATCGCTCGAAAACGAGATCTCCTCCGTGCGCGAAGCCGCCGCCGCCGCCCGCGCCGAGGAGGAGGAACGCCGCCGCATGAGCGAGGCCGAGCGCGAGGCTGCGCGGGAGCTCGCCAGGAGTGCCGTGCCTGACAAAAACCGCATTGCGCCGGCATATGTCTTTTCCGAGCTGCGGGAGCGGCTGGCTTATCCCGTTGCGGGTTCGCTTGTGCGCCGTTTTGGCGACGCGGACGGAACGGGGCATTCGCTGCAGGGGATCATGCTCGAGACCAATGCAGGCGCGCTGGTGACTACGCCGGCGGACGGGTGGATCGTCTATGCCGGGAGTTTCCGCAGCTACGGGCAGATGATCATTCTCAATGCCGGTGACGGGTATCATATCGTGCTCGCCGGCATGGAAAACGTCAGTGTCCGGCCGGGGCAATTCGTCGTGGCCGGGGAGCCGGTGGCGGCGATGGGTGCAAAAAGAGTGGCGAGTGCGGCGGCCTTGGCGCTGGAAACCGACAGGCCGACGCTTTACATTGAATTCAGAAAAGACGGGAAGCCGGTTGATTCCCGACCGTGGTGGACCGCAGCAGAGGTTGGAAGGGCGCGAAATGATACGTAGAGCTTCACTTGTCCTGGTCGGGGCGCTGATGGGCGCGACGGCGATGGGCGTCGTCTACTCGGCAACCATGCCGGCCGTGGCCGCAAATTCGTCGACATACCGCGAACTGGCGATCTTCGGCGACGTGTTCGAGCGCGTGCGCGCGCAATACGTGACGCCGCCGCAGGATGACAAGTTGATCGAGAACGCCATCAACGGCATGCTCTCGTCTCTCGACCCGCATTCGAGCTACATGAACTCGACCGACGCCGAAGATATGCGCACCCAGACGCGCGGCGAGTTCGGCGGCCTCGGCATCGAGGTCACCATGGAAGAAGATCTCGTCAAGGTGACGAGTCCGATCGACGACACGCCCGCCGCGCGCGCCGGTGTGCTCGCAGGCGATTTCATCTCGAAGATCGACGGTCAGGACGTCCGCGGCCTCAAGCTGGAGGAAGCGGTCGACAAGATGCGCGGCGCCGTCGGCACGCCGATCAAGCTGACGATCCTGCGCAAGGGAGCCGAAAAGCCGATCGAACTGACGATCGTACGCGACGTGATCGCGGTCCGCGCGGTGAAGGTCCGTGTCGAAGGGGATGTCGGCTATCTGAGGGTCATCTCGTTTACGGAAAAGACCTTCGAGGACCTGAAGAAGGGCATCGAGAAGATCCAGGCGGAAGTTCCCGCGGACAAGCTCAAGGGCTATGTCCTCGACCTGCGCCTCAATCCGGGCGGCCTGCTCGACCAGGCGATCAATGTCTCGGACGCGTTCCTGGAGCGTGGCGAGGTCGTTTCGACCCGCGGCCGCAATCCGGATGAAACCCGCCGCTTCAATGCGACCCCGGGCGACCTGGCCGGCGGCAAGCCTGTCGTCGTGCTCGTCAACGGCGGTTCGGCATCCGCGTCGGAAATCGTGGCCGGTGCTCTCCAGGACCTGAAGCGAGCCACCGTTCTCGGCACGCGCTCCTTCGGCAAGGGCTCGGTACAGACGATCATCCCGCTCGGCGACGCCGGAGCGCTGCGTCTGACGACGGCGCTCTATTACACGCCGTCCGGCAAGTCGATCCAGGGCACCGGCATCACGCCCGACATCAAGGTGGAGCAGCCGCTCCCACCCGAGCTTCTGGGCAAGGTGGAAGCGCAGGGCGAATCCGATCTGCGCGGTCACATTCCGGGCCAGGAAGAGACCGAAGAGGGCTCCGGCTCGGTCGCTTACGTGCCGCCGGAAACCAAGGACGACATTCAGCTGAACTATGCGTTCGACCTGTTGCGCGGCAAGAAGACGGATCCGGCTTTCCCGGCCAACCCGGAACAGGCGCAGCTGAAGGAATAAGCCCTCACCTGCAGAGTTTCAGGTGAGAGGAATCAAGGAGGCGCCGGGCTGTTCAACCCGGCGCCTTTATATTATCCATCGGCATGCAGTCGCATGTGCGATGATTCTGGCCTCCTTCAAGTCCATCGTCATGGCCAGCGGCGATTCGCGCCAGGATCGAAGCTCGACCGAGGCCCCGTTTGGCAACTGACCTCAACGCCCCGCTGGGCCAGAACCGCAAGGAGAGACCGGCACGCAAGCGCGATCTCCGTCGCGACCTGCGTTACTGCGGCCTCAGCCTCGGAGCCCTTGCGGTCATCGGGCTTTCCGCATGGAGCGCCCTTTCTCCCGGCCACCAGACCCGTTCGCCTGCAAGGGCCGCAGCGACCGCGACCCTCGCTACCGAACCGGCGCCACCCTCGGAGGGCAAAAAAGCCAGGCCCGAGGCGCTCCACCGGAGCGGCGCTCTCTCCGGCGCGCATGTCGAGGCCGTTCTAACCGATGATGGCGCGACGGTCAGGAAGTACACGCCCCGTTCACGTGAAACCGGCGGACCCGCGCTGATCGGTGTCGAGCCCACGCGCGGGCAGGACCCTCGCATGGCAGCCCTTCCAAATGAAAGCCTGCTGGAAGTCCGCCCCGAAGGCCGCCTGCCGGTCATCGGCCCGGACGGGCTGAGGCCGATAGAGCAATATGCGCGCCCCTGGTCCGGTGCCCGCGGAACGCGGATCGCCATCGTCGTCGGCGGCCTCGGCCTCAGCCAGACGGGGACGCAGCACGCCCTCCGCGCACTGCCGCCGGAAGTGACGCTTGCCTTCGCCGCGGCCGGAAACAGCCTGCAGCGCTGGATGCAGGAGGCGAGGCGTAACGGCCACGAGATCCTGCTGCAGGTGCCGATGGAACCGTTCGATTATCCGAACAACGATCCCGGCCCCCACGCGCTGCGCGTTTCTTCCGATGCCGGGAAGAACCTTGCGGAACTGCATCGAAGCATGGGACAGATCACCAATTACACCGGCGTGATGAACTATCTCGGAGGCCGGTTTCTCTCCGATTCGGATGCGCTCGAGCCCGTGATGCGCGATCTCGGCAAGCGGGGCCTCCTGTTCCTGGACGACGGGACGTCGGCGCAATCGCTCTCGGGCACGCTCGCCGGCGCCTTCGACGTGCCGCACGGTTTCGCCGATCTCGTGCTCGATGGCGAGCTCAGCCGCAATGGCATCCTGCGCAGACTCGACGAGCTGGAGCGCATCGCGCGGAGGAACGGCACCGCTATCGGGGTCGCTTCCGCCTTCGACGAAAGCGTGGCGGCCATTGCCGAATGGATCGAGGAAGCCGGCGGGCGGGGCATCGAGGTGGTCGGCGTGGCCGCACTCGTCAAAGATCCGAAACAAAACTGATTTAGGCGCAGTGGACCATCGAGTCATACGGCTCGCGGCAACATGCAAAGGAAGGACGATATGGGGAAGGATAAGGGGCGCGTCATGACGGCTGAGGATCTGCCCTATCGGCCATGTGTCGGTGTCATGGTTCTCAACCGGCAGGGACTCGTCTGGGCCGGGCACCGGCTCGCCGTCGGCAATTCCGAATACGACGGTTCGCCGCAGCTCTGGCAGATGCCGCAAGGGGGCATCGACGAGGGCGAGGACCCGCTCGCGGCCGCCTATCGCGAACTCTACGAGGAGACCGGCATCCGCTCGGTCTCGCTCCTGGCGGAGGCGCCGGATTGGATCAATTACGACCTGCCGTCGCACCTGATCGGGATCGGTCTCAAGGGCAAGTATCGCGGTCAGCGGCAACGCTGGTACGCCTTCCGCTTCGAGGGCGACGAGAGCGAGATCGCCATCAACCCGCCGCCCGGCGGCCACGAGCCGGAATTCGACGCCTGGGAATGGAAGCCCATGCACGAACTTCCGGGTTTGATCGTGCCCTTCAAGCGCAAAGCCTACGAAGAGGTCGTCGCGGCCTTTTCGCATCTGGTACCGTGAGCGAAAGGATACCGGATTAAGCCCCTCATCCGGCTGCCGCCACCTTCTCCCCGCTTGCGGGGAGAAGGACACGCGGCTCCGCCTTGCCCTGCATTCGACGGCGGAAGACGCCTGGCGTTTGCCGCCTGTCCCCTTCGCCCCGCTTGCGGGGAGAAGGTGGCCGGCAGGCCGGATGAGGGGCTGAATTAATTCGCCGCCCTTGAGAAGGCTGGAACTTATTCGGCTTCGTCGGCGGAAGCGGCGTTGAGCTGGCCGTATTTTTCCTCACCGATCTTGCGGAGCAGATCGAGCTGCGTTTCGAGGAAGTCTATGTGGCCCTCCTCGTCGGCGAGCAGTTCCTCGAAGAGCTTCATCGAGACGTAATCGCCGGCCGCGTGACAGATGTCGCGGGAGTTCTTGTAGGCCGTGCGCGCGTCGTACTCGCCGGCAAGGTCGGCCTCCAGGACTTCCTTGACGTTTTGCCCGATGCGCAGCGGCGCGACCGTCTGCAGATTCGGATGGCCTTCGAGAAAGATGATGCGGGAGACGAGCTTGTCGGCGTGGTGCATTTCCTCGATCGATTCGGCGCGCTCCTTCTTGGCGAGCAGCGTGTACCCCCAATCTTCGAGAAGGCGGTAATGCAGCCAGTACTGGTTTACGGCACCGAGTTCGAGATAGAGCGCTTCGTTAAGCTGCTCGATGACCTTTGCGTCGCCTTTCAAGATCCGCCCTCCGGTTTTCTTCATGGAATTGTCTGAGGCGGTTCATGAAATCAAATATATCGGCGTCCGTCGAGTCGCGGCGGGCGTGATATTGCTCGGTGGTGCGGATGATGATGTCGACGACATTGGGAAAACAGCCGCAGCAACGGCCGCGTTTTTCCATCGCATGATAGACTTTCGCCGGCACGATCAACTGCCAACAGTCCTCGTCGAGGAGGCCGACGATCGTGTCCTCGATGTCTTTCTCGGTGATGAAGTTGCAACTGCAAACCAGCATTTCGTCGTGTCCATCATACGCAACGCTCTGATTTTGCGATAAAGCAAAAGAGGACATTTGCCGTCAACTAAAAACTCTTCTCCATATGGTTGAGGGATGCATTAGAGCGATTCTAAACTTGATGGAAATCGTCGCATTTTCATTACATTAGGCGATTCTAAGGAGGGGATTTTTCCTCCATGACTTGTAATTCCGGCAACGGTGCCTGCGACATTTTTACACAGGTCGCCTTGGAGGCCCCAATCGCAAGGCGACGACTTCGATGCGAGTAATGACGGGGCTCAATGAAAATTGCGCCCCTTCGGCATCACCTCCGCTACCTGGGCGGCCGCCTCGCCCTCCGGTGCTGCGCGAGCGGGCAGACCCAGGCGCAATTGCCGGAGTTTTTTCTTTTCGCGGGCGTCCGCGCTCGGCCGCAAGACCTCGTCCGCGCGGTCGTTGACGCCGAAACGCCGCGCCTCCCGGCGCAGCAGGCCAAGCATCGGCGTTATATCCTCCAGATGATCGGCGACCACGTGAATGACGCCGCTCTGGTTCTGCAAGCGGCCGCGGACTTTCACAAGCCGCGATCCCATGACCTGCCGCCGGTATTTCTGGAACGTCTTTTCCCATACGATGATATTGGCGATGCCTGTTTCGTCCTCGATCGTCATGAAGATGACGCCATTGGCAGAGCCCGGCCGCTGCCTGACCAGTACAAGGCCCGCCACCGTCACCCATCTCCCCGTCGCGGTTGCCGCCAGATCCCGGCTGCGCAGGATACCCATTCGCGAAAAATCCTCCCGCATGAAGGACACGGGGTGCGCCTTCAGGGAGAGCGTCAGGGTGCGATAGTCATGAATGACCTGTTCGCCTGCCGGCATTTCGGGAAGAGCGACCTTGGGCTCGATCTGCAGATCGTCGGAACCCGCCCCTTCGAAAAGCGGCAACCGCTCCACCGCCGACTGCTCGTCGAGCGCCTTTACCGCCCAAAGGGCCGCTCGCCGGTCGAGACCTACCGACCGGAAGGCATCGGCATCCGCAAGGCGCTCCAGAACGGCGCGGGAAAGCCCCGACCGAAGCCACAGGTCATGAACGGAGCGGTATCCCTCCCCCCGGCGCGCGACGAGCGCTTCCATATCCGTCTGCTTCAGGCCCTTGACCAACCGGAAGCCCAGCCGCACGGCCTTCCGGGTTTTGATCACCTCCCGCATGCTGGCGTGGCGCGGGTGGACAGCATTCTTGTCGAAGGAACCCTCGCCTTCGAGCAGGGCGTCCCAATCCGAATGGTTGATGTCGACCGGCAGCATTCTGACCCCGTGCTCGCGGGCATCGCGCACCAGTTGCGCCGGTGCATAGAAACCCATCGGCTGCGCATTCAGGAGCGCGGCGCAGAAGATGTCCGGATAATAGGTCTTGAGCCAGGCCGAGGCATAGACGAGAGAGGCGAAGGAGGCAGCATGGCTTTCGGGGAAGCCATATTCGCCGAATCCCTTGATCTGGTTGAAGCAGCGCTCGGCGAATTCCCTCTCGTAGCCATTCGCGACCATGCCCTCCACCATCTTCCGCTCGAAGGTGTGGATCGTTCCGGTCCGCTTGAAGGTGGCCATGGCGCGGCGCAGGCGGTCGGCCTCGCTGGGCGAAAAACCGGCGGCGGTGATGGCGATCTGCATCGCCTGCTCCTGGAACAGCGGCACGCCCAGCGTCCTTTCAAGGACCGCCTTCAATTCCGGGCTGGGATACACGACCGCCTCGCCGTTGCGCTGGGCTTCGCGCCGTTTCAGATAGGGATGCACCATATTGCCCTGGATGGGACCGGGGCGAACGATCGCTACCTCGATCACCAGATCGTACATTTCGCGCGGCTGCAGGCGCGGCAGCATGCTCATCTGCGCCCGGCTTTCGATCTGGAAGACGCCGACCGTATCGGCGCGGCAGATCATGTCGTAAACCGCTTCGCGATGATCCTGGTAGATTTCGGCCAGCGTTATCGGCTTGCCGTAATGCGCCTCGAGCAGCTTGAAGCCCTTGGCAAGGCAGGTCAGCATGCCGAGCGCCAGCACGTCGACCTTCAGGATCTTCAGCTCGTCGAGATCGTCCTTGTCCCATTCGATCATGTAGCGGTCGGGCATGGCCGTGTTCATGATCGGCACGACCTCGTCGAGCCTGTCGCGGGTAATCACGAAGCCGCCCACATGCTGCGAGAGGTGGCGCGGAAAATTCATGAGCAGACTGGCATAGGCAAGCACGCGCCTGGTGAGAGGGTCCGCCGCATCGAGCCCCGCCCCTTTCGCCTGCTCCTCGGTGAAAGGCGAGGTGCCCCAGCCCCAGATCGAACTGACGAGAGCCGATTGAACGTCTTCCGAAAGGCCGAAGGCCTTGGCGACCTCGCGCCCGGCGGAGCGCGAGCGATAGCTGATCACCGCGGCGGTCAGGCCCGCATGCTCCTTGCCGTAAGTCCTGTAGATATACTGGATCACCTCTTCGCGCCGCTCGTGCTCGAAGTCGACATCGATATCGGGCGGCTCGTCGCGATCCTTCGACAGGAAACGGTCGAACAGCAGGGTGAATTTCTGCGGATCGACATCGGTGATGCCGAGGCAGAAGCAGACCGAGGAATTGGCCGCCGATCCCCGCCCCTGGCAGAGAATATTAACGCTGCGGGCAAATTTCACGAGCTTGTGGACGGTCAGGAAATAAGGCTCGTATTTCTTGTCGTGGATGAGTTCGAGCTCATAGTCTATCTGCCGCATCACCTTTTCCGGCACGCCTTCGCGATAGCGCTCGGCCGCACCTTCCGCGACGAGCCGCCGCAAGCTTTCGGCCGGCGTCTCGCCATCGGCGTTTTCATCCGGATATTGATGGCTGAGCTCGTCGAGGCTGAAGGTGAGCTCGCTGAAAAATTTCCGCGTATTGGCAAGCGCCTCGGGATAGTCGCTGAAAAGCCTGGCCATTTCCCTTGGGCCCTTCAGGTGCCTTTCGGCATTCTTCTGCAGAAGGAAGCCGGCGCCGGCTATCGGCACATGCTCCCGGATGGCGGTGACCACATCCGCGAGCGGCCTGTAATGCGGATCGTGATAGAGCGCGTCATTGGTGGCGAGCAACCCGATGCCGGTCTTTCGGGCAATGGCTGCCAGGACGGCAAAATCATGCCGGTCGAAACCGTCATAATGCGGCGCCAGGCCGAGATAGAGCCGGTTGCCCGTATGCTCCTGCAATGTCCCGAGCAGCACCTCCAGGCTCTCCGCCTCCGGCCGTCCTTCGCTTTGCATGACGATCAGAAGAAGCTCCTCCTGCCATTCGAGCAAGTCGGCGAGATGGAGCGTGCAGTCGCCCTTCTTCGAGCGCAGGTTCCCGGCGCTGAGCAGGCGGCAGAGATGCCCCCAGCCACGCCTGTTTTTCGGATAGGCGAGAATGTCCGGCGTGCCGTCGGCAAAAACCAGGCGGGCGCCCGGCTGAAAGGGGTAGCCCTCCACCTTCGCCTTGGCATGGGCCCTGACGACGCCGGCGACGCTGTTGCGGTCGGCAATGCCGAGACCGGCAAGCCCCGCCTTCTTGGCGAAGACGACCATCTCTTCGGCCGGCGCCGCCCCTTCGAGGAAGGAGAAATTCGTGCGCGCACCGAGCTCGCAGAAGGCAGTATCCGCGCTCATGCGAAAACTCCGTGCATGAACCAGCGGGGTGAGGCGGTCTCCCTTCCGTAAAGGCCTTCGCGAAACAGCCAGAAGCGGCGGCCCTCCTGATCCTCTATCCGGAAATAATCGCGCGTCGGATGATTCTCCCCGTCGATCCACCATTCGGCGGCGATGCGCTCCGGCCCCTCGGCACGGGCGACGCGGTAGCGGGTCTTGCGCCAGTTGAAGCTTCGCGGAGCGCCCTCGGGCACTTCCGCCGTCGCCTCCACCGGTTCGGGATGCGCGAAAATCCGAAGCGGACGGTTCTCGGGGAAAGCCTTCTCTTCAGGGGCAGGCGGTCTCAGGACCGCCGCCACGTCCGTCACGGCGGCAAATCCGCCCGCCCGTTCCGGCAGATGGCTTTCGGCAAGGGTCGCCTGCATCAGACACCCGGGCCCGAAACGGGCGGAGACCTTGTCGACGAAGGCCGCAAGCGGCTGGCTTTCGTCGGGGGCGCCGGAAAAATCCTGCTGCGCCGGATCGAGCCTTTCGCTTCCGAGGACCGAAAGCCGGACGATTTCGAAACCATATCCGGCATCGAGATCGTCATGAACCGCCTGCAGCCGCTCGCGAAAGAGGGCGGCTATGCGGGCGGCATCGTTCAAGGGCACGGCCGCATGGGCTCGGACGCGGAATACCCGGCCGTCGACGCGGAACAGGAGGAGCTCGAAGAGCCGCCCGCCTTCGCCATGCCGCTCCAGCGAGGAGCGGACATCCCTGGCGAGGTGACGGGTCAGCTCGAGAATGTATTCCTCGTCCTGCACCGGCTCGGCGAGCCGGCGCTCGGCGGAGAAGCTCGGCACGGGCAGCCGGGGCGAAAGCGGCTCGTCCTCGAAGCCTCTCGCCTGATCGAGTCTGAGGAGAAGGGAGGAGCCGAAGCGGCGGGCGAGCGGCGCCCGCGGCGCTTCGAGAAGATCGCCGATCTGTTTCAGCCCGACCCGTTCGAGTGCGGCCGCGGTGTCCGCCGGCAGTCGCAGCGCGGCGACCGGCAAGGGTGCAAGCACCGGGTCCCCGTCCTCGGGCGCAATGACGTCGGCATCGCCGTAACGGGCGACAGCCCAGGAAAGCCCGGCTGCGGAGGAGACGGTCGCCCGCGCCTCGACGCCGAGAGAGAAAAGACGCGACAGGACATCGCTGACGAGCGCCTTCTCGCCGCCTTGAAGATGGGCGCAGCCGGTGATGTCGAGAAACAGGCCATCCGTGCCGTCGAGTGCCACGAGCGGCGTATAGCGGTCGCACCAGTCGGCAAGCGCCTCCAGAAAGGCCTGGTCGGCGGCCGGATCGGCGGCAATCACGTCGAGCGAGGGACACATGGCGCGGGCTTCCGCCGCCCCCTGGCCGCGCTTCAGGCCGATACGCTCTGCAAAAGTATCGAGCGCAACGAGCCGCATGGCATTGTCGATCTTGGCGGCGAAGACGACGGGCGGATGGTCAGGACGCCCGCGCGAAAGCCAGGAGGCGCCCCATCGGCTGCGCGCGACGCGATCGGCCGGCAGATGCGGAAAGTGGATCGACAGGATCCGTTGGCTCATCGTTTGTCTGAAGAGCGGCGCTCCGGCGTTCATCGAGTGAGTAGAAGCGGCGGTCATGGGCGTTCCATTCGAGAAAGATGTCGTCAGAGGCTTGGCGCCTGCTTTTTTCGACAAGGAGGTGAAAGGCGGAATGGCCGATGCTGCCGCAAAGCACCGAACCATCGGGAAGAGGACGTTCGCCGGCCGGTGCCGGCTTGACCTGGATCCGGAAGAAGGCGCTGCTCGCCTCCTCCTCGCCCGCCTGACGCAAGACGAGAAGAGGCACGCCGCCCGCCCGGGCTCTCACATGCAGACGCCGGCTCTCGCTCAGGGCGAGACAGGCAGGGTTGCCGCGGACTTCCAGAACGACCACGGCGAAGACCGGTACCGAAAGCGCCGTTTCGGCGATCCACAGCGCATCCTTCACCGTGCGTGCCGAAACGAAGAGAAAGCGCTCGGCGTCGAGTCCATAGGCCTTGAGGCCCGGCGCATAAGGCTGACCCGCCTCACAGGCAGCAAGCGTCTGGCTGATCCAAAGGACCGGGGCCAGACGGCCATTCTCCTTCTTCTGCCACTGATAGAGCACCGCAAGCGCCGCCACGAAGCCGGCGGCCGCGCCCGCATCCCGGGTCTCGGCATTGCGGATTTCCATCATGCCCTCGAGCGGCAACCCGCCCTGGAGGGCCTCATCGAATTGCGGGACGCCGAGCGGCAGGACCTTGCGGCGGGGCGCCTCCTTCTTGTCGCGGCGAAAGCCGGCGGGATCGGCCGCCTTGGCCGGCCGGACGCATCCCGGCACCCCGCGATCTTCAATCCGCGCAATGGTCTCGCGAAGGGAAAGAACGGTTTGCCGTTGCACGGCGTTTCCGGCCATGACGGTCAGCTCCATCTGCATGTTCATGTTATGTTCTTATGGATTCCAGAGCTGCCCTCAAGAGTCAACAACCAATATTGAGAATATATTCCTCCTTCTTTCCGGGGTAGAATTCATCACTCGAAAAACAAAGGCAAAATCGCTATATGAGGGGCAACAAGGAGTGCCCATGGCCCGCATTGACCAAACCGATGATTGGCGGGAACGCCACGCACCGTCGCTTACCGTATTCGAACAGCTCGCGTTTGAAGCCTACAGCCATCTGCCTGAGGAATTCCGCAAGCTGACGACGGATCTCACGATCGAAATCGCCGACTTTCCAAGCGACGATGTCTTCGAAGACATGGCGCTCGAAACGCCGTTCGACCTGCTGGGCCTGTTCGAAGGCCGCGGCCTCGGCGAACGCTTCACCATGGAAACCGGGGAGTTCCCGAACCGCATCACCCTTTACCGCCGCCCGATCATCGACTACTGGGCCGAAAACGAGGAAACGCTCGGCGATATCATCACCCATGTGCTGATCCACGAGATCGGCCACCATTTCGGCCTGTCGGACGACGATATGGAGCGGATCGAGGAAAGCGTGGAACACGTGGGCGGCTGAGGCCTGCCGAGATTCGGGATACCCGCCGCCGCTTGTTTAATCTCCTCCTTCCTGTGCTTGTCACAGGAATCCAGCCAGACCAAGTCCTTGGGCTGGAAAGGCTCTTCCGCGCCGCCGACCCGGCGCTGCCTCATCCCTGTGACGAGCACTGTTGGGGTGGACGGCTCTCAACGGCATCGCAATGTGCCAGAGTGAGTCGTTAAGACATCAATCGAGGGAGACCGTCCGTGGAGCAGATTATCCGAATTGGCATGGATACGTCAAAGAGCG
>NZ_JBQEMS010000014.1:0-23644 GCF_052044265.1 Sinorhizobium sp. 22678 | reverse complement strand
TGGCTGGCGCGGTGGCAGGCAGGTGACCGGGAGCTGGCTGATCGCTCGCGCCGCCCGCATGTGAGCCCGTTGCAGTCGAGCGCGGCGGTGGAGACAGAGGTGCTTGCGGTGCGCGATGCGCATCCGGCGTGGGGCGCACGCAAGATCGCGCGCGTTCTGGAAGACCGGGGGCAGCATGCGCCGGCGCCTTCGACGGTTCATGCTATCCTGAAGCGCCATGAGCGGATCATGCCGCCGGTCGGTGGCGCGCCGGCGACCCAGCGCTTCGAGAAGGAGGCGCCGAACCAGCTCTGGCAGATGGATTTCAAGGGCTGGGTTCGGCTCGGCGATGGCACGCCCTGCCATCCGCTGACGATGGTGGACGACCATTCCCGCTTCGTGCCTTGCCTGGCGGCCTGCGCCAACCAGCAGGGAGTGACCGTGCGCGGCCATCTGGAGCGGACATTCCGGCGCTACGGCCTGCCGGACGCCCTTTTCGTCGATAATGGCGCGCCCTGGGGCGAGGCCTCGGGCAAGCGTTGGACAAGACTTGGCGTGTGGCTGTTGAAGCTCGGCGTCGGCCTCCTGCATAGCCGGCCCTATCATCCGCAGAGCCGCGGCAAGAATGAGCGCTTCCATCGCACGCTCAAGGCCGAAATATTCGATTTCGCCCGATTTTCCGATCTGGCTGCCGTCCAGCGCGCCTTCGATGCCTGGCGCGAACTCTATAATTTCGAGCGGCCCCATGCCGCGCTCGATCTCGACGTGCCGGCCCGTCGCTATCGTCCCAGTTCGCGCCCCATGCCCGAGCACCTTCCAGAGGTGATCTACGATGAAGGCGAGGTCGTCCGCACCGTCCCCAGCACCAAGGCCTATGTCAGCTTCAAAGGCCGCAAGTGGAAAGTCCCAAAGGCCTTCTGCGGCGAACGCATCGCCATTCGCCCGCTCGACACGGACGGGCGATACGGCATCTTCTTCGCTGCCCTCCGCATCGCAGCCGTCGACTTGACAACCAAGCAATCCGGCAGTGATCTATCCGAACAGGTGTCAGCTATCTCCCCGGGCTAAACACTTGTCACAGGGATCCAGCAGCGCCGCGTCTGCGGCGCGGCAAGCGTTTTTTCAGCCCAAGGACTTGGTCTGGCTGGATTCCTGTGACAAGCGCAGGAATGAGGAATTCAACAAGCGGCGGCGGGTATTCAATCTCAACAGGCCTTAGAGCGGAATGAGGAAAACTGTGCGCCGCCCGCATGCCGCTCTTCTTGCAATCGATCACGTTCATGCTTTTAGGTCGACCCGACCTAAAAGCACCGTGATCTAGCCGCCATTGCGGGCCAGCCATTCCTTCATCATCCTGATCTCCGCTTCCTGGGCCTTGATGATGTCATCCGCGAGTTTGCGGATCGCTTCGTCCTTGCCGTGTTCGAGCTCGACCTTCGCCATGTCGATCGCTCCCTGGTGGTGAGCGATCATGGCGCGTACGAAATCGAGATCGGCATTGCCGCTGAAGGCGATGTCCATGTCCTTGTGCATCCTGGCGTTCGCTTCGGCGAAGGCCTTGCTCGACGGGGGCGCGTCACCCGCCGCGCCGCTCTCTGCCGAGCCGTGATGCATGCTGCCGTGGTCGGTCTCCTGCGCCAGCACGGGAACAGCAGCGAACGTGGCGGCGAGAAACAGGGCAGCCAGGGATCGTTTGAGGACCATTTCGTTTCCTTTCATCGAGTCCGCCGCTCACAGGGGCGGACAGAATGCAAAGATGATGGAAATTGGCACGCGCCGTCAGGCGTCCGTATTGTCGCTATCCGGAAGGGCGAACACGCCTTCGAGCGAACCCTCTGCGCCCTCGTCCGTAAGCGTCGAATTGCCGATGCAATAGAGTGGCGAAGGATGTCCCGTTATGCCGCGGACGGTGGTCGAGAAGCAGAAGGACGAGGAGCTTTCCGTCGCCTGTTCCAGAATGTTCAGGATCGTGGACCGGTCGCCTCTGTCATAGGCCCTGACAAGGTCGACGATGCCGCAGGGATTGCGCCGCAGACCGAGGAGGGCAGCGGTTTTGGAACCTATCATGAAAGCGCCGCTGGAAAGGTCGCAGCGCCATGGCTCCACCAGGCAACCCGCCTGCGAGACGCGGCGGGTCCAGGCTCTGTGCGTCTCCGGACTCAAAGGTTTTATGGATCCGGATCCCGGTGTCATGAAGTTCAGCATATCGCTCAGTCCCCAAAGTCGCCCTCGATCTGCTGCGTAACCTATACGCGTAAATTGCGAGATATACAATCACGGCATTGTGATCGGGCCTTTCGCGCAGGAACGCATGCAACGCCGCAATGTTCCGCAAGGCCGCACGCGCGCGGTCTTGCGGCTTGTCGCCGCCCTTGCCGCCCCTGCCATGATCCGGTAGGGAAGGCACCGACCAAGCTTGAAGTCCGGAATGCTTTCAATGAATGAAAAACAGAAGAAAACGCAGAAGCTCAGGGCACGCCTGCCGCGCGGCTTCGTCGACCGGTCGGCCGCGGACATTCGCGCCGTCGACGAGATGATCGCGAAAATCCGCGAAGTCTACGAACGTTACGGCTTCGATCCGGTCGAGACGCCGCTTTTCGAATATACCGACGCGCTCGGCAAGTTCCTGCCCGACAGCGACCGGCCGAATGAAGGTGTCTTTTCGCTGACCGACGACGACGACCAGTGGCTGAGCCTGCGCTACGATCTGACTGCGCCTCTCGCACGTCACGTGGCCGAGAATTTCAATGAAATCCAGCTTCCCTATCGTACCTATCGCGCCGGTTACGTTTTCCGCAACGAGAAGCCGGGCCCGGGCCGCTTCCGCCAGTTCATGCAGTTCGATGCCGATACGGTCGGTGCCGCCGGCGTGCAGGCCGATGCCGAAATGTGCATGATGATGGCCGACACGATGGAGGCGCTCGGCATTGCCCGCGGCGATTACGTGATCCGCGTCAACAACCGCAAGGTACTCGACGGCGTTCTGGAGGCGATCGGTCTCGGCGGAGTCGAGCAGACGAATACGCGGCTGACGGTGCTGCGCGCCATCGACAAGCTCGACAAGTTCGGTCCGCAAGGCGTGCGGCTGTTGCTGGGTGAAGGGCGCAAGGACGAGAGCGGCGACTTCACCAAGGGCGCCGGGCTGAACGAGGAGCAGATCGGCAAGATCCTTTTCTTCGTTGGGATCACGGACTATGCGAGCAGCGCGGACGATCTGGCGGCGCTCGTCGCCGGAACGGCCCGCGGCGCCGAGGGCGTCACCGAGTTGAACACGATCCGCAGCCTTGTACTCAGCGCCGGCTACGAGGCGGACCGCATCAAGATCGACCCCTCCGTCGTGCGCGGCCTCGAATATTATACCGGCCCCGTCTTCGAAGCGGAGTTGCAGTTCGCCGTCACCAATGAAAAGGGCGAGCAGGTCGTCTTCGGCTCCGTCGGCGGGGGCGGCCGCTACGACGGCCTCGTGTCGCGCTTCATGGGACAGCCGGTACCGGCGACCGGCTTCTCCATCGGCGTGTCGCGGCTGATGACGGCACTCAAGAATCTGGGCAAGCTGGGCGCCGAACAGGTCACCGCTCCGGTTGTCGTTTGCGTCATGGATCGCGATATCGAAAGCATGGGGCGTTACCAGCGTTTCGTGCAGGATCTGCGGCATGCCGGCATCCGCGCCGAAATGTACCAGGGCAACAAGAAGAACTTCGGCGACCAGCTCAAATATGCCGACCGTCGCGGATCGCCGATCGCCGTGATCCAGGGGGGCGACGAGCGCGCCTCCGGCGTTGTGCAGATCAAGGACCTGATCGAAGGCAAGCGGCTTTCGGGTGAAATCGAGGATAATGTCGCCTGGCGCGAGGCGCGTGTCGCGCAGGTTTCCGTCCCGGAAGGCGAACTCGTCGCGAAGGTGCGCGAAATTCTGGCGGAACAGGCCGAGGACCGGAAAAGGGCGGGTTGACCGCAATGCCTCTGATCAATCTTCCCGCCTTTGCCGGCGACCTTCTCGCAGATTTCGAGCGCCGGAACACGCTGCGCGTCGATACGCCGGTCATCCAGCCGGCGGAGCCTTTCCTCGACATGGCCGGCGAAGATCTGCGCCGGCGCATTTTCATGACCGAGAGCGAGACCGGCGAGAGCCTTTGCCTGCGCCCCGAGTTCACCATTCCCGTCTGCCTCCGTCATATCGAGACCGCAACCGGCACGCCGCAGCGTTACGCCTATCTGGGCGAGGTGTTCCGGCAGCGCCGCGAAGGATCGAGTGAATTCTATCAGGCGGGCATCGAAGACCTCGGCGATCCGGATACGGCCGCTGCCGACGCCCGCGTGGTCGGCGACGCTATGTTCGTCCTCGCCAACCGGCTGCCGGGCGAGCGGCTGAACGTGACGCTCGGCGACCAGTCGGTGTTCGAAGCGGTGATTGCCGCATGCGGCCTGCCCGGGGGCTGGCAGAAGCGCCTCATCCATGCTTTCGGCGATCAAAAGCAGTTGGAACGGCTTCTGGCGGCGCTCGCCGATCCGAAGTCGCCCGGCGTCTTCGGTCACGACGTCGAGCGCGTCGCGGCGCTCGGCATGCTCGAGGACGAGGAGCGGCTCGTCGCCCATATCGGCGAGACGATGAAGGCGACCGGCTATTCGACCAATGCGAGCCGCTCGCCCCGCGATATAGCGCGGCGCCTGAAGGAAAAAGTCGAACTCGCCGCCACCCGGCTGGACAAGGAGGCGCTCGGCGTCATGCGCGCGTTCTTGGCTTTCGATCTGCCCCTCGCCGATGCTCCGGCGGCGCTCCACCGCTTCGCCGGCAAGGCGCGCCTGAAGATCGATGATGCGCTGGCGCTTTTCGACGCGCGCGTGGCCGCGCTTGCAAGGACCGGCGCCGATCCCGGTCTGATGCGCTACCGCGCCGCCTTCGGCCGGCCGCTTGATTACTACACCGGGCTCGTCTTCGAAATCGGGGTCGAAGGCACGCCGGCGGTGCTCGCCGGCGGCGGCCGGTTCGACCGCCTTCTGACTTTGCTCGGTGCCCGCGAGCATATTCCGGCCGTCGGCTTTTCCCTCTGGCTCGACCGGATAGAACAGGCGATCGCTGCGGGGAGGGCGGAATGACCGTCACCATTGCGCTGCCCTCCAAGGGGCGAATGAAGGATGAGGCCTCGGCGATCTTCGAACGCGCCGGAATGAAGATTGCGGCAGTCGGCAGCGACCGGTCCTATCGCGGCCGCGTTGAAGGGTGGGACGACGTCGAGATCGCCTATTTGTCCGCCTCGGAAATCGCCCGTGAGATCGGCAGCGGCGCGGTCGATTTCGGCGTCACGGGCGAGGACCTCGTGCGCGAAGGCCTGGCGGACGCCGATGCCCGTGTCGAATTCGCCGCCCGGCTCGGCTTCGGTCACGCCGATGTGGTCGTCGCGGTACCCGAGATCTGGTACGACGTCGACACCATGGCCGACCTCGGCGATGTCGCGGCGGACTTCCGCGCCCGCCATGGCCGCCGGCTTGCGATCGCCACCAAATACTGGCGTCTGACGCAGCATTTCTTCTCGGGCAGCCACGGCATCCAGCTCTACCGCATCGTCGAGAGTCTGGGAGCGACCGAAGGCGCGCCCGCGTCCGGCTCCTCCGACATCATCGTCGACATCACCTCGACGGGCTCGACGCTCAAGGCCAACCATCTGAAGATCCTTTCTGACGGTGTGATCCTGCGCTCCGAGGCCTGCCTCGTGCGGGCGCGCAAGGCCACCCACGAGGGCAATCCGGTGATCGACCGGATCGTTGCTGCCGTGCGGGCCGTGCTCTGAGCGCGAGGACGGCGAAGGTGAAGACCGGCAAATTTGCCTTCGACCCTGACAAATGCAACCGACGCTCCCTATGTTGGGGCGGCAGACACCCTTTCGATTTCCCACCTAGAGGCATCCGTCATGGCTGATCTTTCTTCGTTTCCGATCACGGCTCGCTGGCCGGCGAAAAGTCCCGATATCATCCAGCTCTATTCGCTCCCGACGCCGAACGGCGTTAAGGTCTCGATCGCGCTCGAAGAACTGGGCCTGGCCTATGAGGCACACCGCATTTCCTTCGATACCAACGAGCAGAAGTCGCCCGAATTCCTGTCCCTCAATCCGAACGGCCGCATTCCGGCGATCATCGATCCGAACGGACCGGACGGAAAGCCCATCGGCCTCTTCGAATCCGGCGCGATTCTGATCTATCTTGCAGAAAAGGCCGGCAAGCTCCTCCCGGCCGATGCGGCCCGCCGTTACGAGACGCTGTGCTGGGTGATGTTCCAGATGGGCGGCATCGGACCGATGTTCGGGCAGTTCGGCCATTTCTTCAAATTTGCCGCCGACAAGGTCGCCAACAACCCCTATCCGGTTCAGCGCTATCGCGACGAAGCGAAGCGTCTTCTCGGCGTCCTCGAAGCGCGGCTCGAGGGCCGTCAATGGCTGATGGGGGACGAATACACCATCGCCGACATCGCGACCTATCCTTGGGTGGAAGGGGCCCGCAAATTCTATGGCGGCGCCGAGGTGCTCGACTATAAGAGCTTCCCGAACGTCATGGACTGGGTGGATCGCGGCCTGGCACGCCCCGCCGCCCAAAAGGGCATGGAGATCCCGCGCAAGGAGTAGTTTCGGGCGGGGGCCTCCGCCGGAGATTGACCGGATGCCGGCCGGGAGGATAGCGATGGGCAGAGACGATTGAGACGGATGGAGCAGGTGTCGGGAAGACTTGTTGTTGTCGGTGGCGGTCAAGCCGCATTCGCTTTGGTCGCCAAGCTTCGCGCCCTCAAGGACATGCGTCCGGTCACCGTGGTTGCCGCCGAAGCGAGCCTGCCCTACCAGCGGCCGCCGCTCTCCAAGAAATATCTGCTGCGCGAAATGACCCTCGATCGCCTGCTTTACCGGCCGGAGCCCTGGTATGCGGAGCACGTGATCGACATACGTGTTTCGACCGCCGCGACGGCGATCGATCGCGCCGCCAAACGCGTGACGCTCAGCGATGGCTCCAAACTTGCCTATGAGACGCTTGCCCTCGCGACCGGCGCCACGCCGCGTCGGCTGCCGGCTGCGGCGGGCGGCGATCTCGCGGGCGTTTTCGTCGTGCGCGATTTCCGGGATGCCGACCGGCTGGCAGAGGAGATGCAGCCCGGCCGGCGGGTGCTGGTCGTCGGTGGCGGTTACATCGGCCTCGAGGCTGCGGCGGTTGCCCGGACCACGGGGCTCGAGGTCACAGTCATCGAAATGGCCGACCGGATCCTTCAGCGTGTCGCCTCCGGCGCCACCTCGGCGATCGTCCGCGAAATTCACCGCTCGCACGGCGTCGATATACGTGAACGCACGGGGCTCCATCGTCTGATCGGCGACAACGGCCGCGTTACGGCGGCGGAACTCTCCGACGGCTCCGTCATTCCCGTCGATATCGTGATCGTCGGCATTGGCGTGGCGGCGAATGATTCGCTGGCGCACGAAGCCGGCATCGAAACCGCAAACGGCATTGTCGTCGACAGCCATGGCCGGACCTCAGATCCAACGATCTTCGCCGTGGGCGACTGCGCCGTCCTGCCGTGGGACGGCATGCGCATCCGCCTCGAATCCGTGCAGAATGCCGTCGACCAGGCGGAGGCGGTTGCCGCGGTTCTCGCGGGCAGTACCGATCCCTACGACCCGAAGCCCTGGTTCTGGTCCGACCAGTACGACGTCAAGCTGCAGATTGCCGGCTTCGGCCTCGGCCACGACGAAACGCTCGTCCGCCAGGGCCAGCGCGAGGGCAGCGTCTCGGTCTGGTATTTCCGCCAGGGCAAACTGGTCGCCGTCGATGCGATCAACGACGCCAAGGCCTATGTGACGGGAAAGAAGCTTCTCGAGGCGGGCGCCACGCCGGACCGTGTGCTGCTCGCGAATCCGCAGGTCGATCTGAAGGCATTGCTGACTTAGAGCACTTCCAGGAGAAGTGTGTAACGGTTTTCCGTCCGGAAATGCGTTGGACCAAAGGGTCAGAACATTTCAGTGTTTCCATGAAACATTGAAATGCTCCAGCGCGGCCGCATGCGCTCCGGCATTATAAAACAAAAAGGGCGGCTCGAGAGCCGCCCTTCGGATCCGGATGGATCGTGCTAAGGCTGTCGCCTTATCACATCATGTCCATTCCGCCCATTCCGCCCATGCCGCCCGGCATTGCCGGAGCGTCCTTCTTGGGCAGTTCGGCGATCATGGCTTCGGTGGTGATGAGCAGCGAAGCAACCGAGGCTGCGTCCTGAAGCGCTGTGCGAACGACCTTGACCGGGTCGATGATGCCCATGGCGATCATGTCGCCATATTCGCCGGTCTGGGCGTTGTAGCCGAAGTCGTCGGTGTTCTTCTCGAGGATCTTGCCGACAACGATGGATGCTTCGTCGCCAGCGTTTTCGACGATCTGACGGGCCGGAGACTGCAGAGCGCGGCGAACGATGTTGACGCCGGCGTCCTGATCGTCGTTTTCACCCTTGACGGTGATCTTGACGGAAGAACGCAGAAGGGCAACACCGCCGCCCGGTACGATGCCTTCCTGAACTGCAGCGCGCGTCGCGTTGAGGGCGTCGTCGATGCGGTCCTTCTTTTCCTTCACTTCGACTTCCGTCGCACCGCCGACGCGGATGACGGCGACGCCGCCGGCGAGCTTGGCAAGGCGCTCCTGCAGCTTCTCACGGTCGTAGTCGGAGGTGGTTTCTTCGATCTGGGCCTTGATCTGAGCGACGCGGCCTTCGATGTCGGACTTCTGGCCGGCACCGTCGACGATCGTCGTGTTTTCCTTGGTGATCGAAACCTTCTTCGCGCGGCCGAGCATGTCGAGCGTGACGCTTTCGAGCTTGATGCCGAGGTCTTCCGAGATCACCGTGCCGCCCGTCAGGATGGCGATGTCTTCGAGCATGGCCTTGCGGCGGTCGCCGAAGCCCGGGGCCTTGACGGCAGCGATCTTCAGGCCGCCACGCAGCTTGTTGACGACGAGCGTTGCGAGTGCTTCGCCTTCGACGTCTTCAGCGATGATGAGGAGCGGCTTGCCGGTCTGAACGACGGCTTCGAGAACCGGGAGCATCGCCTGCAGGTTGGAGAGCTTCTTCTCGTGCAGGAGAATGAAAGCGTCTTCCAGGTCGGCGACCATCTTTTCCGGGTTGGTGACGAAGTAGGGCGACAGGTAGCCGCGGTCGAACTGCATGCCTTCGACGACTTCGAGCTCGGTTTCGGCGGTCTTGGCTTCTTCAACCGTGATGACGCCTTCGTTGCCGACCTTCTGCATCGCTTCGGCGATGTCGAGACCGATCTGCTTTTCGCCGTTTGCCGAGATCGTGCCGACCTGGGCGACTTCGTCCGAGGTGTTGATCTTCTTGGCCTTGGCGAGCAGGTCCTTGACGACTTCGGCGACAGCCAGGTCGATACCGCGCTTCAGGTCCATCGGGTTCATGCCGGCGGCAACGGCCTTCGCGCCTTCGCGAACGATCGCCTGGGCGAGAACGGTTGCAGTCGTCGTGCCGTCACCGGCGATGTCGTTGGTCTTCGAAGCGACTTCGCGGACCATCTGGGCGCCCATGTTCTCGAACTTGTCTTCGAGTTCGATCTCCTTGGCGACCGAAACGCCGTCCTTGGTGATGCGCGGCGCGCCGAACGACTTGTCGATAACGACATTGCGGCCCTTCGGGCCGAGCGTCACCTTGACTGCGTCGGCGAGGATGTCGACGCCGCGCAGCATCTTTTCGCGCGCGCTGCGGCCGAACTTGACTTCTTTAGCTGCCATTTTGAAAGCTCCTGGTTTCGAAACTCCGGAACTGGTCCGGTTTCAAATTATGGAATTTGAAGGGGTGCCGGCCGATCAGCCGATGACGCCCATGATGTCGGCTTCCTTCATGATCAGAAGGTCTTCGCCGTCGATCTTGACTTCGGTGCCGGACCACTTGCCGAACAGAATGCGGTCGCCGGCCTTGACGTCGAGCGGAACAACCTTGCCGCTTTCGTCGCGGGCACCCGAACCGACAGCCACGATTTCGCCTTCCTGCGGCTTTTCCTTAGCGGTGTCCGGAATGATGATGCCGCCCTTGGTCTTTTCTTCAGACTCGACGCGGCGGACGACAACGCGGTCGTGCAGCGGACGGAAATTGGTGCTTGCCATTGTCTAATCCCTCGATCAAATGACACTGCGGGTCGCGAATGGACCCGCCGGATGGGTGTTAGCACTCTTATCAAGTGAGTGCTAGCGCCAGCCGAGATAAGGGTGGCCGTGAAATGAGTCAAGGATCGGTTCCGAGATTTTTTGCCGGCCGTGATCGTTGACAGCGCCGAGCCCCCGCCGCGGCTTGTTTGATTATCTCATCCCTGGAAGAGGCGAGACTGCAGGATCCGTTTCCTGCCAAAGGAACATGCCGGAGACCGCGCAGTCGCCACGCGAGGAATTCAAGCGCATCGCCATGCGCGCCGGCAAAACCGACCTGAGCTTCGACGCGCCGCTTCCTGGAATTGCTTTAAAATCCTTGGGAAGTGCCGCGTTTTTCTCGGCGTGAGGCTTGTATTCTTGCCCCTTCCTTGCGATGTCAGCCGGAAAGCCGAGTTTGCAGGAAGCCAGCATGGCCGTCAGGATCAATAGTTTTCGGGAAATCGCCGGTCGTTACGACGTGGTCCTTTGCGACGTCTGGGGCGTGCTTCACAACGGCATTCAAGCCTTTGCATCCGCCTGCGAAGCGCTGGCCGAGGCGCGCGCCCAGGGGCTGACCGTCGTTCTCATCACCAATTCACCCCGGCCGCATCCGGGCGTCACGGTGCAAATCCGCGGCCTCGGCGTCCCCGACGAAGCCTATGACCGTATCGTGACCTCCGGCGACGTGACGCAGGCGCTGATTGCGGCGGCCGACAAACGCATCTTCTTCATCGGAGCCGACCGGGATCTGCCGCTGCTCGAAGGGCTCGGCACCGAGATCGTATCCGCCGACGAGGCCGAGACGATCGTCTGCGCCGGCTTCTACGACGACGAGACCGAGACGCCCGAGCACTACCGCGCGACGCTGACGGGGCTCGCCAAGCGGAAAATACCGTTCATCTGCGCCAACCCCGATCTTGTCGTGGAGCGCGGGCATAGGCTCATCCCCTGTGCCGGTGCCATCGCCAAACTCTATGAAGAGCTCGGCGGCGAGGCCCGCATTGCCGGCAAGCCCTATATCGCGATCTATCAGGCCGCTCTCGCGCAGGCCAAGTCCGCCAGGGGTAATTTCGATCTTTCGCGCGTCATCGCCATCGGTGACGGGATGCCGACCGACGTCAAGGGTGCCCAGGATGCCGGCTTCGACCTGCTCTACATCAGCGCGGGCATCCATGCGCAGGAATACATGCACGAAAGCCGCACCGACGAAGCGAGGCTCATGGCCTTCCTGAGGCAGAATGGGGCGCAGCCGAAATGGTGGATGCCGCGGCTGGCATGACGGGACGATCGGCATGACCGTTTTTCACCGCAACGAGACCCGCGATCCGCTGCCCGAACATCTACGCGGCGGTGTGGTCGCGATCGGCAATTTCGACGGCGTGCATCGCGGCCATCAGTCGGTGCTGAACCGCGCGCTGGAGGAGGCGGTGAAGCGGGCCGTTCCGGCGCTCGTGCTCACCTTCGAGCCGCATCCGCGTACCGTGTTCCGGCCCGACGCGCCGGTGTTCCGCCTCACCCCGGCGCCGCTGAAAGCCCGCATACTCGAGGGAATGGGATTCGGTGCCGTCATCGAATATCCTTTCGACCGGAGCTTTTCGGAGCTTTCGGCCTCCGACTTCATTCATAGCATCCTGCGCGAATGGCTGCACGCCTCCCATGTCGTCACCGGTTTCGATTTCCATTTCGGCAAGGGGCGGGAAGGCGGGCCGGCCTTCCTGATGGCGTCCGGGGAGCGCGAGGGATTCGGCGTGACGCTTGTGGATGCATTCCGCGACGAAAACGCCGCCGTGATATCCTCGAGTTTCATCCGCTCCCTGCTGGCCGAGGGCGACGTTTCGCACGCGGCCGGGCTGCTTGGCTATCGCTATACGGTCGAAGCCGAAGTCATCGACGGCAAGAAGCTCGGCCGCACGCTCGGCTATCCGACCGCGAACATGCGCCTGCCGCCCGAGGCGGAACTGAAGAGCGGCATCTATGCGGTGCGTTTCCGGAGGGCGGACGGGTCGCTTCATGACGGTGTCGCAAGCTTCGGCCGTCGCCCGACGGTCGATAGCGACGGCGAAGCATTGCTGGAGACCTTCGTTTTCGATTTCTCCGCGGATCTCTACGGCGAGATCTGCGCCGTATCCTTCTTCGGCCGGTTGCGCGACGAACTCAAGTTCGACGGTCTGGAGCCATTGATGGTCCAGATGCGCAAGGACGAGAGCGAGGCCCGCGCGCTGCTTGCGGGCGTTCAGCCCCTGAGCGAGATCGACCGCAGGCTCAATTTCGCCTGAGCGGCGGCAGGGCCTTACGCCACCCGATGCGTCAAAGATTTCGGGCATGTGCGGCCGGCGGACCTTTTCAAAAGGCGGAAAACGCCTTAAAGAACCGGCCATAATGACCCGGTTCCATCGAGTGATCGTCGATCAGCGAATTATTGGCCCGGCTTTCCGCGCGCTCTAGGCTGCGCCGGAAGGTCCGGGATTTCGGCGTTTCAACGCCCCCATCATCTTCGAGATTACCGAACCCTTCCGCCTGCGTGACTGCCCCGCGCGGAAAACACGAATGCGAAAACCATGACCGAGACCGCTGAAAAGATCGACTATTCTTCCACTCTTTACCTGCCGCAGACGGACTTTCCGATGCGGGCCGGCCTGCCGCAGAAGGAGCCGGAGACCGTCGCCCGCTGGCAGAAGATGGAGCTTTACAAAAAGCTCCGCGCGTCCGCTGCCGGCCGCGAGAAGTTCGTCCTGCACGACGGCCCTCCCTACGCCAACGGCAACATCCATATCGGCCACGCCCTGAACAAGATCCTCAAGGATGTGATCAACCGCTCTTTCCAGATGCGCGGCTTCGATGCCAATTACGTGCCGGGCTGGGACTGCCACGGTTTGCCGATCGAATGGAAGATCGAAGAGAAGTACCGCGAGAAAGGCAAGAACAAGGACGAGGTGCCGGTCAACGAGTTCCGTAAGGAATGCCGTGAATTCGCAAGCGGCTGGATCGGGATTCAGACCGAGGAGTTCAAGCGCCTCGGCATCGAGGGCGACTTCGAAAACCCCTACACCACGATGAATTTCCACGCGGAAGCGCGCATCGCCGGCGAGCTGATGAAGATCGCCAAGTCCGGTCAGCTATATCGCGGCTCCAAGCCGGTCATGTGGTCGGTCGTCGAGCGTACCGCACTGGCCGAGGCCGAGGTGGAATATGCCGACGTCGAAAGCGACATGATCTGGGTGAAGTTCCCGGTGACCGAAGGCCCCGATGCGCTTGCCGGCGCCTTTGTCGTCATCTGGACGACGACCCCCTGGACGATCCCGGGCAACCGTGCGATCGCCTACTCGTCGCGCTATGCCTATGGGCTCTATGAAGTCGCGACCGCCGAGAACGACTACGGCCCGCAGCCGGGCGAGAAGCTGATCTTCGCCAAGCGCCTGGCGGAAGAGTCGGCGGCCAAGGCGAAGGTCACGTTCAACTTCGTGCGCGATGTGGAGGCCGCCGATCTGGCCGCGATTACCTGCGCCCATCCGCTGCACGGCCTGGGTGGCGGTTATGCGTTCAACGTCCCGCTTCTCGACGGCGAGCACGTCACCGACGATGCCGGTACCGGCTTTGTCCATACTGCACCCAGCCATGGCCGCGAGGACTTCGAGGCCTGGATGGACAATGTGCGCGTCCTCGAGGAACGCGGCATCTCGTCCACGATCCCGTTCCCGGTCGACGATGCCGGCTATTTCACCGCCGACGCCCCCGGCTTCGGTCCGGATGCGGAAGGCGGCGCCGGCCGCGTCATAGACGACAAGGGCAAGAAGGGCGACGCCAACGACCGCGTCATCAAGGCCCTTATCGGCCGTCACGCGCTCTTCGCGCGCGGCCGTTTGAAGCATTCCTATCCGCATTCCTGGCGGTCGAAGAAGCCGGTCATCTTCCGCAACACGCCGCAATGGTTCGTCACCATGGACAAGGATTTCGGCGACGGCACGACGCTGCGCTCGCGCGCGTTGAACGCGATCGACGAAACCCGTTTCGTGCCCGGCGCCGGCCAGAACCGTCTTCGGGCGATGATCGAGCAGCGCCCCGACTGGGTGCTTTCGCGCCAGCGCGCCTGGGGTGTGCCGATCGCGATCTTCGCCGACGACGAGGGCGAAATCCTCGTTGACGACGAGGTCAATGCCCGCATCCTCGACGCTTTCGAGAAGGAAGGAGCGGACGCGTGGTTCGCCGAAGGCGCGAAAGAGCGCTTTCTCGGCAACGACCACGACCATGCCCGCTGGCACCAGGTCACGGACATCCTGGACGTATGGTTCGATTCCGGATCGACCCACACCTTCACGCTGGAGGACCGTCCGGACCTGAAATGGCCGGCCGACGTCTATCTCGAAGGCTCCGACCAGCACCGCGGGTGGTTCCATTCCTCGCTGCTCGAAAGCTGCGCGACGCGCGGCCGCGCGCCCTACAACGCCGTCATCACCCATGGCTTCACCATGGATGAGAAGGGCGAGAAGATGTCGAAGTCGAAGGGCAATACCGTCACGCCCCAGGAGGTGATGAAGGATGCCGGCGCCGACATCCTGCGCCTCTGGGTCATGACGACGGACTATTGGGAAGACCAGCGCCTCGGCAAGACCATCATCCAGACGAATATCGATGCATACCGCAAGCTGCGCAACACGATCCGCTGGATGCTCGGCACGCTCGCCCACGACAAGGGTGAGGCTGTAGCGCTTGCCGACATGCCGGAACTCGAAAGGCTGATGCTGCATCGTCTTGCCGAACTCGACCGGCTGGTGCGCGAAGGCTACGACGCCTTCGACTTCAAGAGGATCGCCCGGGCGCTCATCGATTTCTCGAATGTCGAACTCTCGGCTTTCTATTTCGATATCCGCAAGGATGCGCTCTATTGTGACGCGCCGTCGTCGTTGCGCCGCCGCGCGGCCCTGCAGGTCATCCGCACCCTTTTCGATTGCCTGGTGACCTGGCTTGCACCCATGCTGCCCTTCACTGCCGAGGAGGCCTGGCTTTCGCGCAACCCGCAAGCCGTTTCCGTGCATCTCGAACAGTTCCCCACGGTTCCGGCGGAATGGCGTAACGACGCGCTCGCCGAGAAGTGGCGGAAGATCCGCGAAGTGCGCAAGGTGGTGACCGGCGCGCTCGAGATCGAGCGCAAGGAAAAACGCATCGGCTCTTCGCTGGAGGCGGCGCCGGTCGTCCATGTCGCCGATCCGGATCTGCTCCAGGCGCTCAACGGCCAGGACTTCGCCGAGATCTGCATCACCTCGGGGATCGATGTCGACGGGGGCGAGGGCCCGGAGGATGCGTTCAGGCTGCCGGACGTCGCGAAAGTCAGCGTCGTACCGAAACTCGCCGAGGGCCGCAAATGCGCCCGCTCCTGGCGAATCACCACCGATGTCGGCTCCGATCCGCTCTATCCGGACGTCTCCGCGCGCGACGCGGCCGCCCTGCGGGAGCTCGGCTTCAAGCCGTAATCGATCGGTTTACCGGGTGAATTGCGTTCAGGCTCTTCATCCGGTAAAACCTGCCCGAAATTTGGCGGATTTTTCCGCCATGGGGCGCTGAATGGCCGTTTTAGCGACGCGCGGCCGGCTGGAAGGAATCTCATGGGAATGACGCGAGAGTTGCGAGCGGCCGCCGGCATTGCCGCCATCCTGGCGGGAGGTCTGGTGCTTTCCGGCTGCATCGGCGGCCCGACCTACGGAACGGACAAGACGGCCGGCGAGCATTTGCTCGACGATCTAGGCAGCGCGGTCAGCCTCGCTCCCGCGAAGAAGGATCCGGTCAAGTATCAGCCGCGCCCCGGTTTGGTGCTGCCGCCGCAACAGCAGCAGACCGCTCTGGTCGAGCCGCAGCAGTCGCTTGCAAGCCGCGAGGCCAACCCGGCCTGGGTCGAGTCTCCCGAAGAGACGCGCGCGCGTCTGCGCGAAGAGGCGGACGCCAACAAGAACGATCCCAACTACGTCTCGCCGCTGGCAAAAGCGAATGCCAACGGCCGCCGCCTTTCCGCCAAGGAACAGCAGGAGGCCTATCGCGAGGCGCGCAAGATCGAGCAGGGCGCCTATGCGGACAAGCGCCGTTTCCTGAGCGATCCGCCGCTCGAATACCGTCGACTGCCGGAGGGGGCTGAAGCCGATCTCGGAGAGCCCGAAAAGGACAAGGCGCGCCGCCGCAAGAAGGAGGCGCAGATCAAGAACTCCGGAAGCAAGTGGTACTGGCCGTTTTAGAGCGGAATGAGAAACTGCGTGCGGCTCCGTTCGCATCCAAGTTTTAGAATTGGTCCAAAGCCATGGCTATCAGCATTCGCGATGCCCTTCCCGGTGACGCTGCGACGATCCTCCGTTTCATCACGGAACTCGCGACTTATGAAAAGGCGCCGCACGAGGTCGAGGCGACTGTCGAGCGCGTGCACGAGTCGCTCTTCGGAGCCGATGCCGTCGCGCGCGCCGTGATCTGCGAGGCCGACGGCAAGCCCGCAGGCTTTGCCGTCTGGTTCTACAGCTATTCCACCTGGCAGGCGCGCAAGGGACTATATCTGGAGGATCTTTACGTCTCGCCGGAGTTTCGGGGCTCGGGCGCCGGCAAGGCGCTCCTGAAGCACCTGGCGCGGACGGCAGTCGCGGAAGGCTGCGGCCGCTTCGAATGGAGCGTGCTCGACTGGAACGAGCCCGCCATCCGCGTCTATGAGGCCGTCGGGGCGGAGCCCATGTCGGAATGGACGCGCTACCGGCTCGCCGGCAAGGGATTGGAAGCGTTCGCAGCGGACTGACACTTCACGCGCTCCCGGGTAGATCGCAACACAGTTTTCCCGAAGTGATTTTTAACGCCGGCTGGCGAAGAATTCACGAAGAATGTCGGCGGCCTCCCGCTCGGCAAGACCGGAATAGACATCCGGCACATGATGGCAGGTGGGGGAAGCATAAAACCTGACGCCGTTGTCGACCGCGCCGCCTTTGGGATCCTCCGCGCCATAATAGAGGCGGCGGATGCGAGCGAAGGAGATCGCAGCCGCACACATGGTGCAGGGCTCGAGCGTGACATAGAGATCGGCTCCCGAAAGACGCTCGTCGCCGACGGCGGCCGCCGCCTGGCGGATCGCCTCGATCTCCGCATGTGCGGTGATGTCGCTGCGTTCGCGGGTGCGATTTCCGGCCGCGGCGATCATCTTGCCGTCGAGCACGATGACGGCGCCGATCGGCACTTCGCCGCGTGCCGCCGCCTTTCGGGCCTCCTGAAGGGCCGCCTGCATGAAGCGTGCCGTTTCTGCCATCGTTCGTTCGATAATTTCCTCTTAACCCACGGCCTACGACCTGATAGGACAGCCGCAAAAGGCAGGCAACACAAATGACATCCAAAGACAAGCCCACGAGGCCCGGCGGCAAGGCCAAGGGTCGCGACAAGAAACCTCATTCCGGCAGCGAGAAGCCTGCGGCACGGGCAGCCGGCAACAGTCCGGCAGCGCCCACCGGTGCGGACGAGCCGCAACGCATCTCGAAGATCCTGTCGCGCGCAGGCGTCGCCTCGCGTCGCGACGTCGAGCGGATGATCATGGAAGGGCGGGTCAGCCTCAATGGCGTCGTGCTCGACACGCCGGTCGTCAATGCGACCCTTGCCGACAGGATCGAGGTCGACGGCCATCCGATCCGCGGCATCGAACGGACACGGCTCTGGCTTTATCACAAGCCGGGCGGCCTCGTGACGACCAATGCCGATCCGGAAGGCCGTCCGACGGTTTTCGAGAACCTGCCCGAGGATCTGCCGCGCGTTCTGTCGGTGGGCCGCCTGGACATCAATACCGAGGGCCTGCTGCTCCTGACGAACGACGGCGGGCTTGCCCGCGTGCTCGAGTTGCCGTCGACCGGCTGGCTGCGCCGCTACCGCGTGCGGGCGCACGGGGAAATCGATCAGGAGGCGCTCGACCGTCTGAAGGAGGGCATCGCGGTCGAAGGCGTTCTCTACGGAGCGATCGAGGCGACGCTGGACCGGGTGCAGGGCTCGAACGTCTGGATCACCATGGGCCTGCGGGAAGGCAAGAATCGCGAGATCAAGAATGTGCTCGGCGCGCTCGGCCTCGATGTCAACCGGCTGATCCGCATCTCCTACGGTCCGTTCCAGCTTGGCGAGCTGCCGATCGGTCAGGTTCAGGAAATACGCGGCCGCACGCTGCGCGAGCAGCTGGGGCCTCGGCTGATCGCCGATGCCAAGGCAAATTTCGACGCGCCGATCTATAACGATCAGCCGGCTGCTGCCGAGCCTGAAGCGGAGCCCGCCAACCACGCAAAGGCGGAATGGGGCAACAAGCGCGAAAAGGCCGAGGACAAGCGGGAGCGTGCTCTTGCCCGTCTCGATACCCGACGCGACGATGGTCGCCCGAATGAACGCGGCCGCAGCCGCGGTAAGCCGGAGGAGCGTCCGGTGCGCCCGCCGGTCCGGCGCAACCGCTCTTCCAACGTCTGGATGGCGCCGGGTGCGCGTCCGACCGTAGAGAAAAAGCCGAAGGCAGCGGAGGACGAGCTGTCGCCGAAGGCGGCGCGGCGCGCGCCTGCGGAAGGCAAACGGCGCGACCGGCCGAAGGACGCTGCGGCGAAAGCAGCGGGCGGCTTCGATGCGGAACGCCAGGGCAAGGGGGGTAAATCCGCCGGCCGCAAGGATGCCGCAGGTGCCGGCGGCTTCGAGAGGCGTCGACCGCTCGAAAGCGCGGAGCGGAAATCCCGCGACCATGGCGACCGCCCGCCGCGCCGGCCCAGCGGCGAGCGAGCGGCCCGCCCGGCCGACGACCGCATCTCGTCCGAAGGACGCAAGGAGAACGCTCGGCCGCCGCGTAGCGACGGCAAGAAGAGCTTCGCCGACGACCGGCCACGTGCGAACGCCGGCGGCAAACCGGTTGCTGGAAAACCGGCTTCGGGAAAGCCGGCCGCCCATCGCTCGTCCGGCCCGCGTGCCGGAAAACCCGCCGGCAGCAGACCCGCCGGAGGCAAGCCCGGCGGTCGTCCGGGGGGCGGTAAGCCGCCGGGCAAGGGGCCGCAGGGCAGGGGGAAGTAGGCAGCCGTGCGCATCGTCGGTGGAGAATTTCGCGGCCGCACGCTGGCCGCGCCGAAATCGGACGATATCCGTCCGACCACGGACCGCACGCGCGAGAGCCTGTTTAACATCCTGAGCCACGCATATCCGGAGGCGCTTGACGGAACGCGCGTTCTCGATCTTTTCGCGGGCACGGGGGCCGTCGGGCTCGAGGCGCTGTCGCGCGGCTGCCGGCAGGCCCTCTTCGTGGAGCAGGGGGTCGAGGGACGCGGGCTGCTGCGGATCAACATCGAAGCGCTCGGCCTTCAGGGGCGGGCCAAGATCTTTCGCCGCGACGCGACGGATCTCGGACCGGTCGGGACGATGGAGCCGTTTCATCTGGTGTTCGCAGATCCGCCCTATGGCAGGGGTCTCGGCGAACGCGCTCTGGCCGCGGCCGCCCGCGGCGGTTGGCTCGTTCCGGGTGCCTTTGCAATCCTGGAGGAGCGCGCGGACGTCCGGCCGCAGTTCTCCGAAAGTTTTGAATCGGTCGACGAACGCGCCTTCGGCGATACGCTCATGCATTTTCTGCGTTTCCGAGGCGCCTGAGACCGGCGCAAAGTCGGTTGGAGCTGTTCAGATTCCGCGTGATCTCGGCCTGCCCCTCGTGCAGGATGGCCGATGACGGAGGTGGCGATGGAGCAGAACCTGTCCACGATACGCAAAGCCGCGGGTAGCGAGGGGGAGCCGACCATCGCGCTTGCCCTCGGCGGCGGCGGCGCGCGCGGACTTGCCCACATCCATGTCATCGAGGCGCTTGATGAGATGGGGCTTCGGCCGGCGGTCGTCGCCGGTTCGTCGATCGGCGCTCTCATGGGCGCGGGCGTGGCCGCCGGCATGAGCGGGAAGGAAATCCGTGAACACGTGCTTTCGACCGTCGGCCGGCGTGGGGAGGTTCTCAACCGCCTATGGCGATTGAGGCCGACCAGTCTTGCCGAGGCTGTGGCGAGCGGCTTCCGCGTCGGCCAGTTCAATATAGAGCGTGTGCTGAAGGCCTTCCTGCCTGAGGCGGTGCCTGTCCGCTTCTCCGATCTGGCCATCCCCCTGAAAATCATCGTCACCGACTATTACGGACAGACGGAGCGGGTCTGCGAAAGCGGCGACCTCTATAAGGCGCTCGCTGCCTCCTGCGCCCTGCCGGCGGTATTCATGCCGGTGAAGATTGACGGCCGCGTGATGATCGACGGCGGCATCTATAATCCGATCCCCTTCGATCACCTGCGCGGACTGGCGGATATCGTCGTCGCCGTCGATGTCGTCGGCGGGCCGGATGGCGACGGGGAGACGATCCCGAGCCGTATCGACAGCCTGTTCGGCGCGACCCAGTTGATGATGCAGTCGATCATCACGATGAAGATGCAGGCCGGCGCACCGGATATTCTCCTGCGTCCCGATGTCGGGCGGTTCCGCGTCCTGGATTTCCTGCGCGCCCAGGAATTGCTTACCGCCACCAGCGGGACCAAGGACGAGGTGAAGCGCGCGCTGGCAGAGCGCATCGATCGGTGGAAGAAGGGGATATAGGCGACCGAGGGGCAAATGATCTGTTCAACCGGCTTGAAAACATCCCCGGTCGGAGACGCGGGATGCGGGCGGAAAACCGCACGCGCTTTTCTCCCGCTCTAAGGCCTGTCGAGACTCGGGCCACCCGCTGCGGCTTGTTTGATTTCCTCATTCCTGTGCTTGTCACAGGCATCCAGCCAGACCAAGTCCTTGGGCTGGAAAGGCTCTTCCGCGCCGCGGACGCGGCGCTGCTGGATCTCTGTGACAAGCACAGATCGGCTACGATCAAAGGAAACAAGCTTCAACGCCATTATCCATGTCGCAGCAGCCGTCATAAACTCAAAATGAATCTCAACAGGCCTTAGCACAAGTGTTAACAGGCCCTGATATCTCTCCGCCTTTTCCAGCGTCTCGTCGGCAAGATCCGGCAGAGCATCGTCAGGCTGAGTGACTTCACGCTTCGGCTTTACCAGCGGTTCCGGCCGGACTGGCCTTGAATGTAGCATGTCGCGGCCGGCGGTGACCCTCTGCTTCTTGCAGGACCAACTGCGCGAGCCTTACGCCGCCGGGATATCGGTTTGCGAGAAATCACTTGAGGGGGAGTCCATCCTCGTCATAACCGATGATGTCATCGGAGCTGCGACCGTCGAGGACGGGCATGGCATTCCAGCGGCGTTGAATGGCCTCCAGATCCTTCAGAAGAGCCGCGCGCCGGGCAGCGGTGTCGGTTCGGCGCAATCGTTCTTCGAGGGCACGCTTGGTGGCCAGCGTGATGGATTCCCCTGTCCGCCGCTCAAGTGTGCGGGCAAGCTGCTCGGTTTCTATATCCTTGATGCTCAGCGCCATTAGAGGCTTCCTGGTTCCCACCAGTCTATATTCTACCGGAATGAAACATTGATATCCAGAACGCACGTCCATATTGCGGCAGCAGGGACGGTCGACGGGTCGTGACGCGGAGTTCCTGGAGATCATTTCGGCCCTGACAGAGAGGGCCCTTTCTCTTAGATCAAGATGATTTAAGTCGGATCGACCTAAAACATGAGCGTATCGATTCCAAGAAGTTGAGACGCGGGATGCGGGCGGAAAACCGCACACACTCTTCTCCCGCTCTAAGGCCTGTTGAGATTCTGGCCACCCGCGGCGGCTTGTTTGATTTCCTCATTCCTGTGCTTGTCACAGGAATCCAGCCAGACCAAGTCCTTGGGCTGGAAAGGCTCTTCCGCGCCGCAGACGCGGCGCTGCTGGATCCCTGTGACGAGCACTGTTGGGGTTGTCTAATCGCAGCCGTGGGGTCAAGTATCTTTATATGAGACGCGTGTGCCGGGTTACAGGGTTGTCTTCGCGGTCGGCAGAGGCCGCCGCATCATGGGCTTCGTTGGAAGAGCCTTCAATGTGGACGACGCACTCGGCTGGGTCAGCGGTGCAATCCCATCAACGGAATGGCTCAGCCTACGTCCCGGCAGGGACGTCTCAGGCGCTCAGATACTGAACGCTATCCACCAGCTTTCATGCCGCGGCTCCTGCATTCGGATCGAAGAGCTCGCCGGTCTTGAGCATCGCATGCATGATCACGGCCAGTTTGCGCGCGACAGCGACGGCGGCTCGTTTGAAGCCGAGCCTCTCCCGGAGTCGGAGACCCCATGTTCGTAGTGCGCTCTCTTTCTTGCTGCGGGCCAAGATGACGGACGCGGCCTCATAGAGAAGTCCTCGCAAGTGATTGTCGCCACGCCGGGATATATGCCCGTCATAATCGACCTCCCCAGATTGATACCGACGGGTCGTTAGCCCGATCCAGGCCCCGACATTCCGGGACTTCCTGAAGTTGTCAGGCTCTTCAACGGCAGTGACGAAAGACGTTGCGGTGATCGCGCCTACGCCGGGGATAGACATGAGAAGGCAGCAGGCCTGGCTCTCGCGTGCATCCCTGATGAGTTGACGTCCGAGGTCAGCGGCACGGATCCGGACACTGCGCCAGGCATCCAGAAGCGGTAAGATGATAGCAGCAAGCTGCTCGTGATCGACAAGAAGGCTCCGCACGTTCCGCTCGAACATACTTCCCTTTCCGGCCGGAACAACAAGACCGAAGGTTTTCATGACGCCGCGGATCTGGTTGGAAAGTTCCACAGTGATGCGAACCAGCCGAGTGCGTGCAGCGACGAGCGTACGGGTCAGCATGCTGTCGAAGCCCTTGACGCGTACCTCACGAAAGAATCCCACCTCGGCAAGATGTGCCAGGCCATCGGCATCATTCGCATCAGTTTTGTTAGGCGCCATATCGAGAGCCGCTTTGGCATGACGCGCATCAATGCAGATCGCCGGCACTCCTTCGGCGCACAGCGCATGATAGAACCACACCGAAAGCGGACCGGTCTCAAACACCACGCGTCTGACCGCCGGTGCCCGCTTGCGGATGAGCTCGGCAATGAGCTTGGGATCCGAGGCGCACTTCCCGCGCCAGATGCGTTTGCCGTCGCGGCGGATCGACACCGCCGTCTCTTTCATCGACACGTCGAGACCGATATATTCTTCCATGGCTGTTCTCCATTCGATGCTTGGGCCCGGCGTCCAGTCGTGAGCCCGTATTTCCATCCTATCGGGGAACAGCCACCCTCCAAAGCTATGATTGATTTTGAGGGCGACGCGCTCCCGCGATTACCCCATGTGGACGGCTCTCAACGGCATCGCAATGTGCCAGAGTGAGTCGTTAAGACATCAATCGAGGGAGACCGTCCGTGGAGCAGATTATCCGAATTGGCATGGATACGTCAAAGAGCGTTTTCCAGTTGCATGGAGTGAACGCCGCCGAGCAACCGATCCTGCGCCGGAAGCTGACGCGCAAGGAAATGGTGAAATTCTTCCAGAAGGCGGCACCGACCAGTATTGCGCTGGAAGCGTGTGGTGGTTCCCACCATTGGGCCCGACTGCTGCGTTCCTTCGGCCATGAGGTGAAATTGATCGCGCC